>NZ_JBMPPF010000018.1:0-101117 GCF_049339385.1 Undibacterium sp. SXout7W | reverse complement strand
CGATTCTGGAATTAAGGGAGACAATATGCTCCATTGATCTTCGGTTAATTCTTCTCTTCGTGTCATGCTCCAAAGTTAACATAATCCGAAAAAAGTTAACAGACCCTATTTATGAAATGAGTTCTAGTAAAAATTCGGTGAGTAAGACTCAAAACCGATGTCGACTTTTTCTTTTTTGATACTTTTGAACCAACTAAGATCGACGTCTGGCGCTTCGGATGCAATGACGGATAATGGAGGGTTTGACCGGAAGCGATCATACAAACCACCCGCAACCACTGGCACAACATGACCACCAATGTTGATCAATGTCTGCTTGGGTGCAGTTACATTCTGAGCCCATGAAGGAGTTTCGACGGAACTCAAGATGAATCCGAAGACGACCGTAGCCATTTTTATATGTATATTCATATGTACACCTCAATATTTAATTTAAAAAATCGATTGCGAACCTGTTATGTATAACAACCAGTTCGTACTGTTGCCTACATGAGTTCAACACTCATCACGATTCGCTCTATGACACATTTCGCTTAAGTCATCGTGCCAAAATGGGGGAATTATTCATCCTGCGGCGATACTGCCGATTTTTGACGTTGGTTTCCAATTGCTGAAACAACAGCGCCAAAGCAGGTGCCAGGTTGGGCTTGGTCTGCTTACCCTTACTAAGGCGGCGCAACTGATATTTCACCATTGCCATATAGGCAGCAGATGCCATCACTTTATTTTTCCATTTAAAGGTTCGCAGCACCGCAGTTGCTGTCTGGTCAGAACGCCACACTTCAGGCAATTTGGGGTTGAGTGCGAGAGCAGTCCCCATCCCTAGCATATCAATGCCGCTGTTAAGTACCTCTTCCACGATCTGGTAACGGCGTATGCCCCCAGTCACCATGATTGGCATGTCAGCCACAGTCGCGATGTCCTTGGCAAACTCCAAAAAATACGCTTCACGGGCAAGTGTCTTTCCATCGCGCGCTTGCCCAGTCATTGCAGGGGCTTCATAGCTGCCTCCAGACAGTTCAATCATGTCCACTGACAATGAGTTAAGCATGGCAACGACTTCTTTCGCATCGTTAGTGCTAAATCCCCCACGCTGAAAATCAGCTGAGTTAATTTTGATGGCGACAGCAAAGTCCTTACCTACGGCATGGCGAATATCTTTAACAATGTCGATCAATAACCTGGCTCGGTTTTCAAGGGAACCACCCCAGCGGTCAACACGTTTGTTGGTGAGCGGCGACAAGAACTGGCTGATGAGATAGCCATGCGCGGCATGAATTTCTACACCGTTGAAGCCAAATTTTTTTGCTAACTGTGCCGTCCTCACGAACCTGCGCTTCACGTCGGCAATATCGTTGTCACTCATCTCTCGTGGCGTGGAAAACTGATTAGACAAATTACCAAGATCCATTGCTATGGCAGAAGGTGCCATTGTTTCCTGTCCAAGTGCTGCTGGCATCTGGCGCCCCGGGTGATTAATCTGCATCCAGATTTGTGCGCCATGGGAACGCGCCGTCTTGGCCCAATCCTTGAAACGAGAAGCAAATTGTTCTGATTCAAGAACAACTCCCCCAGGCCCGGTCATGGCTCTGCGGTCAATCATCACATTCCCTGTGATAATCAGACCCGCACCTCCTTCCGCCCATGATTTGTATAGCCTGATCAGGTCATCGGAGGGCGCCTGATTTCCGTCGGCCATATTTTCCTCCATTGCTGCTTTGGCAAGGCGATTGTGAAGAATAGTTCCATTGGGTAAAGTCAGCTTACTAAAAGGATTCATAATGATCTCCTGAGTTAGAATGACCCTACGATAAGCTTGAAGTTAAGTTGAAGGTCAAGCCCCAATGCAAATAATTTTAGAGTCTTGATTCAATATCACCGTAGATTTGCATTTTTGATATATTTATCGTTCATTTTCACTTCAGTCGCTTGACCTTGAAGTGAGCTTTAATCTTATAGTTGATTGCATTGAGCTTTGTAAGCCGATCTATTCTGAAATAATCACTATGTCGATTTTCAAGAAATATCTGTTTCCACGATGTCAGTAACATTAACGGAGCGTGCTCCAGCAACATCCCCTCGGACTGTCAAACTTCGAAGAAGCACCTCTGGGACCAAAGATTAAGTACCCTATACTCTGCAAATTAAAATGAAGAGCAAAAAAGCCAGATATAAAAAAATCGTTGGCTCCATTTCGAAGTTATACAGTCACTATTAACCGAATCGTTACCGGTCAAAATCCAGGCACAAGTCAAAAAATGGCCAAAGTTTTATTAAACGCACTCAAGAATGACAATCAAATGCAAGGTGATGGAGGGGTGTCTCTATGAAAATCGGTGAATTAGCCCAACGTAGCGGCATACCTGCATCAACAATCCGGTTTTATGAAACAAAGGGATTATTGAAAGCTGTCAGCCGCCAATCCAATGGTTACAGAGACTATCCGCTGGAGGCGGTAGCTCTGCTTGCTATTATTAATGATGCACAAAAAGCAGGCTTTTCACTTGAAGAAATCAAACAAGTCCTGCCAGAAGATATTTCTTCGTGGAGGCATGATGAATTGATGGCGGCACTCAAAAAGAAGATTACTGATATCGAATCATTGGAAGTGAGGTTGGCACAAAACAAAGCCCATCTTCGATCCCTGATTCAGCTTATCGACTCCCGACCTGAAGATCTTGATTGCAAAGACAATGCCGTAAGAGTAATGACCAGTATAGGTATCGCTAGTAGTGACTAGGTTGATTGTGTCAGCATCGGGATGCGTCGCTAACATTCTCGCTGGCGGCTAAATTTGAGTAAGAAGAAAACAAGTTAACGTGACAGTCGTTGTTGACTCAAGTCTGAACTGATATGAACTAACTTTTTTATTGCCGATATCTCCGTGCCTTGAAATTCATTTACTTTTACAAGGCCACGCGTCTATCAATGCATTAACGATTGTTACATCCGCGGACTTGCTCCACTGCTCAGGATGACGCTGCATATATCCAAGAACAACCTGCTTCATCTCGATTTCGTTGGTATTTACAGGTGCGCAGGCAAACACGCCTTCAACTGAATGATACGCACTCAGAACATAGCTTTGATTATTGACCAAATCTTCATCTGTTGTATCGCCACGTACGTCTTTTTCTAATGCTCGAAAAAGAGCAGATCCAGACAAAATGCCGGGACGGACATTAATAGAAATAAATACAAGCACAATAAACAGGACGCATAATTTTTTCATATTGCCTCCTAAAATTGACAATTTATCATAATTATTTAATTAGCAATAATAAATTGTATTTTTACATCATTTAATTCTTCATTAATCCTAACTAACACGCCTCTAGAAAGCAAAATGGCTTAGCGAAAAAACTCGCCAAGCCATTTTTATATAATATTTTAAAAAGAATTCAAGGCAATTTTTACTTGCCCTTTGCTTATCTTTTTATCTACTCACATATCCGATAAATTTGATAATCCTAAGCACTTGCACTAAATAAACTACCAATCGAGGAACTCCCCTGAACATTTGCTGCAACCAATTTCAAAAAAGACTGCAAATCCTGCTGTGCAGGATTACCACCACTATTACTGATCAGATTGTTAAATGATTTTTGTAAACTGGCTGTATCCGATGTGCCATCACCGGAACTCGTTTTATCTAATTGCGTGATGAGTTTTTGTATGCTGTTCTGCAATTTAAATGACGAACTTGACTGATCCAGTTGCACAGGCGTAGTTCCCTGTCCTGCAGCAGCCGACGATGAAGCAGTTGACAATCCCGGCAAAGAAGAAAATAAATTACTTGTAAAATCCGAGGCTGACGACTGTGAAGAATCCGACGACAGGTAGGCCGTTAAATCTTTTCCAGAATTAATTTGCGCCAATGCCTGCTTCACAGCAAGCGATAAATTACTATCATTCACACCGGATGCATTCGTATTGGTGCTTGTACTACCCACGCTGCTGGCTGATGTCGTGCTTCCTGCGGTTGTTGCAGTGCCAGCAACGACAGAAGAATTAATCGCACCAACGTTCTGATAATTATTGATACCAGCAGAAGAGATAATCATTTTCAACTCCAAATTTTTTTACACAACAACAAAACAGCATTCACAACAGAACACTTGTTGTATTGTCGGTGACATCAATCGAAAATGAAATGACACTTTGCCTATTTTTTTACTCACTTTTGCCACTTTTGCAGCAAAAATAGAATTCAAATACTGACTTCTAGTCGTTGTATGCAATTCGACAATTAGATTCAACGCATAGCATTCTGATTTTATTTATGCCAACACATCCTCTCCATAACATCGAACAAACGATCGCAACTCACGCTGAAAAAGTGAGTAGTAAGCGACTGGCAAAGCAGCAAAATATCAGTGAAACAGCTGCCTTAGTTCGCGTTTTACAACTATCCGCCAACAAATTACAACTCGACACTGTTGAACAACTAGCTCAATGGCGATTACATGAAGCAATCAGAATCACACAATTGCATGCAGAAAAGCGCCGGCAGAAATCTAGTATCAGAGAAAACAAATCGCGGCAGATAGTATTACCTGATCATGTATGGCATGGGTGGTTCGACGGATCGGCAAAGCCCAATCCAGGTGACTGTCAGATTGGCTGCTTGCTGAAAGGCCCAAACGGTGAACGACATACCCATCAGCAACGAATCGGACATGGAACCAGCAGTGATGCCGAATATCAGGCGTTGATCGGCACCCTTCGTCTTGCACGCCGACACACATCACTCATTTGCAACTTCAAGGCGACAGCCAGGTCGTGATTACAGACATTAACAGCCAACATGAAAAAACAAGGTCTGCAATATTAGAACCTTACCGGCTGCAAGCGTTGGCTCTCGTCATTCAATTCGACTACGTCCATATTCGCTGGATACCACGACATAAAAATTCGGAAGCAGATGCCCTATCGCAAACAACCGCAAACAATGGCGACGCAATAAGAGAAATCAAAAATATTTCCCTGATATGAATGGCATTCATCCCATGTCGGTCCAAACATCATGAATGATGTACACAATGATCACGACCAGATCATTTCAGACAAAAATCTGCAAGCTTTTGATTATTCAGCAGATTTTATTGAGGTTCGGGCAAAAAAACAGCCTTTCCGGTACAATCTTGCCCATGAATCCAATGCCTAAAAATCTCTTCTCTTTTCCGCGCTTTCGCCCCGATATCGGTGGCAACAAAACAGCGCCATTCCTTCCTATGTCACGTGCAGAAATGGATGCACTGGGCTGGGATAGTTGTGACGTGATCCTGGTGACAGGCGACGCTTACATTGATCATCCAAGCTTCGGTATGGCATTGATCGGACGCTTGCTTGAACACCATGGTTTCCGAGTTGGCATTATCAGTCAGCCAGACTGGCATTCTGCCGATGCCTTCCGAGCTCTTGGTAAGCCCAATCTGTATTTCGGCGTCACTGCCGGCAATATGGATTCAATGGTCAATCGCTACACAGCAGACAGAAAAATTCGCTCCGAAGACGCTTACACACCCGATGGTGACCGCAGCAAACGCCCTGACCGGGCGCTGGTTGTCTATGCACAACGCGCACGCGAGGCGTTTCCGGATGCCAACGTCGTTGTCGGCAGTATAGAAGCAAGTTTACGGCGTATCGCGCATTACGATTACTGGTCGGATAAAGTTCGCCGTTCCGTATTGCCAGACTCCAAAGCCGACATCTTGCTGTTTGGCAATGCCGAACGTGCATTGATCGATCTCACTCACCGGTTAGCGGCAGGAGAAGCAATCAAAGATATTCGTGATCTGCGCGGTACCGCGTTCATGGTACCGCAAGGTTGGTTACCGGATGCTGAGTGGAGTGAAATCAATTCAGTCAAGATTGATACTCCAGGCAAAATTGAAGTGCATACAGATCCGTATGCAATGACACCAGAAAATGACGCCAAATGCGCGACTGAAAACCCATCAGAAAATGCACCTGAAACACCAAAAACTGATGTCATTCAGCAGCAGGCCATTCGTATCATGAGTCGCGAAGAGCGGCAGTTGATGCTAAAAAATAAACAGCATAAATCCGTTATCCGGCTTCCTTCGTTTGATGAAGTAAAAGACGATGCCGTTATGTATGCACATGCGTCACGCGTGTTTCATCTTGAAGCCAATCCCGGAAATGCAAAAGCATTGGTACAAGGCCATGGTGACAGGGATGTTTGGCTGAACCCACCTCCGCTGCCGTTGGCAATGGATGAAATGGACGGCGTCTACGATCGCGCCTATGCCAGAGCACCTCATCCGGCCTACGGTAAAGCACGCATCCCGGCATGGGAAATGATCCGTTTTTCAATCAACATCATGCGCGGTTGCTTTGGTGGCTGTACTTTCTGCTCCATTACCGAGCACGAAGGCCGCATCATTCAAAGCCGTTCAGAACCTTCTATTCTTCGTGAAATTGAAGAAATCCGCGATAAAGTCAAAGGCTTTACCGGCACCATCTCTGATCTTGGTGGCCCAACGGCGAATATGTATCGCCTTGCCTGCAAAGATAAAAAAATCGAAGAATCCTGCCGTCGGCTTTCTTGCGTTTATCCATCGATTTGCTCAAATCTCGGCACCGATCACAGCAAATTAATCTCAATTTATCGTAAAGCACGTGCGATACCGGGCGTGAAGAAAATCCTGATCAGCTCTGGTTTGCGCTATGACCTTGCCGTGCGTTCACCAGAATACGTTAAGGAATTAGTCACGCACCACGTCGGTGGTTTGCTGAAAATTGCACCTGAACATACTGAATCAGATACTTTATCGAAAATGATGAAGCCCGGCATCGGCAGCTACGATGAATTCAAGCAGATGTTCGAGAAATATTCGAAAGAAGCCAACAAAGAGCAATATCTGATTCCTTACTTCATTGCTGCGCATCCTGGCTCCACCGACGAAGACATGGTCAACCTCGCGATCTGGCTCAAGAAAAACGACTTCAAACTCGATCAGGTACAAACGTTTATGCCAACGCCCATGGCGTTGGCAACAACGATGTACCACACGCGTAAAAATCCGCTCAAAAAAGTCACTGCAGATTCTGAAGTCGTGGAAACGGCGCGTTCAGGAAAAATCCGGAAACTACACAAAGCCCTGCTGCGCTATCATGCGCCGGAAAACTGGGAAATCATCCACGAAGCGTTGGTACGCATGGGGCGGCGTGATCTGATTGGTAGCAGCCCGCGTCATCTGATACCTTCACGCCAGCCTGCCATACCCGTAACGATAGAAGAAAGTGGCATAGCGAACGGTCGCAGGGTTGCCGCACCTAAGATCAATACCTACGGCAAAAAAAATACGGCTAAAACCGGCGTCGGTGTCACATCTAAAATACCAGGTGCGATCTCAACGACTACATCTGGCAACAGTCGCAACGGCTTATCCTATAAATCTGCAAAACCTAAAACCAATAGCTCGACAAAGTCAGGTCGCAGGTGATTTTGGATTTTAATGACTGACGGATAAACCACTAAAAAGCTGCGCTGATACCGTAGCTTTTTTAGTTTTTCCACATGCTCTTTGCTGACATAGGTAAAATGTATAAGTTATCTGCTGGCTTTGCACTACCCCACATGGAGGAAGTATGAAACACATGAAGACCGTTCTGATTCTTGAACACACAGAAGAAGTTTTTGACAAACTCACCTGCGATGTCTGCGGAGCAGAATCACACTGGGACGAAAACTGGGGTGATAAAGAACACGAAAAAATTATGACAACGATACAACTGGAAGAAGAAGAGTCTTTTCCAAGCGGCGGTCAATCAAAGCTGACGCAATATCATATTTGCCCACAATGCTTCAAAAACCATCTGGTAACCTGGATGGAAAGCCACCGCGAAGCGAAGCCTACCGTTACCACCTCTGTCTGGTAACAGCGGCAACTTAATCAATTATTCAATTTAAACATGGGCAGGTTCAATTAGACTCATAAGCAATAGCTCAGGGTATAATGCAAGGTTTGATTGCATTAGAAAAGCTAAAATTATGGAAGCTGAACGCCTCAATAGCCTGTCCTCCCTGCTTGACGACCTGACAGTTCGTGAAGCAGAACTTCGGAGGTATCTTTGACTTCGATATCAAGTCAGAGAAACTCGAACAAGTTAACGCCGAATTAGAAGACCCAACGGTCTGGAACGATCCTAAGCGCGCGCAGGATCTGGGCAAAGAAAAAAAATCCCTTGAAGCCGTTGTCAACACGCTGACCGAAGCGGAATCCGGCTTGCGCGATGCGAACGATCTGTTTGCTATGGCGAAAGAAGAAAACGACGACGATACGCTGGAATCCATCGAAACCGACGCGCAGCATTTGCGCAGCCTGATCGAAGGTATGGAATTCCGCCGCATGTTCAACAACCCCATGGACCCGAACAACTGCTTCATCGATATCCAGGCAGGTGCCGGCGGTACCGAAGCGCAGGATTGGGCGTCGATGCTGTTGCGCCAGTATTTGCGCTATTGTGAACGCAAAGGCTTCAAGGTGGAAATTCTTGAGCAGTCAGATGGTGATGTTGCCGGTATCAAGACGGCTACCCTGAAAGTTGAAGGCGACTATGCATATGGTTTCCTGCGCACAGAAACTGGCGTACATCGTTTGGTGCGAAAGTCACCATTTGATTCCAATAATGGCCGCCACACTTCGTTCTCCAGCTTATTTGTTTACCCTGAAGTAGACGATTCATTTGAGATCGACATCAACCCTGCCGATGTGCGCACAGATACTTATCGCGCCTCCGGTGCCGGTGGTCAGCATATTAATAAGACCGATTCCGCTGTTCGTCTGACACACGGCCCATCAGGCATCGTTGTTCAATGCCAGAATGATCGCAGCCAGCATCGCAACCGTGCGGAAGCCTGGGAAATGCTGAAAGCGAAATTGTTTGAACTCGAATTGCGCAAGCGCATGAGCGAAAAACAAAATCTGGAAGATTCCAAAACCGACGTCGGCTGGGGTCACCAGATTCGCTCTTACGTGCTCGATCAGTCTCGCATTAAAGACCTGCGTACCGGTTTTGAAACAGGCAATACCAAAGCCGTACTCGATGGCGACATTGATGAGTTCATCGCTGCTTCACTGAAGCAAGGCGTTTAAATAAATCGAGCCTAACAAGCAAGTACAACGGCGCAATTTCCCGCATTTGAAATTGCGCCGACAAAACAAACAGGCAGACAAACTGCCCGGACAACGAAGAGAAATCTGAGAGAAATCTTATGTCAGAACTGAACAATCAAACCGCTGCCAGCGAATTGCCGGTCGATGAAAATTCCATCATCGCGGAACGCCGTGCCAAGCTCGACGCTATCCGTACCAAAGGCATTGCCTTCCCTAACGACTTCCGCCCGCAGCATAAAGCAGCCAGTCTGCAAGAGCAGTATGGCACGATAGGCCGCGAAGAGCTGGAAGCGATGAATGTCGAAGTCAGCGTTGCTGGCCGCATGATGCTCAAGCGCGAAGCCGGTAAAAAAGCCGCTTTCGCGACCTTGCAAGATGCGTCCGGCCTGAAGGCTGATGGCCGCATACAGTTGTATGTGACGCTGGATAAAACTGGTGAAGAGGCGATGGAAGCCTTCCGCCATTATGATCTGGGCGACATCCTTGGTGTTGAAGGTGTGCTGTTCAAAACCAAAACGGATGAGTTGACCGTTAAAGTCACGACCTTGCGTTTGCTGACCAAGTCGCTGCGCCCTCTGCCAGACAAGTTCCACGGCCTGGCGAATCAGGAAACCAAATATCGTCAGCGCTATGTTGATCTGATCATGAGCGAAGAGACGCGCCGCACCTTCAAGGCGCGCACCGCAGCGATGACTTCGATCCGCAATTTCATGTCCAGCCATGAATTCATGGAAGTCGAAACGCCTATGCTGCACGTGATTCCGGGCGGTGCGGCAGCCAAGCCTTTCATCACCCATCACAATGCGCTGGACATGGAAATGTACCTGCGCATTGCACCTGAGCTGTATCTGAAACGACTAGTCGTCGGCGGCTTTAACCGAGTGTTTGAAGTTAACCGCAACTTCCGCAATGAAGGTGTGTCGCCGCGTCACAACCCTGAATTCACGATGATGGAATTCTATGCGGCTTACGTCGATTACAAATGGCTGATGGACTTCACTGAACAAGTCATTCGCAAAGCCGCAGAAGATGCGCACGGCACAGCAGTGCTGACGTATCAGGGCAAAGAACTTGATCTGTCGAAACCGTTTGAACGCCTGACTATCGTCGGCGCAATCAATAAATATGCACCGCAATACACGCATGAGCAATTGCACGACGCTGAATTCATCAAGTCTGAATTGCTGAAATTCGGTGTGAAACCGTTCGCTACCGCTGGGCTTGGCGCCTTGCAACTGGCACTGTTTGAAGAAACTGCCGAAGCACAGTTGTGGAATCCGACCTACATCATCGACTACCCAGTCGAAGTATCACCACTGGCGCGTGCTTCTGATACCGTTCCCTGCATCACCGAACGTTTCGAGCTGTTCATGACTGGCCGCGAAATCGCTAACGGTTTCTCGGAGTTGAACGATGCCGAAGATCAGGCAGCACGCTTCCAGGCACAGGTTGCCGCCAAAGATGCGGGCGACGAAGAAGCGATGTACTACGATGCCGATTACATCCGCGCCCTCGAATATGGCCTGCCACCGACCGGCGGCTGCGGTATCGGTATTGATCGTCTGATGATGCTGATTACCGACTCACCGAATATCCGTGACGTGATTCTGTTCCCGCATCTGCGCCGCGAAGACTGATCTCAGGTACGATAGCGAAACACACCGTAAGTAACGAAAAGGGACTGTATCAAGCAGTCCCTTTTTTATTTTTTTCATTCATCCGAATAACTCAGATTAATCAGATTGAGCCACACACCATGCCAGCAATTCATCCACTTAAAAAATTACTGCACTACGCCAGTGCTTATAAAACTGATCTACGGCTGGCAACACTGTATTCGATACTGAACAAATTTTTTGACGTGTTGCCGGAAGTACTCATCGGCGTGGCAGTCGATATCGTCGTCAATGGAGAAAAAAGCTTTCTCGCCAAACGTGTGCTGGGTGGCTTCGGCATAACGGAAACCTGGCATCAATTGGTGTTTCTCGGCGTGGTCAATGCGTTTATATGGATGGGTGAATCCTGGTTTGAATATTTACTGTCGCTGAAATGGCGCAAGCTGGCGCAGAATCTGCAACATGATTTACGGCTGGATACGTACGACCATGTACAGAAACTGGAAATGGCGTATTTTGAAAATCAACGTACCGGCAATCTGATGTCAGTACTGAACGAAGACATCAATCAGATGGAACGTTTTCTGAACGGTGGTGCGAACCAGATCATTCAGGTGATCTGCTCTTCCGTCATGGTCAGCGCCGTCTTCTTTGTACTGCAACCTTCGCTGGCAGTCATTTCCCTGCTGCCAGTACCGGCAATTTTATTCGGTGCATTCTGGTTCCAGAAACGGCTTGCCCCGCGTTACGCCGAAGTCCGCGAAGCAGCTGGTGACGTCAGCGCCCGCCTGAACAATAATCTGCTCGGGCTGGCCACGATCAAAGCGTTTGCCACCGAAGATTTTGAAAAAAATCACATTGCCGAAGCCAGCAATACTTATCGTGAAGCCAATGCGCGGGCCATTGCGGTCAGCGCAGCCATCACTCCGGTCATCCGGATGGCGATTCTGGCAGGTTTTACCGCAACACTGGTGTACGGCGGCTGGCTGACATTACATGATGAGTTGGCAGTCGGCGCATATTCAGTACTGGTCTACCTAACACAGCGGCTGTTATGGCCGATGACCAGCCTGGCAGAGGTGGCGGACATGTATCAGCGCTCGATGTCGGCCATTGACCGGGCTATGAATTTACTCGATACCCCGATTAATATTCACTACGAAGGTAAGCCACTACCATCTGCGACGGTCAGCGGCGACCTGCGCTTTGATCAAGTAAATTTTGCTTATGGCGAGCAGACGACACTGAACCAAATCAATCTACATATTCCGGCGGGCAAAACTGTGGCGTTTGTCGGCTCTACCGGCTCTGGAAAATCGACATTGGTGAAGTTACTACTGCGCTTTTATACCCCCCAGTCTGGTCATATCCTGCTTGATGGGCAAGCAACGGATACATTAAACCTTCAGGACTTACGACGTGTGATCGGCTACGTGGCGCAGGACGGCTTCCTGACTGACGGTACGATCGCCGACAATATTGCGTATGGCCTGGAAAACGTCAGCGAGCAAGCGATTGCCGATGCTGCACAAGCGGCGGAAGCGACAGAGTTCATTCAAAAGCTCCCACTCGGCTTTGCCACACGTATCGGCGAACGTGGACAAAAGCTATCCGGTGGACAGCGCCAGCGTCTTGCACTGGCACGGGCTATCCTCAAAAACCCACCAATCCTGATTTTAGATGAAGCGACCAGCGCCATTGATAATGAAACGGAGGCCGCCATTCAACGTAGTCTGGCAGTTGTCAGCCGTAATCGCACGACAATCGTGATCGCACATCGTCTCTCAACAGTCCGTCACGCCGATTGCATCCATGTGATGGACGGAGGGAAAATTATCGAAAGTGGAACGCATGATGATTTATTGCAGCTGAACGATACTTACGCTGCATTATGGCGCTTACAAACTGGTGAGCATCTGCATTTAAAAGATGATTAAATGTTAATTTTCAGTGACAAAAACATCGAAGCAACATATCATTTTCATCTTTGCTATGCGCAGTCCATCTCAGTAAATTCGACAGAAAATCATACAGATGAAAACAAAAGTCCTATCAGGCATGACAGGTATCGCCCTGACACTGGCGGCTATCGGCAGTTATGAAGCACTACGTCATGTCAACAATATCGCGCCCGCCAGCAGCTCTGTTGTTTCAGCGCCGGTTCAGCCATTTGAAGTAGATCCCTCCTGGGTAAAAGAGGGAACACCCAACTTCAGAGCAACAGAATTTTTTAAATCCAGCGACAATAAAACCAGTTCTGGCATTTTTGAATGCGATGCTTCTACATTTGAATGGCACTATCAGTTGGACGAAGCAGTTTATATACTTGAGGGCGCTGTAGAGATTGATTATCAAGGTAAAAAACTACACCTGAAACCCGGTGATACTGCGTTTTTCCGTGCGGGTACGACCGCACTATGGCATGTACCTCAGCACATTAAAAAGACGTGGACTTTGTATGATGCAGGAAAGCCAGCGAGAGCATTAGCAACTCTGCTTAAAAATAATCCATAAAAAAATGCCAGCAAAAATGCTGGCATTTTTTATCAATAAAAGATTGGTATCTATTTCAGCTGATTTTATTAGCTAACGCCAAGCCACTCATGAACGCATTTTCAACACGCCCTGCACCATCCAGCCCCACGGCAAACCAATCACCGCAAACACCCAGACCCAGCTCAGCATTCCAGAGACAGTCATTAAGCAATGGCCGTTCTGCTTGCGCATAGCGCCAACGGTGAGTGACTGCATAAATAGGCTGAATCCAGGAACCTGTCGCCTCATGAAAAGCCTTCAGTAATTTTTCTTTTACGCGTTCATGATCATCTTCAAGATGTTCTACACTCCATGCTGGCGTTGCATGTGCAACCCATCGCTCACCAACGCGATGCTCTGGCTTAGATGTATCACGAGCAATCCAGCCAAGCCTGGACTGCTGCACCCAGGCACCATCAAAATCAAGTTCCAGAGAATTCTGAAAACCAAGCATTAATGTCCAGCATGGGGTCAATGCAGCTTGCTGCACCTGCTCCTTCCACTCAGGTGCGACATCAAGCAGTGGCACAACTTGATCTGCTGGAATGGCAAACACAACAGCATCAAAGGGCCCTGCGGATGCCGGGATCGCGACGCTGGGAGACTGTATCTTCAAAACCCATTGCTGTCCCAGGCGTTCTACCGCAAGAACCTGCTGCTCTTTCCTTACATCCAGTCCATGTGCGAGTTGTTTCCCCAACGCACTCATTCCAGGTATCGCAACATATCTACTTCCTTTTTTCCCTGCCACTGTCGTATGAGCATTATTCAATGTCACCAGTCTTGCATTCCAAGGCGCCACCCAGCCTGATTTTGTCCAGTCAGCAATTTCCTTTTTAAAGCGTTGCGATGTAGCAGTAAAGTACTGCGCACCATGATCAAAACCACCCAACTCAGTCTGACGAGTGCTCATACGACCACTGACACCCAGACTTTTCTCATACACAGTGACATGATGCCCTTGAGACTGCAACTGGCGAGCGGCGGTTAAACCTGATAATCCTGCTCCGACAACGGCGATATGCATATGATTCCTTTTTCAGATAAAAAACGCCCGCAGGAAATTCATGCGGGCGTTATTTGAATTTATTTCAACAATGGCTCAACGAAAGAAGCTTATTCTTCATTTTCTTCTACAGGCCAATCACGTATATACGCTTTCAACATTTTATTTTCAAAGCTTTGCGCTTCCAATACAGCTTTTGCCACGTCGTAAAAGGAGATAACACCCAATAACGTCTTTGCGTCCATTACAGGTAAATAACGAGAATGTTTTTCCAGCATCATCCGACGCACTTCGTTCACTTCAGTTTCTGGTGTGACTGTGATTGGGTGATCATCCATGTATTTACGCACTGTTCCATTATCCAGTGAACCATTATTTTTGTGGATGGCGCGGATCACCTCGCGGAAAGTAAGAATACCGGCAAGCTCACCATATTCCATGACGACCAGTGAGCCGATGTCTTTTTCTTCCATGATACTCACTGCTTCTGCAATAGGCGTACCTGGTGGGATCGTAAAAAGTATATTACCTTTTACTTGTAGTATTTCTGAAACTTTCATAGTACGCCTCCTCGTGTTAACTATATGTTTTATCGCTAATACCAATGTATCGTAAGACATATAAAAAATCCAGCCCGGCAGACCTCTTTCCTTGCGAAAACATCACTCAAAACACAATTTCATTTTGCTAGCTTAATGGTAGCATTGCCACACTACAATACGGAGATATCCCCTATGAGCGGCCCACACTACCCCGGCTTTGATACATTATCCCTGCACGCTGGCAGCACTCCCGACCCAGCAACAGGTGCGCGTGCCACGCCTATTTATCTGAGTTCATCTTTTGTTTTTGATGATTCTGATCATGCGGCATCATTGTTCAACATGGAACGTGCAGGACATGTGTATTCACGAATTTCCAATCCGACCAATGCTGTACTCGAAGAACGAATTGCAGCATTGGAAGGTGGTGTCGCCGGGATAGCCGTTGCAAGTGGGCAGGCAGCGTTGCATCTGGGACTGGCAACGATTGCGGGAGCAGGCTCACACATCGTGGCATCGCGTGCATTGTATGGCGGCTCACAAAATCTACTTGCCTATACGATGAAGCGTTTTGGCATTGATACGACCTTTGTAGACCCGCGCAATCTGAATGCCTGGCGCGCAGCAGTCAGACCAAATACGAAAGTATTTTTCGCAGAAACACTGGGGAATCCAGGGTTGGATGTTTTGAACATCCCGGCAGTATCCGAGATCGCCCATGAGCATCATCTTCCATTGATGCTGGACGCCACTTTCACGACACCTTATCTGCTGAAGCCCTTTGATCATGGTGCCGATCTGATCATGCATTCTGCCACTAAATTTTTGTGCGGACATGGAACAGCTATCGGTGGCCTGCTAGTCGATGGTGGCACATTCGATTGGGAAGAAGCCCACGAAAAAACAGGACGTTTTGCTGAATTATGCGAGCCATATAGCGGATTTCATGGGATGGTTTTCTCAGAAGAATCGACCGTCGGTGCTTTTTCTTTGCGAGCGAGAAGAGAAGGACTTCGTGACTTCGGTGCATGCATGAGCCCACACAATGCCTTCGCTATTTTGCAAGGCATAGAAACACTGGGATTACGCATGGACAGACACGTTAACAATACCCGCAAGGTTGTAGAATTTCTGGTTGCACACCCGGCGGTAGAATCTGTCTCTTACCCGGAACTGGAATCACATCCAGATTATGCATTAGCAAAAACAATGTTACCGAAAGGATGCGGCGCTGTTTTTTCATTCAATATCAAAGGCAATCGTGATGCAGGCAAGCGTTTTGTTGAGTCACTGAATGTGTTTTCACATCTCGCCAATGTGGGAGATGCAAAATCGCTGGTAATACACCCTGCATCGACAACGCATTTCCGTGTCAGCAATGAACAACTCGCAGCATCTGGTATTTCTGAAGGAACCATTCGACTATCGGTTGGGCTCGAAAACATCGAAGACCTGATTGAAGACCTTGGTCGCGGCTTAAAAGCGGCACAGAAAGGAGCGTGATATGTTACTAGACATCAATAATGCAACCGCGTATTACTACACTGGCGGCAAAGCTTTTCAGCCTGACTTACCAACTATCGTGTTTATTCATGGTGCACAAAATGATCATTCAGTCTGGGGGTTGCAGACACGATATTTTGCGCATCATGGTTTTAACGTCATGGCTGTTGATTTACCAGGGCATGGGCGTAGCAAAGGCAAGGCTTGCACAAGCATAGAACAGATGGCCGATTGGCTGCTGTCATTGCTTGATGCCACCGGAGTAAAGCACGCACAATTGGTCGGTCACAGTATGGGATCATTGGTAGCATTGGAAACTGGAGCAAAAGCACCTGACCGCATTCAAAAAATTGCGATGGTTGGTACTGCCTACCCCATGAAAGTATCAGATACTCTGCTCAATGCGGCACGAGACAAAGAGCAAGAAGCGATTGATATGGTGAATATATGGTCTCACACATCAATAGCACACAAACCATCTTGCCCTGGCCCTGGTTTTTATGTCATGGGTGCCAGCCAACGTTTGATGCAGAGAATATCAAAAATCAATCCTGATCATGTTTTTTATACCGATTTTTCGGCATGTAATGCTTATGATCATGGTGAACAGGCGGCAAAACAACTCACCCGCCCTACGTTGTTACTACTCGGCAAAAAAGACATGATGACTCCGCCTAAAGCAACACAGTTGTTGCGTGAGCATCTTCATGCTTGCAAAGTAGTGACATTAGACAATTGCGGCCATTCCTTAATGTCCGAGCAACCAGATGCGGTGCTGGCTCAGTTATATCAATTCATGAAGGCTTGATACAGAATGGTCATCAGTTGGCAAAATTGGGCATTATTCACCGCAACTGAAGCCGCATTATCACTCTCACCGGGCCCAGCCGTGATGATGGTGGTTGCCTATGGAATTGCGAAAGGATGGCGTCATTCGCTTTATGTCACTTTGGGTATTTTGACTGGCAATGCCATTTACTTTGTTTTATCCGCCACCGGCATAGGCTCATTAATCATTGCCTCGCCTCGCTTGTTTTTGGGCATCAAGTATATCGGGGCGGCCTATCTGGTGTATTTGGGCTTATCCGCCATTCTGGGAAAGCCCTCTCCGCTGACTCTGTCACGATTGGATGAGAAAGCCCAAAGTAACACGCGTATTTTCATCAGTGCCCTGATGCTACAACTGACTAACCCTAAAACCTTGCTGATGTTTATTGCTGTGCTGCCACAATTTATCGACCCTGCGGAACCAATTGCAGGACAAATGTTACTCCTTGCCGCAAGCTCTATCATCCCGGAATTTTTTATTTTATTGGGCTATGGCGTCCTCGCCGGCAAAGCCAGTCATCTCGCAATGCAAGAGCGATACAGCCTCATCACCGAGCGCATCGCCGGAACACTGGTGATTACCGCTGGAGTACTTGTCGCAATGATTTAAGGAGTGATTTCATCGGAATTACCCCATAGAAAAAGGGCATGTTCAACACATGCCCTTTTTCTATGGGGCTTAACTAGCCCAGTATGAATCAATCCAATTTAACTAATGCAGATTAAATGCACATTCAATGAATTAACAATACGTTATTAGTGCAGTGATTGTGTGCGATATTCATCATTAGAATCATCTTCTTCATCGTCGTGGTGATGGCCATGAACGCCATGCACATGACCATGAGCAATTTCTTCTTCCAGTGCTTCGCGAACATTTTCTACTGTCAAAGAAAAACGCAATGCCACCCCAGCTAATGGGTGGTTACCATCGAGTACTACTTTGTCTTCTGCGATATCCGTGACCGTAAAAATATGAGCATCACCTTCATCAGTGTCCTCTGGCATGCCCTCAAACTGCATACCAACTTCCAGCGGCGATGGGAAACGATCACGAGACTCCACTTTTACCAACTCGGCATCATAATCACCAAAGGCATCTTCCGGATTTAATTGCAATACGGTGCTATAACCAATCTCTTTCCCTTCCAAAGCTTCTTCGATTTTCGGGAAAATATTATCATAGCCGCCATGCAGATATACCATGGGCTCCAAGCCCTCCTCGATCAGATTGTCTTGCGCATCTTTTAGAATATAACTCGCAGTAACAACAGAATTTTTGACAATCTTCATAGCATTTCCTTAAAAATTTTACTCATTCTCCTATTATACCTGTCTAGTACTTACCTTAACTGAGACCTATAATACGCACATGCAAAAAAATAACTCTCCCCTTACGCTGCTGGGAAACATCTCACCCAAGCAATTTTTCACCGAATATTGGCACAAAAAACCATTGCTGATCAGGCAGGCAATCCCAGAATTTCAACCACTTTTATCCAAATCAGAATTATTCGAGCTTGCTGCTCAGGATGATGTCGAGTCGCGCCTGATTACGTTTTTCAAAAAACACTGGGAAATGAAGAATGGTCCTATCAGCAGCATTCCAGTCAAAGAAAAGAAAGATTGGACGCTACTCGTACAGGGCGTCAATTTGCATAACGACGATGCTAATGAGCTTTTAAAGCAATTTCGCTTTGTCCCAGATGCTCGACTGGATGATTTAATGATTAGTTATGCCGTCGATGGTGGAGGCGTAGGGCCGCATTTCGACTCTTATGATGTGTTTCTATTACAAGCACATGGTCAAAGGCGCTGGCAAATCGGGGCACAAAAAAATCTCTCTCTGATTGAAGGTATGCCTTTAAAGATTTTGAGTCATTTTGAGTCGGATCAAGAATTCATACTAGAACCTGGCGATATGCTGTACCTCCCCCCACAATACGCGCACGATGGCGTTGCTATAGGCGAGTGCATGACATATTCGATTGGTTTCAGAGCGCCATCATTTCAGGAGCTTGGCGAATCTTTCATGAATTTTATGTCAGAATCAATTGATCTTCCTGGCCGCTACAGCGATCCAGATCTGAAAACAACCACTAAACCCGCTGAAATCAGCACAGAACTACTGACGACGCTTTCAGAGCAAATTGCAAAAATCCGTTTTACGAATGACGATATAACCATTTTTCTTGGTGAATACCTGACAGAACCGAAACCGAATGTCTATTTCGACTCACCAGAAAAGCCACTGACGCCGAAACGCTTTGAACAAGCCGCGTTGAAAAAAGGAGTTCGGCTGTCTAGAAAAACCATGATGCTCTACAAAGGCAAACATATTTTTATTAATGGTGAATCATTTGCGGTAACGACAGCAGATAAGGACATCCTTGCTACTTTAGCGAATCAAAAAAATCTCGCGGGATCGGATCTTTTGGGGGCATCTCCGGATGCAATGGAAGCATTCTGCCTTTGGTATGAAGACGGCTGGCTGGAGTTAAACCCATAAAATTCCCATGCAAATATAGGGAAATGCAGCTATTGGCGATGTCTAAAATACCCATTCAACCGATAATTAGCTTCAAAGAAAGAATTTATATAATGTTTTAAGGGCAAAAAAGCATCTATCCCTATTCCAACATTCGAAAAATCATTATAATCATGGATTAGGAAACTTTCGCAAGAGTCGAGTACCAGTTTGGTGCAAGGCTCCCGAGTTAACCTATAGAGCGATAATTACCGGTAATTATTCATCGCAAAATTTTGATCTTATTTTTTGATCTATTTATTGAAAGTATAAACATGAAAAAATCTCTCTTGCTCGTTTCCCTGTTGACTATCGCTTTGGCTGCTTGCGGCAAAAAAGAAGAAGCAGCATCTGCTTCCGCAGCAGCTTCCGTAGCAGCACCAGCTCCAGCTTCCGCTCCTGCTGAAGCTCCAGCAGCAGCACCAGCTCCAGCAGCAGCTTCTGACGCAGCAGCTCCAGCAGCAGCTTCTGACGCAGCAGCTCCAGCAGCAGCTTCCAAGTAATTTTAATTACTTAAAAAAAGCCGATCAGACGATCGGCTTTTTTTTCGCTTGCTTGGATTGTCAATTTTGAATCTATTAAGCCAATTCATAACGTATATTCAAATTCGACAATTCAAATAAAAAAAGCATGTGTTTTTATACACATGCTTTTTTTATTACTTAAGAACAAGACTTACTTCAACTGATCATTTAACAATTGCAGAATTTTTTCTGCTACTGGTGAGGTACTGACCTTGCCATCATTGCCTTGAACAGTGATGTGACTGAGATCGCCATTAGCTGCATTTTTCACTACAACACGATATTTTTGAGCATCTTTTGCTGCTTCACTATTGGAGCCAAAAGAGAACAATTTGGAAAAGAAGCCATCGCTGGCGCCTTTTGTCTTGGCATCAATATCCTGATCAATATAGCGAACAAAATATACTCCCTGAGAACGATCGCGATCCTCTACAGTAAAGCCGACCCTGTCGAGTGCCAAGCCAACCCTACGCCATGAACGATCAAACCCTTCATCCATTTCGACGTAATTACCAGCATCTGACTTCAACAATTTTGCACGCAATTTCATCGCTGCAGGCTGAGCATTGACTGCTGTTTTTGCTACTTCACCATCAGAACCCAGACGCACCATCAAACGAGACAAAAATTCTGCCTCAAGGCCGGCATCAGCTGGACGCGGGGACCAAACAGTTGCATCCTTTTGCGAACCAACCAACACCTCTTGCGCACCACGATGGCTAATATAAATTTCAATATTGCCATTGGCAGCGCGCTCAATACGAGTACGGAATTTATCTCTTTCGCCAGTAGAATAAAGAGAATCGATTACTTTACCTAAAGTATTGCGAATGATGTCCTGAGGAATTTTTGCGCGATTTTCAGCCCAATCAGTCTCCATTACGCCCGCTTCCTGATTTTCAATATTAATCAAGAAACCCAGCTCTTGCCAAAAATCCTTGATTTGCGGCCAAAGCACTTCCGGGGATTGATTGCTGACCACCAACCAACGCTGGGAGCCATCACGCTCAACGCGCATATTGGGCAACTGATTGACAGCAACAGCAGCATTACCTGATGACTGTGCCTTCACACCTTTTTCAAGATTGTAGCTAGATGCTGTCGCCGTACTTTTATTCGCATCTGGAACAGCAAAACGACTGTCACGACGAATTTGAGTCAAATCCGGAGGGACTTCCAGCGAAGCTGTTGTTACTTTAGCCGCACTTTTATAATCAATTTTATTAGGCTCAATAATATTGCCGATAGAACTACAGCCTGTTAATCCAGCAAGCGTCAGCACGCCGATCATCCCATTTTTAGCAACAATGCTTTTTGCCATGTGAAAGTCCCTACAAATTATGAAAAATCAAAAATTACATGTATGCAGCAGGAAGCCTGCCCAAACAGTAAATTACTGCAAAATACCAGACTCACGCATCGCTGCACGAACCGTTTCATGATATTGCTCTGCCAATGGAACCAATGGCAAACGAATACCAGCAGGCATCAAACCCATTTCAACAAGCGCCCATTTCACAGGCAAAGGATTTGGCTCAACAAATAATTTATTATGCAAAGGAATCATACGGTTATTAATTTCCACCGCTGTTTTCACGTCCCCCTTCATTGCAGCAACACACAATTCATGCATTGCACGCGGTGCAACGTTTGCAGTGACTGAGATGTTACCCTTACCGCCGCAGAACATCAGCGCCATCGCCGTTGGATCATCGCCTGAATAAACCGCAAATGATGATGGAGCCAGACGGATAAGATCGGTGCCGCGACCAATATTGCCAGTCGCATCCTTCACGCCAACGATGCCAGGCACTTGCGCAAGGCGCAAGATAGTCTCGTTTGACATGTCTGCGACGGTGCGACCTGGTACGTTGTACAAGATGACAGGAATATCGACGGATTCAGCAATTTTCTTGAAGTGCTGATACATACCTTCCTGAGTAGGACGATTGTAATAAGGAACAACCTGCAAGGAAGCATCAGCACCGATATCCTTGGCAAATTGCGTCAAGGTAATTGCTTCTTGCGTCGAATTACCGCCGGACCCAGCGATGATAGGAATACGTTTATCAGCATGTTCGACAGCAACGCGAATCAATTCACAATGCTCATCAACTGAGACAGTCGGAGACTCGCCGGTCGTCCCTACGATCACGATGCCGTCAGTTCCCTCGGCAATGTGCCAATCGATCAATTTTCGCAGGCAAGGCAAATCGAGGCTGCCATCTGCATGCATAGGGGTCACAATCGCAACCAGACTTCCTTGAATCTTTGTCATGTTAGCGCAAGAAAAAAGTAAAACCCTGATTGTAGCGGATAGCACGTCGGTATGGGCGCAAATACCCACATTTTGAATTTAAACTTGTAAGCATTTTCACAAAAGCTGACTAAATACCTGCGTTCCCGCCCGGCGCGCGCAAATTCGCTGAACAACTGCAGGCTTAGGAATATCGACATAGCCGTCTTCGTAGGCAATAATATCCATCTGAAGCGTTGTCACCGACTGCATCTGAGTTAATAACTCACCGCGCCGTAACAAGAAAGCAGGATTGGAAGGGCGTCCAAATTGTTCATTCCCCATCGCAAATGTTTCGTAAATTAAAATACCATCGGTGCGCAAACTAGTCAGCAACCGAGGAAATAAAGGACGGTGCAGATAATTAGTCACGACAATCGCAGAAAATTGCTGAGATGCAAAAGGCCAGACAGCATCAGCTTCCTCGAGATCACACAACATTAAAGTCGCGCCACAACCCTCAAGGCTGCATAGAGCATTTGCATCGACATCAAGTGCTGTAACTTGTTTGCCACCAAGTCCCATCAATAAACGTGTATGACGGCCACTGCCGCAAGCGAGATCAAGCACTTCGCCATCAGGAATCAAATGAGCAAATCTCGTTAGCCATGGCGATGGAATTGATGGCAACGCACCAGACTTCAGCAACTCTTTGGCAGGCACATTTAACATATTAAAAATAACTTAATCCCATCGCTTCACGTATATCTCGCATCGTATCTTGCGCCAGTTTTCGGGCTTTTTCACACCCATCGGCCACAATCGCCCGCACCAACGATGGATCATCCAGGTACTGCTGCGCACGTTCACGGATTGGATCTTGTTCTTTCAAGATGGAATCAATCACTGGTTGCTTGCATTCGATGCAGCCAATACTGGCAGTACGACATCCCTTCAGCACCCATTCCTGTGTAGATGAATCTGAATACACGCGATGCAATTGCCATACAGGACATTTATCAGGATCACCAATATCACTGCGCCGTATCCGGGCCGGATCGGTGGGCATAGTACGAATTTTTATTGTCAGAGATTCTTTTTCCTCTCTGAGTCCGATGGAGTTACTGTAACTCTTGGACATTTTCTGCCCATCCAATCCTGGTAATTTTGATGTCGCTGTTAATTTTGCCTGAGGCTCTACCAATATTAATTTGCGACTACCTTCAAGGTAACCAAACAGACGCTCCCTGTCGATCATACTGAGGTTCTGAACATCATCTAACATTGCCTTGGCCTGCTCAAGCGCATCAACGTCGCCTTGCTCCTGAAATTGTGTACGCAATTCCTTATATAAGCGTGCACGTTTTCCACCAAGGCGTTTCACAGCATCAAGCGCCTTTTCCTCAAAACCTTTTTCGCGACCATATAAGTAATTAAAACGACGTGCAACTTCTCTCGTCATTTCAACATGCGGGACCTGATCATCACCCACAGGAACTATACTTGCTCTGTAAATTAAGACGTCCGCTGCCTGTAGCAATGGATAGCCAAGAAATCCATACGTAGCCAGATCACGATCGCTCAACGTTTCTTGCTGATCTTTGTAAGTGGGAACGCGCTCAAGCCAACCCAAAGGCGTCGCCATGGAGAGTAACAAGTGCAATTCTGCATGCTCAGGAACGCGAGATTGAATAAATAAAGTGGACTGGGATGGATCGATACCGGCAGCTAACCAATCAATCAGCATTTCCCAGGTGCTGCTCTCGATTTTTGATGGATCATCATAGTGCGTCGTCAGCGCATGCCAGTCAGCAACAAAAAACAAGCATGGATATTCCGTTTGTAGTTTGATCCAGTTTTTTAATGCGCCATGATAGTGCCCCAAATGCAGGGCACCTGTGGGGCGCATACCTGATACTACTAGATCAGGGTACATATTCTTAGCCGAGCAAAAAATTGAAAGGCGACATCAATAGTTGCAACAAAACATTCGTCAACAACATGACGGGTGTCATCCAGAACTGCAATACATGCAACATCACCAAGCCCATGACAATGAAGAATCCATAGGGCTCTATCTGCGCAAACTTGTAAGCAAGTTTATACGGCAACAAACTGACCAGAATCCGGCCACCATCCAATGGAGGAATCGGGAACAGATTGAAGGCAAACATCACCAAATTAGTCAACACCCCTGCCCTTGCCATTTGCAGAAAAAACTCTTCTTCGATATCCATTGATCGCAATAATGTGGCTGCGAACAACCATGCGAATGCCATCACGAAATTAGCTGCCGGACCAGCAAGAGAAACCCAGGCCATATCCCGTTTAGGATTTTTCAGTTGTGAAAAATTAACCGGAACGGGTTTGGCATATCCAAATAAAAATGCACCTCCCGTAGCAAGATACAACACTGCGGGAATCACGATCGTACCGAAAGGATCAATGTGCACCATAGGATTCAGGCTAATCCGTCCCTGACTATACGCAGTCATATCACCAAAATATTTAGCGGCATAACCATGTGCTGCCTCATGCAAGGTGATCGCAAAAATCACTGGCAAAGCATACACCGCAACGGTTTGAATCAATTCATTCATGAAGTCTGTTCTTAGAAAAATAGCGATTATACGACCTGAAAATCAGGCATTTTTATTACAGCAAAAACACAGCATTAAAGTCCGAAAATACCTAGCGGACCACGCCCTTCGCGTATCAACTCCGGCAGCGTATTCGTCATATCAATCACTGTCGTTGGCACAAGACTACATGCACCACCGTCAATCACCAGTTCAATTAATTTCTCTAATTTTTGTCGGATGAATTCAGGATCAGTCAACGGCTCATCTTCATCGGGCAAGATCAGCGTAGTACCCAACAATGGCTGCCCCAACTCTTCTAACAGCGCATGGGTAATGGAATTCTCCGGCACTCTCAGGCCTATCGTTTTGCGCGATGGATGACTTAAACGGCGAGGAACTTCTTTCGTCGCCTCCAGAATAACGGTATAAGGACCAGGCGTTGCGGCCTTTAACATGCGATATTGGCGATTATCCACCTTCGCATATTGGGCGATTTCAGATAAATCCCTGCACAATAAAGTTAGGTGATGTTTTTCATCGACACCGCGAATTTTACGTAAGCGGGTCACAGCATCTTTATCATCAAGATGACATACCAATGCATAACAGGAGTCTGTCGGTAGCGCAACAATGCCGCCAGCGTGAATAATCTGTGCTGCTTGTTTAATCAGCCGCTGCTGAGGATTATCAGGATGAATTTGGAAAAATTGACTCATAAAAGAATAAAGGCGGTAGCAATTGCTACCGCCAAGTGTAAATGATCCAGGATTATTTTAGATTCTGTAATGCAGCTATACGCTGCTCCATCGGAGGATGCGAAGAAAATAATTCGCTCCAACCAGGTTTGTCGCTGATACCAGCGGCGGCTATCGATTTTGGCAGTTCGCCCGGCGCCATTCCTCCTAAGCGCGCTAACGCATGGATCATCGGCTGACGGTTACCCAGCAATCTCGCAGATCCAGCATCTGCCCTGAATTCACGCTGACGTGAAAACCACGCCACAATCATCGAAGCAGCTATACCGAATACGATTTCACAGACAAAAACGGTAATCATATAGCCGATACCAGGTCTGTCATCATCACTATTACGGAAAAATGTTTTATCAACTAAATAGCCGACAACACGGGCAAGAAAGACCACGAAAGTATTCACTACGCCCTGAATCAGGGTCATCGTCACCATATCACCATTTGCAACGTGCGCTATCTCATGACCAAGTACCGCTTCCACTTCCTCTTTGGTCATGCTTTCCAACAATCCGGTAGATACCGCAACCAATGCTGAGTTCTTAAATGCGCCTGTTGCAAAAGCATTCGCTTCGCCGTCATATACGGCTACTTCCGGCATGGCAATACCTGCTCTGTCGGCCAACATTTTTACGGTATTGACTAACCACAGTTCAGTGGATGATGAAGGCGCATCGATAACGCGCGCGCCAGTCGACCATTTCGCCATAGGTTTGCTGATTAACAGAGAAAAAATAGCGCCGGTAAAGCCGACTACCAGCGAAAACGCCATCAGCGTTCCCATCTGTAATCCATTGGCAGTCAGAAAGCGATTTACCCCTAGCAACGACAGTACAACGGACATCACTACCATGACGGCAAGATTTGTCAGTAAAAATAAAGCAATCCGTTTCATATTTGCTCCCTCAAAGATAAAAGCTTGTCGAATACGGTTTTGTAGATAAGGGCATTATGCTTATTTTTCAAGATGAAAGCCATTTTTCCCATACGGGTTTCACCAAGCGAGGCAATGACACTAATTTGCCGATATCAACATCCATATCGATCGGCGAATGGAAATCGGAGCCGCGTGACGCCAAAAAACCGTAGCGTTGTGCGACTTTTGTATATTCATCATATTGATCAATCGAATGACTCCCCGTCACCGTTTCAATCGCGACACCACCCAGGGATTTAAATTCGAGAAAAAATGCATCGAGAGCCAAGGGTGTCAGATCATAGCGTCCGGGATGTGCAACAACAGGCAATCCTCCCGCACCACGTATCCAGCCGACAGCTTCGCTTAATGTTGCCCAACGATGAGGAACAAACCCTGGCTTACCTTCCGCTAAAAAATGCTTAAACGCATCCGACACATTTTCACATGCACCTATCTCCACCAGATAACGCGCAAAATGCGAACGGGATATCAAATCAGGATTGCCAACATATTTCAATGCGCCGCGATAAGTATCGGGGATTCCGGTTTTATTCAGTAAATCTGCTGCCATATCCTGCGCACGTCGCTCGCGACCTGAGCGTGTTTTAGCAAGTCCCTGAACCAGATTTGCATTCGTTTCATCAAAATCCAGGCCGACAATATGGATCGTTTTACCAGCCCAGGTAATGGATATTTCCACGCCAGTAATGTATTGCATGCCCAAATCATGTGCGACAGAACGGGCAACGGGGATTCCACTCACTTCATCATGATCAGTGAGCGCCCATAGATCAACACCATTTGATTTCGCGCGGACAGCAATATCGGCAGGACTCAGCGTCCCGTCAGATACGGTGGAGTGGCAATGCAGATCAGCATTGACGGCATATATCGAGTTATCGCTTAACATTACATCAACCCATCAAGTCAATTCGGTCAGTTCGTTCAATGATTGTACTCCCCGTTGATGGACTCTGCTGCACTGCAATGAGATCGCCGGCAGCCGCTCCGCATAACATCACACTGGAATGACATTGGAGTCGCGCTGAAACGTCACTGAAGGTGCATGGAAACAAAAATTGACCGAACTTTTACACCGATTGACTCAGTATCAAATCAATATCAGCTAATTGAAATAAAAGGCCATGCCAATATGTTCAATACCTGCCTCAAGAAAAATCTCACCATCCCGCGAGAATCCTTCTCGTGCGTAAAATTTTTCTGCGGACTGCTGGGCATTGAGACGAACATAACCGTCTCCGCGCAATTTTGCCTGCGCCATCAACAAACGCAGAATCGCAGCACCAACACCATGATTACGCTGGCTTGCCAGCACGGCCATTCTTCCGATATGACCATCTGGCAGCAAGCGCCCGGTGCCAACCGGATTTCCTTGATCGTCATAAGCGACGGCATGCAGGCATTGGGCATCCATTTCATCCCATTCAATTTCAACAGGAATATGTTGCTCAACAACGAAAACGTGATAACGGACAGACTGCGCGTCTTTTTGTAAAGTTGCCCAGTCACCGAGAATAATGTCAGATTTGTTCATATCGATGTTCAACCCGCTTGTGGCGGAAGTAATTCAAGAGCCGAAATTATCTCACGCCATGTGTCCGGGACAGAAACACCTTTACGCTGCGCAGTGTCTGCGTACACATAGACCACTTCACCGGAAATCAGATGATGATTTTCCCGATATATTTCTATCATAAACTGCATCGACGAACGTCCGATGCGAGCACAACGGACGCCAATATCAAGCTCATCATCAAAACGGGCAGGAGCCAGATATTCAACAACCGACTTTCTGGCAAACAACTCCTTGCCCTGCTCCGCCTGCTCCAGAGCATTGGGCAAACCAGAAGCGCGCCAGTATTCGGTAAAAGCGACATCAAAATACGTGAGGTAATGGCCATTAAAAACGATGCCTTGCATATCAACTTCAGCCCAACGAACCCGCAGTCGATGAAAAAAAGAAAATTCAATTTTTGCCATAGCAACTCATTTTCAATGATTCAAAATGATTCAAACAGGGAAACCATCTCATTCGCTTAAAAACCCGCGTATCAGTGTATTCACTCGCTCTGGCTGTTCATGAATGACCCAATGTGAACCTCCCGGTATACGCTGAATCTGCACATCCGGCACCAATTGCTCGATACCATTGAGCAGACTTTTTGGCAAAGCTTTATCTTTTTCACCCCAGATAACACGAGTCGGGACACGCACATGAAAATCTTCCGGCTTTAAATTCAGTTGCAATGGACCACGATGTTCTGCCGTTGCGGGATGCAATGGGGAGGCGCGGTAATAATTCACTCCACCAGTCAGCCCTTTACTCCAGCATTCGTGGTATCGGGCGCGAGTCGCAGAATCAAACCAGTGCGCTGGCCCCTGTCCCATTCCGTGAAAAAAGCCATCCATCAACGCAAAATCATCTTTTTCCAGTGCCTGCTCAGAACCTTCCTTGCGCAGCCAGTTCATATACTCACTGGCTACCTGCTGTTCGGGATCATGCGAAAGTGCCTGCATAAACAGGTAAGGATGTGGTGAGTTCACGATAATGAGTTTTTCAATCAGATCGGGTAAGGCAATGGCAAAATTCCAGCAAACAGCCCCACCCCAGTCATGGGCAACAATAATGGCTTTTTCGTAACCGAGATGCTGAATCAGCAAGCGCAAATCATCGACGATATAGCGTGCTTTATATGCCGACAAATCTGCTGGCATATCCGATAGATTGAAACCTCGCAGGTCGGGAGCCACTGCAAAATAATCACGGCCAAACTCAGGCAGCTGCGCCGACCATTCATACCAGAACTCAGGAAATCCGTGAACAAACAGCATCAGGGGATTTCCTTTTTCACCAGCGCTGGCAAAATGCAAGCGCGTACCATTGCTTAAACTTGCAAACTGATTTTCTTGTATTTTTTCTTGAGTTGCGACAGTCATAGCGATTCCCCCCATCAGGTAAGTTACTCGGCTTTCAGCTTGGCACGCAGGATATCGCGGATATGCGGCGCCGCCTTGTATGGATCGCCGGGATTGCGCTGCAAGACAATATCTTCCATCCGTTCCTGCACATTACCCAAAGCGCCTGGGTGCGAGAAAATATAGAACTGTTCTTCACTGATGGCTTTAAACGTATTTTCTGCCACTTCCTGCGCCGTGACTTTGCCTGAGCTGACGGCCTTATCCGACATTGCCTGCGCAGCTTTCTGGCTGGCAGTAGGTGCAGCGGCCTGCACATCATCAGGGCGATTACGATGCGATTGCGAAATACCGGTAGGCACAAAATAAGGGCACAACACTGAAGCACCGATAGGCGCTTCGACCAATTTCAAATCCTGGTACAAAGTTTCGGTCAGGGAGACAACCGCATGCTTAGATACGTTATACACGCCCATGGTTGGTGCATTCAGCAAGCCTGCCATGGAGGCTGTATTGACAATGTGCCCCTCGTATTGCGGGTCTTTCTTGGCACACTCCAGCATCAGATTAGTGAAAATGCGTACGCCATGAATCACACCCCACAAGTTCACTCCTAATATCCAGTCCCAATCTGCCTGTGTATTTTCCCAAACCAATCCGCCAGAACCAACGCCGGCATTATTGAAGACCAGATGAACAGCACCGAACTTTTGCATCGTGGCATCTGCCAATGCCTGCACTTGCTCTGCATGGCGCACGTCACAACGCATTGCCAGCACTTCAGCACCCTTGGCTTCCAACTCTGCTTTCACAGCATCCAAAGCTTCTTGCTGTACATCCGCCAGCACTAACTTCATTCCAAGGCGTGCACCAATCAATGCAAATTCACGACCAAAGCCGCTACCACCACCCGTAATCACCGCTACTCTGTTGTTAAAATTTTTCATGTTTGTCTCCGTTATTTTGATATGAATACCGATCTCCTTATCGATCGGCATATTGGCTTGTTTATTTGATTGCTGATAAGTTGATGAACTGGTGCGACCTGTCATTCAACATACGATCTTTTCATCTCTTATCCGACACGCTTCATCTGAAACCCAAGTCTTGGAAAGTGCACCACCACCGTGCCAGCGCGCTCATCCTGACGACGCACTGCGATCTGGTTGTGTGTTGCCAGCACTAATTCACCAATCACCGGATCAAATGCATAATCTGCGGGCATCACGCTGACCTGTTCACCCAACGCAATGCCGTGAGTATCAACAAATTCAGTCGTACCGACATCACTTGCAACAGCATTACGTGCAATATCCAATGCATCGCCACTGCTCATTTTTTCAGCATGATGATGACCAAATGCTGCCACCTGATCCATCCATTTCAATACCGCAGGATAGCTATCCAGAATACTGTTGACGGCTGCTACGCGACGGATAAACCATAACGCGTGATACACAGAAAAATCAGCGATACTCGCATCCGCACCAAGCAGATAGGCTTGTCCGTGTCCCAACATATTACTGAGGCGACGCAAGTATTCATGCAGTTGCACTGTCGCTTCCGATAAGCTGATTCTCGGTGCGCCAGCGCGCATGGCGGCGCGATCTGCTGCAAAAGCCTGCATTTGTTCGGGAGATATATTTCCCAGAATCGATGACATGGCCGCCGGCTGAAACGTGTAGGCGATAGCAGTCCAGAACAGGGTCGTATCTGCCCACTGTGCCAGTGTGCGGGCTAATCCGGCAATCGCTGGCGGATAGAGCGAGGGGGTGGGCACCAGCTTGTCGAGCACATCTGCAATCAGGGCAGTATCGCAATAGACGTCTGCACCTATCTGCAATATCGGCGTACGGCGGTAGCCACCAGTCAAGGCAACCACATCAGGCTTGGGCATGATTGGCGGGATCATCACTGATGTCCAATTGATCTTTTTCATACCAAAAATCAGGCGGATTTTTTCTGAAAAAGGCGATATCGGATAATGATGAAAAATAATTTCTGACATAGCTATTATTCCGATTTCTCAGTTTAATTTAACGAGTTGTTTGCCAAAATTTTTCCCCTTCAGCAAACCAAGAAATGCTTCCGGCGCTGCAGCAAGGCCCGGTGCAACAGACTCGCGAAATTTCAGCTTGCCAGTCGCTGCAAGACCCCCCAGTTCTTTCAAACCCTGTGGCCATAATTCAGGGTATTCAGAGACAATAAAGCCGCGCATGCTCAAGCGCATGGTCAATAAAACCCGGGTATTTTTGATCGGTAAAGGCTCACCATCGTAGCCTGCGATCATGCCGCATAAGGCAATACGACCAAAAGGATTCATACGACTCAGACAAGCATCAAAAATTTCGCCGCCGACATTTTCAAAAATCGCATCAATGCCATCCGGCGTAGCGGCGGCAAGGTCGGCCAGCAGATTGCCTGCCTTGTAGTCGATGCAGGCATCAAAGCCCAGTTCATTCACGACGTAAGCGCATTTTTCTGCGCCACCGGCAATACCTACTGCACGACAGCCACGCAATTTGGCTAACTGACCAACCACACTGCCAACCGCACCACTCGCTGCTGACACAACGATGGTCTCGCCCGGCTTAGCTTGCATGATTTGCGTAAATCCATACCATGCAGTCATTCCCGGCATTCCCACTGCGCCAAGATAGGCTGATAAGGGAATATGCGTCGTATCGACTTTACGTAACAAAGTACCGTCCGATACCCCCATTTCTGCCCATCCCTGCATGCCGACAACGTAATCGCCGATCGCAAATTTAGGATTTTTTGTCGCCACAATCTGACCTGCTGTGCCACCAATCATGGTGTCGCCGATTGCCTGAGGCGCAGCATAACTTTTGACATCCTCCATCCGCATACGCATGTAAGGGTCAAGCGATAAAAAATGATTGCGGATCAACACTTCGCCGTCGTTAATCTCGGGCACGGGTACCGTCTCCAGGCGAAAATTTTCTACTTTTACTTCACCGTTCGGGCGGGACGCCATCACAATACGTTGGTAACTGTTGTTCATCTTGGTCTCGTTTATTTATTGGTAGATTGTGCCGCTGAAGCACAAAGTAGTATCGGTACTACGCGCAGTTGACGCAGGGAATCCCCGCACCCATCCAGCGTAGTGGCATTGGTGCATTATTATTTGTACCAGGTGGGATAAATAATTCAGTATAAAAACTGATCGGTATAGCCTGCAACCGCATCAACGGATAAAGCTTGCTGCATGTTTGTCTCCTGCTTCCATGACTGTTGGATGAATAAGAACTTGCCAGCACTGCGTTTGCTATATTCCAAAGTAAATTCATACCTGCTGACGCTTGAGTTGAATTTACCTTTTATGGACGTTGAATCTTGGTCGAACTTATTGACGAGGTTGAGTTAATAAGCGAGCTGATGAGGTTCAATCAATGAATCAACTCATTGAGTCATTTCATTCAATCAGCACATTCAGCCAGCTCCCGAAGCCAACTCGGTAAATCAACTTTTAAAGCCAATGTCGTCAACATAGTTCTTATGTGGAGGAATGATATGGGGCGCCATCCACATACCAATCCGTCCTCATTAAATTACTTTGAAAACCACACAACAGAAACAGAAACAGAAAATGTGTGGTCTCCCGATCGCAACTTAATCACTGCCGTACAACTTTTTCATATTTTCACCGGATTTAAGGCGACGTAGATATTTAAACGTCCCCATGGCTTTCGCGATCAGGCGATCGCCATTCCAGACTTCACCTTCGCAAAAACACATCGTCGTTGACTGGTGAAATGCTTTGCCACGCGCCTCGATACGACCACCCGGCACACCTCCGGGTTGTAGAAATGTCGTCTTCATTTCCACCGTCACAACCCCTTTCAAATCACTGCTCAGGGAGCGACCTGCCATTGCCATCGCGACATCCAACATCGTCATAATGACGCCGCCATGCGTGATCTGCCAGCTGTTCATGTGCCGCCCGCTCAAATCAAGTGCGATAACAGCCTGCCCATTTTCCATCGCTAAAAACTCAACTCCCAGATCATGCAAAAAGGGATTAAGCACCGGTGTTGGCTGCGGAATAGGAAGCGTCATGATCAGTATTCCTGAAAAAATCAGACTGCAGAAACGCCACCATCTACTGCCAGTATCTGCCCAGTGATGTGTTTTCCGGCATCAGAGGCAAACAAAAGCGCGGCACCTTTCAGATCTTCATCGTCGCCGATACGCTGTAATGGCGCTTCTTTGGCTAATTTTTCTTCGCCTAACTGATCAAGAATGCCATGTGTCATTTTGGAGGGGAAAAATCCCGGAGCAATCGCATTCACGGTAATGCCATACACGCCCCATTCGCCAGCAAGCGTGCGGGTGAAGTTGACTACGGCACCTTTGGACGTGTTGTAGGCGATGGTTTGCATCGTTCCAGGTCCATTACCAGACAGACCCGCGATAGAGGCAATATTGATGATACGACCGGTCTTACGCGGAATCATCGAACGCTTACCAACTGCCTGCGACATCAGGAATATGCTGCGAATATTCAGATTCATCACCTTATCCCATGCCTCGACAGGGTGATCTTCTGCGGGAGCGCCCCAGGTAGCACCAGCATTGTTGATCAGAATATCGATATGACCAAGACGGGCGATAGCTTCATCAACCAAAGGCGTAACAGCGCTTTCTTTTGATAAATCAGCGGCAATCGCGCTGGCATCGATTCCACGGCTCTTGAGATGAGCAACTGCATCATCCAGATCAGCCTGTTTGCGTGAAGATAAAACGATACGTGCGCCTTGTTCGCCAAGAGCCTCTGCCATTTGCAAGCCCAGGCCGCGTGATCCGCCAGTGATCAGCGCTGTCTTGCCTGCAAGATTAAATAACTGTTGTGTAGTGCGTACATTATTACTCATGCTGCGTCTCCGTTTTTTTAATTTAGCAATCACTTACCGGGAGTATGTGCAAAATACGCCCGGTAGCCCTGATATTTACCGTGGGGAATTTATATACTCGGTAGGAGTATTAAAACCATGCATCTTTCATGTCGAATGTCGTCGTATCGATACTCGCCAGCAAATCCAGCTGCGTATGTACTTTAGGCAATTCCCAGCGGAAGAAGTACTTGCAGGCCTGCAATTTACCTGCATAGAAATCAGCATCATGATGATTTTCTTTATGCAGACACAATAAGGCTTGTTCCAACCATATCCATGCAACGACGGTATGTCCGAATGCTTCCAGATAAGCCGATGCATTTGCCAGCGTTTTGTTCAAATCACCACAGGCGTGTAACTGCTTGGTGACAGTTGCAACACGCTCCAGAACGCGCGCCAAGGATTTGGCGTAACCCGCCAACTCAGGTTGCGCCGTGGCTCTGACGAGAGTCTTATTCATGACTTCGCCGAGTGTTTCCAATGCCAGCCCCTGCTGCATGGTTACTTTACGTCCAAGTAAATCCAGTCCTTGAATACCATGCGTTCCTTCATGAATCGGATTCAGACGATTGTCACGATAAAACTGTTCGACATTGTATTCGCGGGTATACCCGTAGCCACCATGCACCTGAATCGCCAGATTGTTCGCCTCCAGGCACCATTGCGATGGCCAGGATTTAACGATAGGGGTCAGTATTTCCAGCAACTGTGCAGCGTGTATACGCTCTTCCGGCGTGGTGCCTGTTTTTTCTTCATCCACCAGACGTGAACAATACAGGCTCAATGCAAGTCCACCCTCGACATACGCCTTTTGAGCCAGCAACATGCGCTTGACATCTGTATGCTCAATAATCGGACGTTGCGGTTCAGCCGGATCTTTGTTCAACGGCGCACGACCTTGCGGACGATTGCGCGCATAGTCCAGCGCGTGCAGATAACCGGTATAGCCCAGCATGACTGCGCCAAGACCCACACCAATCCGTGCTTCATTCATCATATGAAACATATTGGCCAGACCACGATGCAAGGTACCGACCAGATAGCCGATCGCGCCCGCCTTCCCTTGCGGCTTGAATTTACCCTCACCAAAATTGAGCAGGCAGTTGGTCGTTCCACGATAGCCCATCTTATGATTCAAACCGGCGAGGACAACGTCATTACGTTCACCCAGACTGCCATCTTCATTCACTAGTTTCTTGGGCACGATGAACAGAGAAATACCTTTGACACCGGGAATCAGTTTTCCATTTTCATCGGGTACTTTTGCCAAAACCAGATGAATAATATTCTCGGATAACTCGTGCTCACCGGCAGAAATCCACATTTTATTCCCAGTCAGACGGTAACTACCATCAGCCTGAGGTTCTGCACGGGTAACGATGTCAGACAAACTAGAACCGGCCTGTGGCTCCGACAGACACATGGTGCCAAAAAAGCGCCCTTCGAGCATAGGCTTGGCAAACATCTCGATTTGCTGGGGAGTGCCACACTTCATCAGTGTATTGGCATTACCGATGGTCAAAAAGGGATAGGAGGATGTACCGACATTGGCGCCTTTAAAATAGGCAAAACCAGCCTTTTCAACCACATACGGCAATTGCATGCCGCCGATATCAAAGTCATGTCCCGCAGCCATCAGACCGGCTTCGCAAAATGCGTTCAGCGCAGTCTTTACTTCAGGAATCATGTGGACGACGTCACCATCAAAATGAGGTTCGTTCTGGTCACTTTTTTTGTTGTGAGGGGCAAATAATTCAGTCGCTATTTGCTCACAGGTATCAAGCGCCGCATTAAATGTTTCCCGATTGTGCTCGGAGAAACGTGGGCGTTGATTTAAGGATTCGACATTCAGCCATTCGTACAGCAAAAAATCGAGATCGCGGCGGGGAATAATTTTTGATTGCATAGTGATTTGGGTAAAGTAAGACAACACACCAATTAATGCACACTCCCGACGCCGGAAGCGTGCATCCCTAGCAAGCAGCGACCTTAGACGACTTCAAACAAACCGGCTGCGCCCTGACCACCACCAATACACATGGTCACAACCACATATTTGGCACCACGACGCTTACCTTCAATCAGCGCGTGACCTGTCAGACGTGCACCAGACACACCATATGGATGCCCAACTGCAATCGCACCACCGTTAACATTCAGTTTATCCAGAGGAATGCCGAGCTTGTCAGCACAATACAAGACTTGAACAGCAAATGCTTCATTGAGTTCCCACAAGCCAATATCTTCTACTTTCAGACCGGCCTTTTTCAACAATTTAGGAATCGCAAATACAGGACCGATACCCATTTCATCTGGCTCACATCCGGCGATGGCAAAGCCTCTGAAAATACCCAATGGTTGCAGGCCTTTCGCTTCTGCCACTTTACTATTCATCAGGATTGCCACAGATGCGCCATCAGAGAACTGGCTGGCATTTCCCGCAGAAATCACACCGCCTGGAACAGCAGTACGGATTTTTGAAACACCTTCCAGCGTCGTATCAGCGCGGATACCTTCATCCGCAGAAATTGTCACTTCTTTCGAAACCAGCATGCCAGTCGCTTTATCGGCCACGCCCATGACTGTCGTCATTGGAACGATTTCGGCATTAAACAAACCGGCAGCCTGCGCAGCAGCAGCACGCAACTGACTCTGCACACCATATTCGTCCATACGATCACGTGGAATGTTGTAGCGCTTCGCCACCATTTCCGCCGTTTGTAACATTGGCCAGTAAACTTCTGGTTTGTGCTCTTTCAACCACGGATCCATAATCATGTGCGTATTCGCTTCGTTCTGAACGCAAGAAATGGATTCAACGCCACCAGCGGCGTAGATATCGCCCTCACCGGCAATAATACGCTGCGCAGCCAGCGCAATCGTCTGCAAACCTGATGAACAGAATCGATTCACCGTCATGCCTGCTGTCGTTACTGGGCAACCTGCGCGCAACGCAATCTGACGGGCAATATTGCTACCAGTCGCGCCTTCTGGCGTAGCACAACCCATGATGACGTCTTCGACTTCCGCCGCATCAATTTTTGCGCGTTCGATAGCAGCATTCAACACATGGCCGCCCAAAGAAGCACCATGAGTCATATTAAATGCACCCTTCCAGGATTTTGCTAAACCGGTACGTGCGGTGGATACGATGACTGCGTCAGACATGTTGATCTCCTAGTTATATTGAGAAAAATCGTGATTACTGCAATGAATGGGAAGCTGAAAAATGAATTACAAAAATACATCGCAAAAACAAATTACGGCAAATTACTGTTGCTGCTGTTTTAAAGCGTGTTTGAAAGCACGTTTTAAAACCTGTTTCAAAACAATTACCGGAGCATTTTGAGCCTGACACTGCCTGTGTCAACGCAAATATTCCACACATTCTGACAGCGCATATGCCACCGCTCCAGATGAACGAATATGAGAATATCACAATATTAGTACGACCGTTCGTAAATTTTCTCAGTCGTTTTATTTTGATAAATTCTGCAACAAACCGCTTTTTTTATAAATATGTAAGTTTCTGTAAGTTTCAAGAAAGCATGCCGTAAGTTTTGACAATCACACTGAACTTGCGCAAAAAGCAGTTTGGAATAAAACAACTGCACATAACTGCTTTTGCCCATACACACTTTAAAACAAAACAGGAGACAAGCATGGCGACAGCACAAACAGCGTCAGGCGGCATGACAGCTGAAGAACGCAAAGTAATTTTTGCGTCTTCTCTAGGCACCGTATTTGAATGGTACGATTTTTATCTGTATGGTTCTTTGGCTTCCATTATTGCCAAACAGTTCTTTGCAGGAACAGATCCTAATACTGCATTTATTTTCGCGTTGCTGGCTTTCGCAGCCGGATTTATTGTTCGTCCATTCGGCGCTTTGGTATTTGGTCGTCTGGGTGACATGATTGGTCGTAAATATACGTTCCTGGTAACGATCCTGCTCATGGGTGGCGCGACTTTCGGCGTAGGTTTGTTACCAAGCTACGCCTCTATCGGCATTACAGCACCAATCATTCTGGTAAGCTTACGTATTTTGCAAGGTCTGGCACTCGGTGGCGAATACGGCGGTGCCGCAACTTATGTTGCCGAGCATGCACCTCATGATAAACGCGGCGCATACACTGCCTGGATCCAAACAACAGCAACACTGGGTTTGTTTTTATCCCTGATGGTGATTTTGGGTACACGTACTGCGATTGGTGAAGAAGAATTTGCAGCCTGGGGCTGGCGCGTTCCTTTCCTGGTTTCTGTTTTCCTGTTGGCTATTTCTGTCTGGATTCGTCTGTCCATGCATGAATCCCCAGCGTTTGCAAAAATGAAAGCAGAAGGCAAAACGTCAAAAGCACCATTAACAGAATCTTTCGGTCAATGGAAAAATCTGAAGATCGTTATTCTGGCTTTGGTCGGTTTGACAGCAGGTCAAGCAGTCGTTTGGTACACAGGTCAGTTCTATGCATTGTTCTTCCTGCAGCAGACACTGAAAGTCGATGGCGCAACAGCAAATATGCTGATCGCTGCCTCTCTGGTGATCGGTACGCCATTCTTCATCATATTCGGCTCTCTGTCTGACAAAATTGGCCGCAAGCCTATCATCCTTGCTGGCTGCCTGATCGCTGCACTGACGTATTTCCCTATCTTCAGCGCATTGACTCATTACGCTAACCCAGCACTGGAATCAGCTCTGAAAAATGCACCTGTCGTTGTAACAGCTGATCCAAATGACTGTCAATTCCAATTCAACCCAACTGGTACGAAGAAATTCACTTCCTCATGCGACATCGTAAAAGCAAAACTGGCTGCTGCATCTGTCAACTATGCTAACGAAGTAGCACCAGCAGGAACAGCGGCAACAGTCAAAGTTGGCGACAAGGTTATTACTTCTTACAGTTCCAATGGTTTGCCAAAAGAGGAAGCTGCGGCGAAAGACAAAGCATTTTCCAAAGAATTGGCTGATGCAATCAAAGGCGCAGGCTATCCTGCCAAAGCAGATCCTAGTCAAATCAACAAACCAATGGTTCTGGTCTTGCTGACTATTCTGGTGTTGTACGTTACGATGGTGTATGGTCCGATTGCAGCGATGCTGGTTGAAATGTTCCCAACACGCATCCGCTACACATCGATGTCCCTGCCTTACCACATCGGCAATGGCTGGTTCGGTGGTTTGCTGCCAACAACAGCATTCGCTCTGGTGGCATTTAAAGGCGACATTTACTATGGCCTGTGGTACCCAATCATCATCGCGCTGATGACCTTCGTCATTGGTGTATTGTTTGTACGCGAAACAAAAGACAATGACATTTACGCCGCAGATTAATTCTGTGTCTTAAAATAAAAAAACCACCCGCTGTCTGGGTGGTTTTTTTATGGGTAGTCTCAATTCAGCGAATCGGCAACACACTCATCAAACATTTTTATGCATCAACTGCACTTGCATCATTCCGGCTAAAACGCGATGAATGCACGTTGACTTATACCCAATCAAAAACAATTTACAGCGCATACTCCATAGAGAGACTCGCTTGACCAGCAACAGAGCGCAAGTGTGCATGACTACCGACCACCAGCGTTGCACGATCCCGAATGTGTCCGAAGGGTAAACCAGTCAAGACAGGGACATTCACTACACTACGCACATAGTCCAGCATCGCATTCACATCGTAGCCATTGTCATGCAGCGCCAACTTGTAACCAGAAAAATCTCCGATTACGATCGCTTTCTGTTTTGCCAGAACGCCAGCGTAATGCAGTTGTAATAACATGCGCTCAACTCGATAAGGATGCTCACCTATATCTTCCAGAAACAAAATACCCTGATCCACTTCGGCCCAGTAAGGTGTTCCAAGTAAGTGAGTCAACATCGCCAGATTACCACCCCATAAGACGCCTCGCACTTCGACGTCCTGAGAGGCAGCATCAACAAATTCGATGACATGCTGATGATTGAACAAGCAATGTTCAAATTGCGTCATGGCGTAATCCGACAAAGGCTCCCTTGTGAAATCATCACATAGCATTGGCCCCGCCAGACTCGACCTGCCTCTTGCCAGCAAGCCCATATGCATAGGGGTAAAGTCACTGTAACCTACAAAAATTTTGCCACTGGAAGCAAGGCGCTCAAAATCGAGTTGCGGTAACAAGCGTGACAATCCATAGCTTCCGCGCAATGCCATCACAACGTGCACATCCGGATTTTCAGATGCCGCATAAATTTGCTCTATACGTTGGGCATCACTCGCTCCAAATCTCTGCATCTTCTGTTCAGGGCGGTAATAACTGCACACACCAAAACCCCGTTGGGCTAAGACCTGCAAACCGTGTTCAACAGCAATATCATCAACTGGCGCACCACTTGGCGCGACAACAGCAATTGTGAATGGCAATTTTCCTTGAGTGCTATGCAAAGAGGACATAAAAATGAAGAAAACGCTTTATAGGTTGGTGAAAACTGAATCTGGTGAGGAAAGTTTTTTTTCTGCGGCAGCTTTTCTTCTGCTGACAAAAAACTGTCGCAGCAACAAACTACACTCGTCAGCCATGACACCGCGACGAATCTGCGTGTGATGATTCAATTGTGTTTGTTCAAAAAGATTCAGAACGGAACCGGCAACGCCTGTTTTAGGATCACTGGCACCAAATATGACTCGCGCCAATCTGGCATGCATCATTGCACCCGCACACATCACGCATGGCTCTAAAGTGACGTATAACTCGCAACCAGGAAGACGGTAATTATCCAGAATCTCAGCTGCAGCCCGTAACGCCATAATTTCGGCATGGGCAGTCGGATCGTGGTTAATAATAGGTCGATTATAGCCGGTAGCAATCACCTCCCCATCCCTCACCAGCACAGCACCTACGGGTACTTCGCCAATCGCCTGAGCCAGCATTGCCTGCTCATAGGCCAGACGCATAAAGGATAAATCCCTTTGGTCTTCTGTAGAAATCAGTACTTGATCAGTCACGATCAACCGTCTATCTCTGCCCAGCAATTCGGCGTTTCATACAGAGTGACTTTGGTCAGGCGCAGGCTACGACCAAATCGGTCGTGATACACATCTTTCAAAATATCGAAAGCAATTTTCGCCAGATTTTCTACTGTCGGTACACGATCAATCACGACGGTTTTATGTCCTGGCAATTTTTCCAGAAAATTCTTGATGATGTAATCCTTCTCATACACGATGAAGGAGTGATCCCAGAGATTGACAAGATGCTGGTTCGCCAGCGCCTTGATATCGCCAAAATCCATAATCATGCCGTTATCGGACTCGCCGTCTTGTTGCACCACATCGCCGGTCAGCGTGATTTGCAAAGTATAGCGGTGACCGTGCAAATTACGACACTGGCTGCTGTGATCGGGAATACGATGGCCTGCATCGAATTCCATTTTTCGGGTAATCGTTAACATGTAAAGCTTAAGGAATTTGTAGGAGTTTATGTGTCTGCAAACTCAGCTTCCATTGCGGATGCTGTTTGCAGAAATCAATTGCGCGGCGCAGATTATCGTCTCTTAACGGGCCATCCATCGCTTGCACGAAGTAATGTTCAAAATCAAGATTAGCGTATATCGCCATATCCTGTCCGATTTGCGGAATCACGACCTTGATTTCATTGCCTTGACGAACCATAAGTTCAGAGCCCATTTTGGGGCTCACGCAGATCCAGTCAACGCCGTCTGGCACTGGCAAGGTGCCGTTGGTTTCAATTGCAATTTCAAAGCCAACAGCATGCATCGCGTCAATTAAGGCGGCATCGAGTTGCAACAACGGTTCGCCGCCAGTGAACACCACATACTTACTGGCTGTATACGAAATTGGCCACAAGGCATTAATCGCTGCAGCCAAATCCTGTGCCAATTTAAATTTACCGCCACCAACACCGTCAGTGCCGAGGAAATCGGTATCACAAAACTGACAGACCGCTGATGCACGATCCTCTTCCCTGCCCGTCCATAAATTGCAACCGGAAAAACGGCAAAACACTGCCGGACGACCGGCATGATTGCCTTCGCCCTGCAAAGTGTAAAAAATTTCTTTGACGCTGTATGTCACGTCTTATTCCCACTCAATTGTTGCAGGTGGTTTGCCGGAAATATCGTAGACAACGCGATTAATGCCACGCACTTCATTGATAATCCGGTTGGAAACCTTGCCCAATAGCTCGTGCGGCAGATGTGCCCAGTGGGCGGTCATGAAATCCTGCGTCTGCACTGCACGCAATGCCACGACGTAATCGTAAGTGCGACCATCGCCCATCACGCCTACCGATTTCACTGGCAGGAAAACCGCGAATGCCTGACTAGTCGCGTCATACCAGCTGACTGGTTTTTCAGCGTTTGAATCAACGAAGTTCGTGCGTAATTCCTCGATAAAAATAGCGTCGGCTTTACGCAGCAGATCGGCAAATTCTTTTTTGACTTCACCAAGAATGCGCACACCGAGACCAGGTCCAGGGAACGGATGACGATATACCATGCCATGCGGCAAACCGAGTGCAACACCGAGTTTACGCACTTCGTCTTTGAACAGTTCGCGCAGTGGTTCCAGCAGTTTCAGATTCAGCGTATCCGGCAAACCACCGACGTTATGGTGACTCTTGATGGTATGCGAGCCTTTCTTGCCCTTACCAGCACTCTCAATCACGTCAGGATAAATCGTGCCTTGCGCCAGCCATTTGGCATTGCTCAGTTTGGCTGATTCTGCCTGGAACACCTCAACGAATTCACGACCAATAATTTTACGTTTCGCTTCAGGATCAGTGACACCGGTCAGGTGCCCCATGAACTGGGCAGTCGCATCAACATGAATCACTTTGACACCGAGGTTTTTGGCGAACATATCCATCACCATCTTGCCTTCATCAAGACGCAGCAAGCCGTGATCGACAAACACACAAGTCAGCTGATCACCGATAGCGCGATGAATCAGCGCGGCAGCAACGCTGCTGTCAACGCCGCCAGACAAGCCGAGGATCACTTCATCGGTACCAACCTGAGCGCGGATTGCAGCCACTGCTTCGGCGATGTAATCCGGCATATTCCAGTCAGATTTACAGCCACAAATTTCATGCACAAAACGGCCAATAATTGCCTCACCTTGCACAGTGTGCGTGACTTCGGGATGGAACTGGACGGCATAGAAACGGCGATCTTCGTCCGCCATTGCTGCAATCGGGCAGTTATCCGTTGATGCCATCAGCTTGAAACCCGGTGGCATTTCATTGACTTTATCGCCGTGACTCATCCAGACCTTCAGCATGCCGTGGCCTTCAGGTGTCACGAAATCATTGATACCGTTTAACAATGCTGTATGGCTGCGGGCACGGACTTCAGCGTAACCAAATTCACGTACCAGACCATTTTCCACTTTGCCGCCAAGTTGCTCTGCCATGGTTTGCATACCGTAGCAGATACCCAGCACCGGTACGCCAGCGTCGAATACTGCCATCGGCGCGCGTGGCGTATCACCTTCGGTCACACTGCTTGGGCCACCTGACAGAATGATGCCAGCAGCGCCGTAATTGCGGATAAATTCATCGCTGACATCGTAAGGATGAACTTCAGAAAAAACACCAGCGTCACGGACACGGCGTGCGATCAATTGAGTGACTTGGGAGCCAAAGTCGAGAATAAGAATTTTTGAATGCATAAATCAAATTATCATGTCAGGTTGCGCGGGCTTAGCCATTACAACGCAATTGTTTCCTGCTGTCCGGGCGGATAACAGGGCTTTTTCGGCGAGGCTGATTAACAGCTCCGGCTCTGCATCGGGAAAGATGTCTGTAGACACCGCTCCTGCACTCATCGTCAATGCAGCTTGTTCATTTTCTATCGTTTCGGGATGCATCATAATTGCCAGTCGGATGCGCTCCCCTACTGCGGTTGCTACCAAATGCGATGCACCTGGCAACACTATCAATAACTCGTCACCACCAAAACGTCCTAGTGCATCAAACGGCCTGATGCAAGAGCGTATCCTGCTGACCATTTTCACCAGTGTCTGATCACTGACAACAATGCCATACGAATCACGGATACGCACAATCTGATCCAGAGACACCAGCAACAAAGCAATAGGCCTGACCGCTTTTTGGCAACGCTCAATTTCTATCTGCAACGAACGAACAATGGCAGATTTATTCCAGGTGCCCAGTAAGGGATCAATCAAAGCATCTCGTTTAAGTTGACGATTCTGCTTGACCAACTCATTTTGAGCCTGATACAGCGCTCCAAATGCCAATTCACGCTCCATCAGATTAGCCAAATCCGAAAACAGCAAGGTATCTTCATCACTCATTTCGCGTACGTGATAATCCAGCAAGCGAATACATGCCACCAAATTACCTGCCGTATCATAAACAGGATGACTAGCATAAAACCGGATATACGGCGCACCAACTACGAGACGGTGCTGACTTAACTCTTCGCTCTCCCGCAGGTCTGCGATCAGGATAATGTCATCAGATAAAGGAAATGCGTCTGAGAAAGCAGCTTCCATTGCAGCAATAGAACGATCGCCTTGCCCGGGTCGACCACCGACATGTCCAAAACTGACGAAACAGTTGGCAACACCAAAAAGCCTGATGGAGAAACGCTCGAAGCGCAAAATACGCGCCTCAAGCGACTCTGCCAACATACGATCAAAACCGGAATTTTCCTGTATCGACGTAGTCAGACTTGATCGATCAGTTTTTCTGGACATACTCCACTCCCGGCAAACGCAATCGAGCAAGTTATTGTTTTAGTCAGCGCGATAATTAGGCGCTTCTTTCGTAATCTGCACGTCATGAACATGAGATTCACGCATACCGGCAGAGGTAATTTCTACAAATTCAGCCTTGGTATGTAAATCATCAATCGACGCACAACCACAATATCCCATCGAAGACCGTACGCCACCGACTAACTGATACAGAATCGCCAACACACTGCCTTTGTAAGGCACGCGCCCTTCGATACCCTCTGGAACCAGCTTGTCTGCATTATTAGCAGCATCCTGGAAATAGCGGTCAGCAGAGCCGTCCGCCATCGCACCCAGACTACCCATGCCACGATAAGATTTATAACTACGACCTTGGAACAGAATCACTTCGCCGGGGGCTTCTTCTGTGCCAGCAAACATACTGCCCATCATCACTGTCGATGCGCCAGCAGCCAAGGCTTTAGACACGTCACCAGAAAAACGCACACCGCCATCGGCGATACAAGGAACGCCAGTGCCTTTCAGCGCATTCGCCACATTGGCGATCGCTGAAATTTGCGGCACACCAACACCCGCGACAATCCGCGTGGTGCAGATGGAACCAGGGCCAATACCAACTTTCACTGCATCAGCACCGTGCTCAACCAAGGCCAGAGCCGCTGCGGCTGTTGCGATATTTCCACCAATGACTTCAATATGCGGATAGTTATCCTTAACCCAGCGAACGCGATCCAGAACGCCTTTGGAATGACCGTGCGCTGTATCAACAACGATCACATCCACACCCGCTTTTGCCAGCAAGTCAATACGCTCTTCATTGTCAGCACCAACGCCAACCGCTGCACCAACGCGCAACTTACCTTGATCATCCTTAGACGCAAAAGGATGCTCTGTTGACTTTTGAATATCTTTGACAGTAATCAGGCCACGTAATTCAAACGCGTCGTTGACTACCAGCACACGTTCAAGACGGTGTTTATTCATCAAACGCTTGGCTTCTGCCAAATCAGCCGTTTCATTGACACAAACCAGTTTTTCACGCGGCGTCATTTTGGCGCGGGCTTCTGCATCCAGCTCTTCTTCAAAGCGCAGATCGCGGTTGGTGATAATACCCACGACCGTTTTGCCTTCAACCACTGGAAAACCACTGATGCCATATTGTTGAGACAGAGCAATGACTTCACGAATCTTCATGCTCGGAGGAATCGTGATCGGATCACGCAATACACCGGATTCAAAACGTTTAACCTTCGCAACTTCACGAGCCTGCTCTTTGGCAGTCAGGTTTTTGTGAACGATACCAATTCCGCCTTCCTGTGCCATCGCGATAGCCAGTCGAGCTTCAGTCACGGTATCCATTGCAGCAGATACGAGTGGAATGTTTAAATTGATATTACGCGTCAGCTTGGTAGCCAACGAAGTATCTTTTGGGAGGATGTCCGAATATGCTGGAACAAGGAGCACGTCATCGAATGTGAGTGCTTTTTGGAGTAAACGCATAGCATTTCCTATAGGCGCAAAAGTGAATTATACAGAAAACTTGCCGAGTCGTCTCGCTACGTGTAAAACTCTTGTATCTTTCAGTGTAATAGCGAGTCCCAAATGTCTTCACGTCATCACATTATCTTTCTACTTACAGCAAGCTTCTTGTGTGCCAGCGCGCACGCACAGTATGTGTGGCTGGATGAAAAAGGTAGCAAACAGTATTCTGATACACCACCACCAGTATCAACGCCAGCCAACCGCATCATCAGATCACCAAGCCAACCAGCCAAACCTGCCAGCACGCCTACTGACACACCCGCATCAAGTGCAGGCGAAACGGCAGGCAAGCCACAAAAACCCGTAACGACGGCCAGTAAAAACGAAGAATTTAATAAACGCCGGACACAACAAGCCGAAAACGAAAAGAAGGCAGCGGAAGAACAACAAGCCAATACCGATAAAGCAAAAAATTGTGAGCGCGCCAAAGCATACCAAAAAGCGCTTGACTCTGGCATACGGATTGCAACTACAGATAAAAATGGCGAGAAAAGTTATATGACAGACGAACAAAAGAGCAAAGAAATGTCAGATGCCAAGAGAATTTTGTCTGGCTGCCAATGAAATAAAAGTGACTAATTGACATCGCAGGATAGTAAATCTCGTCGATAAAGCCGTTGACAGACTGAATCTGAGTGATAACAACTAGCGTTGCTTCTTCGCTCTGCGGCGACGTGCCTCCATAGGATCAGCAATCAACGGTCGATAAATTTCGACTCTATCCCCGTCATGCAAGGAAGACTCCAGTGTTTTTAATTTCCCAAAAACACCAAGCTTGCAAACACTAATATCAATTTCAGGGTGCCGCTCAATGATGCCGCTACGCTCAATTACATCCCCCAGATTGGTTTCTGCAGGCACGGACAAAGACAACAGACTTGTCGACTCCAGACCGGCATAACAAACTTGCACTGAAATATAGTCCGACATCATTTCAGCCATAAACTTTCTCCGCTCTAGAGCAAAAAGAGTCTACGAAACTGTTGGCAATTTTTCCGAAGACCGGACCAATCAGATGTTCAAGAAATTTACTTGAAAATTCATAATTCAAATCAAATTCAATTTTGCAGGCATCTGCCCGCAACTCAATAAATTTCCAGCGGCCTGTTAATTGCTTGAATGGGCCATCAATCAGGCTCATTTGCATAGAATGCGGTGGCTGATTATCGTTTTTAGTTGTAAATTGTTGTTTGATACCATGATAGTTAATCAAAAGCGTGGCAATCAGACTGGTTTCTGTACGCTCTTGCACATTCACACCACCGCACCAAGGCAAAAAATGAGGATAATCCTCGACTCCATCAACCAGCGCAAACATTTGCTCTGCACTATATCCGACGAAAACTGTTTTATGTACGACTGCCATCTAAGGGAACCATTTGGTAGAATCATCAGTTCGCATTTTAACCGAGTCACCCCCAGACCGAAATCATCAAAATGATTTTTGATCTGGCAAAGAATGAAATTTGATCCTCCATGAGTATTGCAGATAACAAAAAGGCCTTTCACGATTACTTTATCGAGGAACAATATGAGGCAGGTGTCGTGTTACAAGGTTGGGAAGTCAAGGCAATACGTGCCGGCAGACTGCAACTGAAAGAAGCTTATGTCATCGTAAAAAATGGCGAGATTTTTCTGTTCGGCGCACATATTGGCGCATTGCCCACAGCATCGACACACATTCACCCTGACTCTGTACGTACCCGCAAATTACTGCTGAACGCCGCAGAAATCAGCAAATTGATCGGCAAGGTCGAGCGATCTGGCTACACAATGGTTCCTCTGAATATGCATTTCAGCAAAGGCAGAATCAAATGCCAGATTGGCCTAGCCAAGGGAAAGAAACAGCATGATAAACGCGATACCGAAAAAGAAAGAGACTGGCACCGCGAACAACAAAAGATCATGAAGCAAAATCGCCGCTAGAGCAGCATTAACAGTGAATACGGCGCAAGACACCATGCACCAATCGCAGCACCAGAGAAAATCAGGACTAACAACATAGCAGGCAATGGATTTATCTACCGCCAACAGGCGTCGATAACATTTACTTCACTGGGATGTATAGTTCCTGTCCAGCGTCCTGAATCTGACGTCGCAAGGCACGGCGCTCATCGAGAGTGAGGCGACTCTTTTTTTGAGCATTGTCATTACCACCGCAAAGACGATCACCAGCATGTTGATCGTCAGCACAACGTTGTTCCACGGATCGCGAATTACCAATGCCTTGAGGCCCAATAACATCGACATCCCGCCGACTGCGAACCAGATCGTCCCTGCGTTGTAAATCAACAGAGGATCGCCCAAAAAAACCGCCAGCATTGCCACCATTACCGCCGCTTGGGCCTCGCCCCCCTTCGGCCAGCACTGAGCCTGCCACAAACAGCAAACACACAGCAACAGAGCAACTGACGGGAAATGGTTTCATTAACGACCCATAAAACATTAAATGCAAAATGAACAATCACATATCACTGAAAACAATATTCAGAAACAGGACTTGAAAAATAACTGCCGATTTTAATCGGAAAATCCTCCCGAATACTACTTCCAGATGACAGAATAAAGTCTACGCCAGTAAATATCATCCGACTGTGGTTTTAAGTAAAGTATGTAACAGTGTGTAATTGAATCCCGCATTTTATTTGCAAGAACTGCTGAAGACAGTACCATCACCCATATGAACAATATACCTGCCGCATCTGACTCCCCTCAAAGTAACGCTGGCAATACACACAAAGCGAAAATTCTCGTCGTTGACGATGATTTGCGTCTACGCGACCTGTTGCGCCGCTATTTGAGTGAACAAGGATTTCATGTGGTCAGCGCAGAAAATGCGCAGGCCATGAATAAACTCTGGATACGTGAACGCTACGATTTAATGGTGCTCGACCTGATGCTACCAGGCGAAGATGGTCTGGCAATTTGCCGACGGCTTCGGGGCGCGGGCGACAAGACACCGATCATCATGCTGACAGCCAAAGGTGAGGAAGTTGATCGTATTATTGGTCTCGAAATGGGTGCGGATGATTACTTACCCAAGCCCTTTAACCCACGCGAACTGGTTGCCCGCATCAATGCAGTGCTACGCCGCAAAGCGCCCGAAGAATTGCCAGGCGCCCCATCCTCCGATGGCCCACAGACTTTTACATTTGGTGACTTTGTTTTGGATATTGGCACCAGAACTTTAACTAAAAACAACAATTTAATTTCCCTGACAACCGGGGAATTTTCAGTATTAAAAGCATTTTCACGTCATGCACGGCAGCCGCTATCGCGTGAAAAGTTGATGGAGCTGGCACGCGGTCGTGAATATGAAGTTTTCGATCGCAGTCTGGATGTACAAATTTCCCGCCTGCGCAAACTGATTGAGCCAGACCCTACCAATCCGCGCTATATACAAACCGTTTGGGGACTGGGTTATGTATTTATTCCGGACGGTCAGTCCCACTGATCGTCAGATTCCCTGCATGGTACGCGCCAGTGCGGCTTAGATAATGCGATCGTACTTAAATAGTCTGGAGTGGCTCAGAAGCGGCTTATTCTGGCGAACTTTTTTCATGCTGGCCTTCCTTGTGATGGCTAGCATGTTTGCGTGGATCACCAGTTTCCGCACCGTAGAAAGAACACCCCGGGCGCAACAAATGTCTGCCCAGATCGTCTCGATCGTCACAATCACACGTGCAGCACTGACTCATTCCGCCCCAGAAAAACGACGAGAACTTTTATTTGATCTGGCCAGCAATGAAGGTGTGCGGATATATCTGCGTGAAGAAGGTGACAAAATTATTGCACCTGAAGAAACTCCTTTTTTCCTGGAACTGAAAGCACTCACCAAACAAAAACTGGGGCCGGAAACGCACTTTGCTCAAAATATGAACGGAGTCAATGGCTTTTGGATCAGTTTTGACATGGAAGAAGATCAGTACTGGTTGAGACTAGAGCAAGAGCGCCTGGAACAACCAATGGGGCTGCAATTACTTAGCTGGGTATCAGTGACGTTGCTACTGACATTACTAGGTGCCGTCGTTATCTCCAAATTGATTAATGATCCTTTATCCAGGCTGAGCAATGCAGCACGTCAGATTGCCAAAGGCAAACAACCGCTGCCACTGCCAGAAATCGGCCCAAGGGAAATCCGGGAAACAAATACCAGCTTTAATCGGATGATGGAAGATCTGAATCGTATCGAGGCGGACCGGTCTATCATCCTTGCAGGTATTTCTCACGACCTGCGCACACCGCTGGCGCGGATGCAACTTGAGGTGGAAATGGCCAGCTTATCGTCAGAATCTCGCGAAGGAATGCAATCTGACTTGCAACAAATGGATGAAATCATTGGGCAATTTCTGGATTATGCAAAGCCGATGGACAGCATGCAACTTGAAACGGTCAATGTCAGTGACTTGTTGCAGCAGGTCATACAGGAATTTTCCCGTTTGCCCCATTTACAAATACGGTCAAACATTGCACCAAATCACATCATTTTAGGTAACAGCACTGAACTGCGGCGCATGTTTAACAACCTCATCGAAAATGCCTGTCGCTATGGCAAAACAGTCGGAGAGGAAAAAACCCTGATGGACATCCAGTGCGGACACAAACAACGTTCAAGAAAACAAGATTTACTGATCAGCTTCAGGGATTATGGTCAAGGCGTACCCTCGCAAGATATTGCCCGACTGCTCCGTCCCTTTACCCGGGCAGATGTATCACGCAGTCAGGCAAATGGTTCGGGACTGGGACTCGCAATCGTGGACAGGATTGTGAAACGTCACGATGGAAAATTACGTATTTACAATCATACTGACGGTGGATTTGTCGTCGTGATTGCATTCCCAGAAATGAAGCAACAGCCATAGGTAGTGCAACAATTGTCGGAACAAGCTTACCAAGCTCATGCACAGAATAAAGCCAACGGTATTGTTCGCCGAGTATCCATTCGACATATCTCCGTAAGCTGTCGATTATCTTGATATTCTCGATCGTTTCGATAGATATATGCCCCCAATATAAATTGAGTGTCACACCCGATATCGGGCAAAGCCACATCAAAAAGGAAACCATCTTGATTTGTACACACTACATCGCACGTCGCGTTACGCTTGCCATCACAACTGCTTATGTTGTTTCACACCCTGCCCTGGCTGCCGATGACTCAACACCAATACGCAACATCGTCGATGCAGTTATTCCCTCTTTAATGAACAAAAACAACGTGCCAGGTATGGCTGTCGCCGTTAGCATCGGTGGTCGCACCCTTTTTTTCAACTACGGTGTTGCGTCGAAAGAAAAAAATATCCCAGTCACCGAAGCTACCATCTTTGAACTAGGATCAATCAGTAAAACATTGACTGCGACACTTGCCTCCTATGCTCAGGTGATTGGCAAACTCGCACTGGATGATCACCCAGGTCGCTACATACCGCAGCTAAAGGGAAGTGCAATCGATCAGGTCTCCCTGCTGAATCTTGCCACCTTCACCGCGGGTGAGTTGCCACTACAATTTCCTGACGATATCGGGAACGACGAGGTAATCAACTATTTTCAGCAATGGACACCCAAAACAGCAGCCGGAACTCAACGCAAATATTCCAATCCGAGCATTGGCTTGTTCGGCTATATCACAGGAATTGCATTAGGACGTGATTTTGCCAGCGCAATGGAAACCATATTATTCCTGGGACTCGGCCTGCAGCACAGTTATATCCATGTACCAACCAATGAAATGCCTAACTATGCATGGGGATATGACAAGAAAAACAACGCCATTCGGGTACAACCCGGAGTATTCGATGCAGAAACTTATGGGATTAAATCAACTTCTGCAGACATGATCCGATTCGTACAAATGAACATGGATCCAACCTCACTTCCAAAGCCAATGCAAGGCGCCATCAATGGCACCCATACGGCTTACTTCATGGTAGGAGAAATGATTCAAGGATTAGGATGGGAACAATTTCCCTACCCTGTCACGCTGGAACGCTTGCTCTCCGGCAATTCCGAAAAAATGATCTTTGAATCCAACGCCGCCAAAAAAATTACGCCCTCTCATGCATTATCCAGAACCCGCTTATTTGATAAAACAGGGTCAACCAATGGATTTGGCAGCTATGTCGCCTTTGTGCCAGAAAAACAGATAGGTATTGTGATGCTTGCCAATAAAAATTACCCCATCCCCGAACGCATCAAGGCAGCTCATGCAATCCTCAAGCAAATCGAATTCATGACGCCATCATTTCCGGTAAAAAGGTAAGTTAAACTGAATTGAGTCAGATGAAAATAGTGCATGACTATAGTGCTGCCAAGGCGTTGGAAGCTAGCACCCATAAAAAATCCCGATAACATCGGGATTTTTTTTATTCTACTCATTGACTGCAATGACATCGAAAAAATGGCATCAATCTCACGTCAGAACCAATACAGATAAACACGGCTGACGATAAAACTGTTTATTACTCTGCGACACATCCTCTTACTTTTCAGATGATTGACTATCGGTGGGTAACAAGAGCGATCTGCGTTAATGCACTGCCTTTTTCTGTTGCCTGCGCTGCTGCATCCTCAGTTTTTGGCGTTGCCAAGTCATAACTCATTTGCAATTTTGTATCGACTTTTTGTATTGTAGCCGGTACAACTTGCGTTGATGTCGGCACATGAGAATTCATCACAGCTGAAGTGCTGGCAGCAGTTAAATGTGCAGAACCCATGCCAGCAACACCGGCACACAACATCAATCCTGCGAGTACCGATGGACGAATACGGAAGCGTTTTTGAGTATCGATACCTTGCTGTTCCTGTTGTTCTTGCTGTCCATGATGCTCATCATGTTGCACCTCAAATTCAACATCAACAGGAGCAGCAGAAAGCATCTGCTGCGCTTGTTGACGCCATTCGGCGCTGTGCTGCTTGTTGTTGATCAACTTCTGAATTAATTCCTGCGCCTGCAACTCTGCCTGATGATGTTCATCAGCCAGTGCCTGACGTACCTGTTCTGTCTCATCCAAAATGCTGGCCTGCTGTTGTTGCAACTGTGCCTGCAACTGCTCTTGTAAGGCTTTTGCTTCTGCCAGTGCATTTTCTGCCTGACGTTGCGCTTGTATCTGCTCTTCCAGTCGTTGTTGCAGTAAGGCATGAAGTTCTGCTTCAGTCGCTTGCTGCTGCGCAACACTCTCCGCCAAAGACTTTTCTGCAGCTAAACGTTGAGCAATATCTGATGCCAGTTGCTGCTCAGCAGCCAAACGTTGCACCTGCATTACTTGCAATTGCTCCTCTTCTGCAATCCGTGTCTGCATGGCAGCGGCGGCCTGCTGATCTGCGCTTGTTTGCGCAACCAACGCTGCCGTCAATTGGCATTCCAACGCAAGTTTATCGTTCTCTGCTGCGGCTGCCAGTTGTGCCGCTTCCGCGCGCAATTTACTTTGCTGAGCCAATTCTGTTTCAATACGCACGCGCTCTTCGGCGGCGTCGTTCAGCAATCGTTCGGCAGACATTTTCTCTTCGATCAACTGCAAAGCCTGCTGTTTTAATTGCAGACCTTCCAGTTCCTGTTGTTTCTTTTGTTGCACCAGCATAGTTTCACGCTGTTCGCATTCTGCACGCTGCAATTCTGCCTGATGCAACGCCAACAATTCGTCTGCCAGCGCCTGCGCCTGTTCTGCGGCCTGTTTTTCTGTTGCTGCGTGCAGAGCGGCTAATTCAGCGGCATCTTTTTCGTTACGTAACTTAGCCTGAATCGCTACGTTGGCATCCTGTTCTGCCTGCGCACGAATTTCGCAAACGCTCAGGTATTCCTGCTCAGCTTGTTTGCGTTGTTCTGCTTCTTTCAACGCTTGTTCTTCGGCCTGTTTTTTCTGCTGAACTAATTGCAATTCTTCCAGCTCGCAGGCAGTACGGCGTTGCTCAGCTTCCACCAATGCCTGAGCTTCACGCAAGCGAACTTCGGCAAGTTCAGTAGCTACTTTTTGTGCTTCGGCATGTTCCAGAGATGTTTCAAATAACACTTGTTCTGCGGCTGCCTGCTGTGCAGCCAGATCAGCGGCCAATTTTTCTTGCTCAGCGCGTGCTGTGGCGGCAGACGCCGCCTCGCGTTCGATCTCCAGTCGTAGTTGCGCTGTCTGATATGCTGATTGTTCTTCGTCCAGTTTCATCTGGAGTTGTGTCTGCACTGCCTGCTCAGCCTCGATTCTGGCCTGTTCGGCGCGGTTGAGTTCAGACAACAGTACGGATTTTTCTTCCAGTACATTCGCTGCCTGGCGCTTGATCAAGGCTTCTTCAGAAGCTTGCGCCAGCCATTGTTTCTCGGATGCGTTAAACAATTCAGCAGCGATACGAGCCTCATGCTCGCTCGCCTGACGTGCTTCAAGCAAACGCACTTGCTCTTGTTCAGCGAGCGTACGTGCCTGCGCTTCCGCAATGGCAAACATCTCGGCCTGTTGCTTTGCCATTAACATTTCCTGCATGCTTTGTTCTGCTTCGGCACGTTGTTGCTGAGCAGCGGCCAATTGCTGTTCTTGCTGGACGCGTTGGCGTAATAATTCTGCCACCAGTTTTTGTGCATCGGCATGTGCAGCCAGCTCCTGATACAGCGCCTGCTCTGCTGCCAGCGTCGCTTCACTGGCAATACGAGCGACTTGCTCTGCATGGGCACGTGCTTCTGCAAACTGACGCGCACTGGATTCTGCTGTCAGACGCTGATGCACATCCTCTTGCGCTTGTTGCTCTGCCTGCAATTTTGCCTCGGTTGTTGCTAGCAATGCCGCGTCTTCTGTCGCCCGCAACTGCACGACTTGCTCCAGTTCTGCGATTTTGCGGTTTTTTTCCAGCACCAACTGATGCGCTCGTTGCTGACTGTCTGCATAAGCCTGAGCCTGAATCTGCAGCGCTTTTTCTGCCGCCAGCTTGGTTTCTGCCAACACACCCGCTTCTTGCTCTGCTTTTGCTCTGGCCGTTGCGGCAATAGCTTGCTGCTTTTCTGCTTCTGCTCTGGCAAGAGCTGCGTGATGAGCGATTTTTTCTGCGGACAATGCCTCTTCCGCAGCTTGCGCCGCCTGACGTACCGCCTCAGTTGCTTCTTGTTCAAGACGTGCTTTTTGTTCCAGTGCAGCAGCAGCCTGTTGTTGGGAATGGGCTTTTTCCTGTTCGAGTTGTGTCAATTGTGATGCAGCCTTGACACGTGCGCTGGCGGCTTCGGCGGCTTGTTGTTCCGCTTTCAACTGTTCTTGTTGCTGAGTCAGTAAAGATTGTTCTTGCGCCACCTTGGTCGCCAGTGCTTCGCGCAATGCCTGTTCTGCCTGCAATCTGGACAAATGCTGATCTCGCTCTTGTTGTTCGAGCTCTGCTTTTGCCTGCAACTCTGCCGTCAGCTGCTTTTCTGCCTGGAGCTTTTGTTGCACCAAAGTCAGCGCCTTTTGCTCTGACTCAGCACGCTGGCGTAATGTTTTACCTAATTCTTCAGCTTCTGCCGCTTTTGTCTGTGCCAGTGCAGCCGTTTGTTTTTGCAACTCGGCGTGTTCCTGCATTTTTTGCAAACGTGCCTGCTCAGCCTGAATCATGGACTGCCGGGCTTCCCGTGCTGCGATTTCTTGTTGCTGGCGAGCTTGCAGTACGCTCACATGCTCACGATCAGCATGTGCGCGGGCAATGACTTGTTCGGCAGTTGCCTGCTCTGCTTCCAGTTTTTCCTGCGCAGCAATCGCCGCTTGTTTTTCGGCTTCGGTACGCACCTGCTCTGCACGTGCCAGCTCTGTTGCCTGATGACTTTTTAAAATAGCGAGTTTCGCTGCTTTACGCTGCGCGTCTTTTTGCAACTCAGATTGTTCCAGGGCGGCCTTTTCTGCTGCGGCAGTTGCCTCTAATGCCAGACGCTGTTCACGATCCGCCTGCTCTTTTGCTGCGGCCAGAAATGTTGCCTCCTCTTCCGCCTTCAGCTTTGCTTCTGCTTCTATTTGCGCTGCTTGTTCTGTGGCTAATTTTTCCTGTGTTGCTTTGAGTACCTGCTGCACCGCCTCTGCACGACGACGTTCTGCCGTCAGCTTTTCTTCGATCAGTTCCATTGCTTTGGCCTCATCTTTGACACGTTGCTGCTGTACGCGCAGCAGTTCGCTGACATTTTTCTCTTTTTTGACAGTCGCTACCGCCATTTGCTGTTGCAAGGCCGCCTGCTCCATGGTTTTTTCCAGAGTCAGCTTTTCTGCGGCGCATTCCGTTTCCTGCGCAATGCGGGCAGCATGTTCCGCCTGCTGTTGCATACGTAACAGTTCAGCGTGTGTTTTTTCTGCTTTAGCGCGGGCATCGGCTTCTTCTGTTTTTTCGCGCTCCGCCTTTAACTTTTCACTCATTGCAGCGAGTGCTTTTTCTTCTGCTGTTGCGCGCAATTTTTCAGCGAGTGCCAGTTCTTCCGCTTTTTTTGCTTTCAACAAGGCATTTTCGTTGGCGCGTTTGAGCAATTCTGCCTGGAATGCGCTGGCGCTCAGTGCTTGTTGCTCTTTATCTGCCAGTTCACGAGCGGCCTGTACTGCGCAACGCTCTACTTCTGCGCGCTCTTTTGCCAGCTTCATTGCGCGCTGCTCTTCTACTGCACGCTGACGTGCGATGTCGGTTGCTTCTTGCTCGGCGATGCGACGCAGACGTGCTTCTTCGGACGCGGCAGCTTCGGCTTCCTGACGTGAGCGAGCCTGGGCATCTGCCTGTTGTTCGTTTTCGATACGGTTTAATGCGGTCGATTGCAATTCGCGCTCTGCGCGAATGCGGGATTCTGTGACCTGACGAATCTGATCTTCGGCTTCGCGACGGGCCTGGGCAGTCGCTGCGGCCATCATTTCAGCCTGTTCGCGCTTGGCAGCAGCAGCGCGTAAGTCCTGCTCTGCCTGCATGCGCATTTGAATAGCTTCTGCGGCGCGGCGTTCGGATTCGGCGCGTGCCTGCGCGATGGCTTCCTGCTCTTGTTCGATAGCAACGCGGGCCAATGCATCTTCCCGTGCGCGCACTTCTACAGGAGCACGGTTAATAGCGTACTCCAACGCCATTACTTCGGCTTGTTCGCGCTCTTTGTTGACTTGCAGGGATTCACTACGCACTTTCGCCAGCATTTCTGCCGTTTCGCGTGCTTCGCGATCACGTTTTTCACGTTCACGTGCCAGTTCAGCAATACGTGCATCAGCGCGTGCGCGCTCTTCGGCCTGCTGGCGGGCAGATTGAGATGCTGCAAAACGTTCGGCAGCCCAGTTACGCGCATTTTCTGTTTGTTGATGCAGCTTTTCAGATTCCGCTTGTGCTTTAACGGTTAATTCGGTTTCTGCTTTCAGTTGCATTTCTGCACGGGCTTTCGCCTGTTGCTCAAGCCTGGCGCGTTGTTCTGATTGTTCACGGGCGCGAGCTTCCATCTGCGCACGCTCTTGCAAATCCATGGTTTCCTGATTTGAGGCTGCAATTCTGGCTTCGCTGGCAGCCCGTGACTGACGCTCGGCAATCAATTTGGCCTTGGTACTGCTGATTGCTTCTTGTTCCAGCGCCAATTTTCTTTGTGCCAACTCAGCGGACTCGGCTTCTGCCTGTGCTCTGGCTTCTGCCAGCATGCGCGCCTGAGTCTCGGCTTTCAAGCGACTTTCTGACGCGACGGTGGCACGGGCTTCAGCCTCAACTCGGGCAATCGCTTCGCGTATGCCTTTTACGTCAATGCGCGCATTGGATTCCAGCACATCATCAGAAGGTGAAAATTCTTCTTTACGATCGGCATGACGATCCAGGGAGAAACCTCCCAACGATAATTTATTCAACAATGCCTGATTGCTTTCCATTCTGCGCTCCTGATAGATAGTCGTTCACCGATTCAGTTGGCCTTACTGCACCGGAACTTCTTATCCTGAATTATCTGCGAATGGAAATCGAAACAATGATCTGAAAAGAAGCGGGAAAACCGCTCTATTCCCGTTTTCAATAACCGCCAGCAGGAAACGACGGCTTACGATTTCCCATATTGCGATCAGAGACGTAAAATGCGTCTTATCTCAATTTTGCAGGGGAAACATCTTGAACGACTTCGTTACTGAAATCCGTCATCCGCTCGTGCAGCACAAGCTGACCTTAATGCGTAGCAAAGAAACGCCCACGGATAACTTCCGTCGTCTGTTACGTGAAATCAGCCAGATGCTGGCGTATGAAGTCACCCGCGATTTGCCGCTGGAGATGGTCAAAATCGAGACGCCGATCACTACGATTGATGCTCCAGCGATCAGTGGCAAAAAATTATGTGTTATTTCGGTATTGCGTGCCGGAAATGGCATTCTGGATGGCATGCTGGATCTGTTGCCGAACGCGCGGGTTGGTCATATTGGTTTGTATCGCGATCCGGAGACACTGGAACCAGTGGAGTATTACTTCAAAGTGCCAGAAGATATTGCTGACCGGCTGGTGATTGTTGTCGATCCTATGCTCGCTACAGGCAATTCAGCTGTGGCAGCAATCGCCCGCCTCAAACTGGCAGGAGCCACGACCATCAAATTTGTTTGTCTGCTGGCAGCCCCTGAGGGGATTCAGGTCATGCAGGCAGCACATCCTGACGTGCCTATCGTGACAGCATCAATTGATCAATGCCTCAATGAACACGGATATATTGTTCCCGGATTGGGTGACGCTGGTGATCGCTTATTCGGTACCAAATAATGTTATGCAGCAAGGCTGCTCCAGAAAAATACTTGGATTGCAGATGCTTCAGACATATTCCAGATAGTTGAGTGCTCATCGTTGCTGCAACAGCGACGATGAGCAGATTTTCATTATTTCTATTTTCTTCTGTTATTTCTGTTATCTATGACCACCATTGCCCGATTTGTTCCGTCCTCCAAGCTGCCTGATGTTGGCACCACGATCTTTTCTGTCATGTCTGCTCTCGCGGCGGAGAAAAAAGCGGTCAATCTGGGACAAGGGTTCCCGGACTTTGCCTGCGATCCTGCCTTACCCGATGCGGTGACAAGGGCAATGAGCGACGGACACAATCAATATCCACCGATGGCAGGAGTAGCTGTATTCAGGGAGCAGATTGCCGCAAAAATCAGCGCACTGTACGTCCATCAGTACGATGCAAACAGCGAGATTACGATCACGGCTGGTGCCACACAGGGAATTCTGACGACCTTATTGGCATGCGTGCGGGCGGGTGACGAGGTCATCGTGATTGAACCAGCCTACGACAGTTATGTGCCCGCAATTCAACTGGCAGGCGGCACTCCTGTGTTTGTGAGCATGAATGTAGGAGAACATGGATACAGCATTCCCTGGGATCAGGTACAAAGTAAAATCAGCGATAAAACACGCATGATTATGCTGAACTCGCCTCACAATCCGACAGGGTCGGTGCTATCCGCGGCCGATATCAGTGCATTGACGGAGATCGTCAACAATACCGATATTCTGATCGCTTCAGATGAAGTCTATGAACACATGGTATTTGATGGGCAAAGCCATGCATCACTGGCTCGCTACCCTGAACTGGCAGAGCGCAGCTTCATTATTTCCAGCTTTGGTAAAACTTACCATGTCACAGGGTGGAAAGTGGGTTATGTGGTTGCGCCAGCAGCGCTCATGGCAGAGTTTCGCAAGGTGCATCAGTACAACGTGTTTACTGTCAACACGCCGGTGCAATACGGGCTGGCAGCGTATATGCAAAGACCAGATCCGTATCTGGAATTGCCGGCGTTTTATCAACAAAAAAGGGACATGTTCAGACAAGGTCTGGAAAACTCACGCTTCCGCTTATTACCGTGTGCCGGAACTTACTTCCAATGCGTTGATTACTCCGCCATTTCAAACGATTCAGAACTCGACTTTGCACGCTGGCTGACGTCTGAAATCGGCGTTGCGGCAATCCCGGTGTCAGCGTTTTATCAACAACCCAAAGAGTCCGGCATCGTGCGGTTTTGCTTTGCGAAACAGGAAGCAACCTTACAACAGGCAATTGCACGTTTGAACACTCTCTGATGTACCAAAGGCTCTTTTATATACCCTACCCAGTATATAAAAGAGCCTTTATTCTATAACGTGGAGAGGGTATATTTTTACTCATACTCCCCAATAATACTGAAATAAGATGGGATATACGTACCAATATCCCGGCAAGGCTAGGCGACGAAAATGGTCGCAATTCTGCCTTACTTACACCTTATTTGTATGCGGCTTGTACTAGGTTTCAAAACAAAAAACCATCACATTACTGCGATGGTTTTTTGTCAGACCTGCCAGAATCAATACAATGACATCGTCCACGATTACTTCATTTGTTTTTGCTGTAAATCCTGATCAAGCTGCTGGATATGCAATTTACGTTGCAATGCCTTTGCTTCGATAGAAACCCGGTTCAACACGAGTGTTTGCGTACGGCGCAGACGCTTGATATCCGCCAGGCAATCATTAACAAAAAATAACTCGCGACAAGCGCGCTCTGAACGACTGTACCAGTTTTGCAAGCGAACTTGCAGCGCATTTGTCTCCAGCGAAGCAGACTCTGCCTGCTCTATGGATAGAATCGTGTCACTCTGGTAACGAGCATCCAACTCCTTTGTGGCAGCAGCGATCGCATTCCACTCTGTCTGATCGGGGGTGGCTGCTGCAAAGGGAGACACTGCCAGCAAACAAATTGCGCAAGCAAAGTAAACAACGGGGACAAGATAAAACGATTTCATGATCAGGCAATCGATTCAGTAATATGCCGCTGATCTGCATCCATATATTCTTTGGATTGCATTTCTATAATGCGGGACACAGTACGATGAAACTCGTTAGACAAAGTACCACTGGTATATAACTGTTCAGGTTCGACTTCTGCAGACATGATCAGCTTTACTTTATTGTCATAAAAAACATCAATCAGCCAGGTAAAACGTCGCGCTTCGGAGGACATTCCTGCCGACATACGCGGGATCGATGACAGAATGACGGTATGAAAACGGCTGGCAATTTCCAGATAATCATTTTGAGAACGCGGACCGCCGCATAAGGTAGCAAAATCAAACCAGATCAGGCTACCCGCCCGGCGTAAGGATTTTAACTTGCGCCCTTCAATGTCCACGTGCGCATCCTCATCACCGGTTTCGGCAATTCGTAAAAATGTATCGCGCAACGCCTTATCCGTAGCTGCATTCAAAGGCGTCAGATAGGCTTGCACCTGCTCCAGCGCACGCTTGCGGTAATCATTGCCTGAATCTACATTCAATACATCCAGCTTTTCTTTAATCAGGGCAATGGTTGGCAACATACGATCACGATGCAAACCATCCGGATATAAAGTGTCAGGCTCATAGTTGGACGTCATGACGAAAGAAACCCCGTTATTAAACAAGGCATTCAACAAGTTATACAACAGCATGGCATCTGCGACATCGGAGACATGAAATTCATCAAAACAGATGAGCCGATATTTTTTGGCGACACGTTTCGCCACTTCATTAAGTGGATCAGGAATGCCTTTCAACTCATCGAGTTGACGATGGACGCCGCGCATAAACTCATGAAAATGCAGGCGGGTTTTACGCACCACCGGCACGACAGAGTAAAAGCTATCCATCAAAAACGATTTACCACGCCCCACCCCACCCCACATGTAAACCCCGCGCGGCACTTCAGGACGCGTAATGAGGCGCGTCAATTTGTTGGCACGCTTGCCTTTGTACAGCAACCAGTCATCATAGGCTTGCTGCAAACGGTCAACCGCACGTTTTTGTGCATCATCAGCTTGAAAACCGCGCTGCGATAAGGCTACCTGATAGTACTCGAGAACATTCATGTGGATGGAAAAGGACTTTATTTGCCGATATGCCTGAGTGTTGGCGCGACAGAACAACATAGGGAAGGTGCTGAAACATGCGGGATTGAAGCAACCACATTCAAATCCGGGAGAAACAGCAAGAAACAAAAAAAACAGCAAAAAAACAACAAAAAACAGCGAAATAACAACATGGATGTGCTGACATCAGCACATCCATTTGCGACATAACAATAATTAGAAATTCAAGGAACGCTTATCAACTGCCAACGCTGCCTCTTTCGTCGCTTCCGACAAAGAAGGATGCGCGTGGCAGATACGGGCGATATCTTCCGAAGAAGCGCGGAATTCCATTGCCACCACTGCTTCAGAAATCAACTCAGAAGCCATAGGACCAACGATATGCACACCGAGGATTTCATCCGTTGTTGCATCAGCAAGGAATTTCACCATACCGGAAGTATCGCCCAACGCGCGCGCACGGCCATTCGCCATGAATGGGAACGTACCTGCTTTATACGCAACACCGTCAGCTTTCAATTGCTGTTCGGTGCGACCTACCCATGCGATTTCAGGGGATGTGTAAATGACCCAAGGAATCGTGTTGAAGTTCACGTGACCATGCTGACCAGCGATACGTTCTGCAACGGCAACGCCTTCTTCTTCCGCTTTGTGGGCGAGCATAGGACCGCGCACTACGTCACCGACCGCCCAGACGTTAGGCAGATTGGTTTTGCAATCGCCATCCACCGCAATGAAGCCGCGCTCATCAAGTGCCAGGCCAACGCCTTCGGCATTCAGGCCGTTGGTGTTTGGTGTACGGCCGATAGAAATGATCAGCTTATCGAATACGGCTTTGTGTTCTGCGCCTTTGTCGTCAGTGTAATTGACAGTAACGTCATTGCCACCGTTGACGATTTCGCCGATTTTTACGCCAAGATTAATATTCAGACCCTGCTTGTCGAACAGTTTTTTCGCTTCTTTGGCGATCTGCTCATCCACAGCACCGAGGAAAGTCGGCAGTGCTTCCAGTACTGTCACTTCTGCGCCAAGGCGGCGCCATACGCTACCCATTTCCAGACCAATCACACCAGCACCGATCACACCGAGTTTTTTCGGTGTTTCAGCGATGTTCAGTGCGCCTTCATTCGACAGAATCGCTTGCTCATCGAACGGAGCGCCTGGCAATGCACGTGCATTCGAGCCAGTTGCAACGATGATGTGCTTGCCTGTAATTGTCTCTTCTGCTTTACCTGCGACCTTGATTTCGTAGCCAGCCGCGTCGGCTTTCACGAAAGAGCCATGACCGTGGAAGAAAGTGACTTTATTCTTTTTGAACAGGAACAGAATACCGTCGTTATTTTGTTTAACGATGGTGTTTTTACGTCCCAGCATTTTTGCGACATCCATACCCAGACCGGATACCGAAATACCGTGATCAGCAAACGCGTGACCAGCGTGTTCGAAATGCTCAGACGATTGCAGTAAGGCTTTGGATGGGATACAGCCAACATTAGTGCAAGTGCCGCCTGGTGCCGGACCACCTTTATCATTGCTCCACGCATCAATACATGCAGTAGAAAAGCCAAGTTGCGCAGCGCGGATTGCTGCGATATAGCCGCCAGGGCCGCCGCCGATCACGACGACATCAAATTGTTTACTCATGGAATTATCCTGATTTCTGTTTTGTATCTGACTTTGTCAGTCAAGGTTAATGCGATCGCATTTACTCATCACTCATCCTCCGGAACAAAAATCCACGCCAGAACATAAGCGACCAGACCAGCTCCAAAATAACAAGTAAAAAAGACGAATAACAAACGCCATAGCCACGATTCCATCCCGGTGAATTTCCCCAGGCCGCCACAAATACCACCTAACCAGCGATCTCGTTTAGACCGCCGAAAGTGATTTAACTGCGCGAGGGAATCATCAACACCTGAAAAGGCATTGTTAGCAGACTGGCTTGCAGATGCTCCTCCCCCTATAGAGGAAAGGAGCTTCGCTTTGGCTTGCGCGAACTCTGCATCAGTCAATGCTCCTGCCTGATGCAGTTCGTGCAGACGTTTGATTTCGTCAGCGATATTCACGGCTATTGCCGATTACAGATCCAACAACAGACGTGCTGGGTCTTCCAGCGCATCTTTCATTGCCACCAGACCCAATACTGCTTCACGACCGTCAATGATACGGTGATCGTAAGACATCGCCAGGTAGTTCATTGGACGCACAACAACCTGACCGTTTTCAACAACAGCACGGTCTTTTGTTGCATGCACACCCAGAATTGCAGATTGTGGCGGGTTGATAATTGGCGTGGACAACATCGAACCGAAAGTACCACCATTGGATATAGAGAACGTACCACCAGACAAGTCGTCCAGAGTCAGTTTGCCATCTTTCGCTTTGGCGCCAAATTCACCAATTTTCTTTTCAATATCAGCAATCGACATTTGATCTGCATTACGCAAGATAGGCACCACCAGACCACGTGGAGAACCAACTGCAATACCGATATCAAAGTAGCCGTGATAAACGATATCATTGCCATCAACGGACGCATTAATAATCGGGTATTTTTTCAGTGCTGCTACAGCCGCTTTGACAAAGAAAGACATAAAGCCCAGCTTAACGCCATGTTCTTTTTCAAACTTGTCTTTGTATTTGTTACGCAGGTCAATCACAGGCTGCATATTGACTTCGTTGAAGGTCGTCAAAATTGCATTAGTCGATTGAGACTGCACCAGACGTTCTGCGATACGTGCACGCAAACGGCTCATCGGTACGCGCTCTTCAGGACGATCACCCAGGTTGACTGCCACTGGCGCTGCAACTTGCTGCAACGCAGGCTTGGCTGCCACTGGTGCTGCCAGAGGAGCTACTGCAGGAACAGCTTTACCAGCTACTGCAGCCAGTGCGTCACCCTTAGTAACACGACCATCTTTACCGGAACCATCAACCTGACCAGCAGATAAACCGTTTTCAGCCAAAATCTTCGCAGCTGCAGGCATCGCAACACCAGCAGACGATTTAGCATCAGCAGGAGCGGCTGCCGCAGCTACGGGTGCTGCTGCAGGAGCAGCGCCAGCACCAGCTGTCGCTTCAGTATCGATAATGGCGATGATTTCGCCAGCAACAACAGTACTACCATCCGCTTTGATAATTTGAGTGATCACGCCTGCATCCGGTGCTGGCAATTCCAGAACAACCTTGTCAGTCTCAACGTCAATCAGGTTTTCGTCGCGACCAACAGCTTCGCCGACTTTTTTGTGCCAGGACAACAGTGTCGCTTCTGCGACGGATTCAGATAATTGTGGAACTTTTACTTCGATAATTGCCATTTTTTACTCTCCGATTCGGGTAGCCAAACGTTGCACCAGCTTCTGATGCAACGTTGCGTCATTATTTAGTCAGGACAAAGCCTTTGAGTTTGGAAAATGCCGTTTCCAGCAATGCTTTTTGCTGAGCATAGTGCTTGTCGTAGTAGCCAACCGCAGGTGATGCGCTGGCTGGACGACCTGCATAGGCCAATTTCTGACCTTCTTCCATGCTTTCAAAAATATTGTGCTGAATCTGAAACCATGGTCCTTGATTTTGCGGCTCGTCTTGCGCCCAAACCAGCTCTGCCATATGAGGGAATTTTTTCAATTCAGCAGAGAAACTCTTATGTGGGAACGGATACAACTGTTCCACGCGAATAATGGCCGTATCTGTCTGACCACGCTCTTTACGTGAATTCACCAGATCGTAGTAAACCTTACCGGAGCAAGCAATCACACGTTTGACTTTCTTCGCGTCGATGCTTTCATCCACTTCACCGATCACAGTATGGAAACTGCTCTTCGCTAATTCGGCCAATGGAGAACCTGCATCTTTGTTACGCAGCAACGATTTAGGTGTCAGGATGACCAATGGCTTACGGAACTGACGAATCATCTGACGGCGCAACAGATGGAAAATCTGTGCTGCACTAGTTGGCTGAACAACTTGCATATTGTTATCAGCGCACAATTGCAGGAAACGTTCCGGACGTGCTGATGAATGCTCTGGCCCCTGACCTTCGTAACCATGCGGCAGCATCATAACCAAACCACAGGCACGACCCCATTTCACTTCACCAGAGCTGATGAATTGATCGATCACAACCTGTGCACCGTTAGCAAAATCGCCGAACTGCGCTTCCCAGATTGTCAGCGTATTTGGTTCAGCACTGGAGTAACCGTATTCGAATGCCAATACAGCTTCTTCAGACAATACCGAATCAATCACTGTGAAAGGTGCTTGTTTATCAGAGATATTCTGGAGAGGAATATAACTACCGGCATCCCAACGCTCACGTTTTTGATCATGCAATACCGCGTGACGATGAACGAACGTACCACGACCTGCATCTTGACCAGTCAAACGGATAGCGTAACCAGAAGACAGCAACGATGCATAAGCCAGATGCTCGCCCATACCCCAATCGAGATTCATCTCGCCACGCCCCATAGTCGCACGATCACCCAGTACTTTTTCTACCAGACTATGCGGTTTGAATCCTTCAGGAACAACCGTAATACGCTCAGCCAGACGTTTTAATTCTGTCAGCGGTACTGCTGTATCAGCTGCGTCTGTCCATTTACGGTTCAGGAATGGGATCCAGTCAACTGCATATTTGTTCTTGAAGTTGGAAATAACAGGGTCATGAGTATGTTTACCCGCATCCATTGCGTCGCGGAACTCCTTGACCATCTGATCACCACCATCGGCAGGAATTGTGCCTTGCGCCGCCAATTTATCTGCGTACAGCTTGCGTGTACCTGGATGCTGACCAATTTTTTTGTACATCAACGGCTGAGTCAGCGCTGGTGTATCTTGCTCGTTATGACCTAATTTACGGTAACAGATGATATCAACAACGATATCTTTCTTAAATTCCATACGATAGTCGAGTGCGATTTGTGTCGCCAGAACTACCGCTTCAGGATCATCTGCATTCACATGCAACACCGGCGCCTCGATCATTTTCACTACGTCGGAGCAATACAATGTTGAGCGTGAATCACGTGGATCAGAAGTCGTGAAACCAATCTGGTTATTGATGACGATATGAACCGTACCACCAGTACCGTAACCACGGGTTTGAGCCAGATTCAGTGTTTCCATAACGACACCTTGACCTGCAAACGCAGCATCACCGTGTACCAGAATTGGCAAGACCTGAGAGCCATCTTTATCGCCACGACGCTCCATACGCGCCTTGACCGAACCCTCAACCACAGGATTAACAATTTCCAGATGGGATGGATTAAATGACAAAGAAAGATGAACCGGGCCGCCAGGGGTAGATACATCAGAAGAGAAGCCTTGATGGTATTTGACGTCACCAGCTGGTAAGTCATCGCCATGTTTGCCTTCGAATTCAGCAAACAGATCTTGCGGCATTTTACCGAGTGTATTGACCAGAACGTTCAGACGTCCGCGGTGCGCCATACCAATAACGATTTCTTCAACACCGCGCTCACCGGCACGTTGGATAGTCTCATCCATAGAAGCGATAAAACTCTCACCGCCTTCAAGGGAAAAACGCTTCTGACCAACGTATTTTGTATGTAAATAACGCTCAAGACCCTCAGCTGCTGTCAGACGATCAAGAATGTGTTTTTTCTTTTCGGCAGTAAATGATGGTGTTGAGCGGATAGATTCGAGCTTTTGCTGTAACCAGCGCTTTTCGGCTGGATCACTGATATACATAAATTCCGCGCCAATAGAGCGGCAATATGTATCACGCAAGAAATTCAGCAAATCACGCAAGGAAGCTACTTCTGGACCGAAGTAAGTGTTACTGATATTGAACTTAATATCCATATCAGCATCGCTAAAGCCATAAAAAGCTGGCTCCAGCTCAGGAATGCTTGGACGCTCCTGACGCTGCAAAGGATCGAGATTAGCCCAGTGGCTACCCAAAAAACGATATGCAGCGATCAACTGGGTTGCCGCGACACGTTTGCGCCCCATTTCAGCATCAGCGCTTGCGCTGACATTGCGGATCGGACCTAGCTTCGCACGTTCAGCAAACGAGGCGATCACAGGAGCATGTGCTACGTCGGGTTTATTTGTACCGTCACCTGCTGGCACATTTTGCATAGCGTCAAAATATGAACGCCAGTTATCTGGAACAGATCCGGGATTATTCAGATACGCTTCGTACAGCTCTTCTACATACGGCGCATTGCCGCCAAACAAATACGAGTTAGCGTTATATTGTTGCATCATCTTGCTCACCTTTCTTCGCGTTTCGCGAGATTAGCGGGTTAACTAACCTTCCGCGACACGGCCTGACCGGTTAGCGGATTGCACATCAAGTTGTGGGGAAGGGCTTGTTTCAAACTATTCCTGTCGCCAGCATCAAAACCGGCACAAATACACATAGGACACTTCAAAAATATCAAGTTTGCGTACTGGTTGCGAAGCATAGCATATTTATCGAAAAAAAAAGCGAGTCTTGACGACTCGCTTTTTCATTTGACATAGCCGGGGCTATTGCAAGCTATTAACGCTTGTCAATTGGTGGAACAGTACGTGTTGGAGAACCAACAAACAACTGGCGAGGACGCCCAATTTTTTGCTCTGGATCAGAGATCATTTCTTTCCACTGCGCAATCCAGCCTACTGTACGAGCCAAGGCAAAAATACCTGTGAACAACGAAGTCGGGATACCAAGTGCGCGCTGAACGATACCAGAATAGAAGTCAACGTTCGGATACAATTTGCGAGAAACAAAGTACTCATCTTCCAACGCGATTTTTTCCAGTGCCATTGCGAGCTTGAACAATGGATCATCTTGCAAACCAAGCTCATTCAACACTTCGTAGCATGTTTCACGCATCAGCTTTGCGCGAGGATCGTAGTTTTTGTACACGCGATGACCAAAGCCCATCAACTTAACGCCGGAGTTCTTATCTTTCACCTGAGCGATAAATTCAGGAATATTATCAACTGAACCAATCGATTCCAGCATATCCAGAGCTGCTTCGTTTGCACCACCGTGAGCAGGACCCCACAGGCAAGCGATACCGGCCGCGATACACGCGAATGGATTTGCACCGGAGGAACCAGCCAAACGAACGGTGGAAGTAGACGCATTTTGCTCATGATCCGCATGCAAAATCAAAATACGATCCAACGCACGCACCAATACATCATTCACTTTGTATTCAGCGCATGGCGTAGAGAACATCATGTGCATAAAATTAGCACTGTAAGACAAGTCATTACGCGGATATACGAATGGCTGACCAATAGAATACTTATAAGCCATTGCAACCAGAGTCGGCATTTTCGCAATCAGCCGAATAGCGGAAACTTCACGATGATGCGGATCATTGATATCCAGAGAATCATGGTAAAACGAAGCAAGCGCACCAACCGTACCAACCAGCACTGACATAGGATGCGCATCACGACGGAAACCACGGAAGAAAAATTGCATCTGTTCATGGACCATTGTGTGGTTAGTAACAGTCGCAACAAATTTCTCTTTTTCTGCGGCATTTGGCAACTCGCCATTCAACAACAGATAGCAGGTTTCCAGGAAATCACCACCATTGACAGCCAATTGCTCAATCGGGTAACCACGATATAACAATTCACCTTTATCACCATCAATATAGGTAATAGAAGAATTACATGCCGCTGTGGACATGAAACCCGGATCATACGTAAACATGCCAGTAGCACCGTACAGCTTACGAATATCAATCACATCGGGACCAACAGATCCTTTATAAATTGGCATATCCAGCGATGGCGAACCATCGGAAAATGACAGGGTGGCTTTTGTTTCGGAATTAGTCATGGCTCTTCCTTCAGAAAAGAGGTGAGTCGTTAATCAAAAAAACACAAAAAAAATCTACGTCAGGCTTTTTGCAAACGATCTAACAGAGTATGCACATGGGGCAAATCGACTTCCGCTTCCGGCTTCGTTTTCGCCATGAGTAAATCCATCAGGGTATTGTCTGACAAATCCATCAAGCGACTAAAAGCGTCAACTTCTTCATCAGACAAAGTCTCTTCGTATGCATCCAGAAAACGGGTCAAAATCAAATCATTTTCCAGTAAGCCTCGTCTGGCGCGCCATCTTAGACGAGCTCGCTTCGCAGGGTCGCTTTGATGTGTGGCAGCTGTAGTTTCAGACATAAATACTTTCTATTTCATACTTTCTATTTCATGCAACTCTTCGAATGAAAAAATCGCATGAAATAGAAGCGATGCCGATAAAAACATCGCTCCAAACTTACAGGCAATGGTTACACAGCGCGGCGAACCATCAATTCCTTGATTTTGCCAATAGCACGTGTCGGGTTTAAGCCTTTAGGACAAACATCAACACAGTTCATAATAGTGTGGCAACGGAACAAGCGATAAGGATCTTCAAGATTGTCCAGACGCTGACCAGTAGCTTCATCACGGGAATCAGCAATAAAGCGGTAAGCCTGCAACAAACCAGCCGGACCCACGAACTTGTCGGGATTCCACCAGAATGAAGGACAAGAAGTGGAGCAGCATGCGCACAAGATGCACTCATACAAACCATCCAGCTCTTCACGCTCAGCAGGAGTCTGCAAACGCTCTTTTTCCGGAGGAATAGATTCGTTCATCAAGTATGGCTTGATCGAGTTATATTGCTTGAAGAATTGCGTCATATCCACGATCAGATCGCGAATCACCGGCAACCCTGGCAATGGACGCAAGACGATAGGCTCAACCAACTCATTCAAATTGGTTGTGCAAGCAAGACCATTCTTACCATTGATGTTCATCGCATCGGAACCGCAAACACCTTCACGGCATGAGCGACGTAATGCAAGAGAGTCATCCACGTCAGCTTTAATACGTTGCAATGCATCAAGCAACATTTTGTCAGTATCCTGCAGCTCGACCGTCAGGTCTTGCATGTAAGGCTTAGAATCCTTGTCCGGATCGTAGCGGTAAATTTTAAATTTCAGTGTACGTGCCATAGTAATATCTCTTTAGAATGTACGAGCTTTAGGCTTGAAGGTCTCGACTGTAAGCGGCTTAGTCACAACCGGTTTGTAGTCGAGGCGGTTGCCTTCGGAGTACCAAAGCGTATGCTTCATCCAGTTTTCATCGTCACGTTTTTCATAATCACGATGAGCATGTGCACCGCGGGACTCTTTACGCGCATTTGCCGAAGTAATCGTTGCCTTCGCAGTTTCGATCAAATTATCCAATTCCAATGCTTCAACACGAGCAGTGTTAAACACTTTGGATTTATCTTTGAAAGAAACATGCTTGCGACGCTCATCAAGCTCCATGATCTTTTTGTAGCCAGTCTGCAGTAATTCATCTGTACGGAATACACCGCAATATTGCTGCATCGTGCCACGAATAGCATTTGCCACATCTTGCACGCGCTCAGAACCAGTGCTGGATTCAAGCTTGGAAAGACGAGACAAGGCCAGATCAGCTGCATCAGCTGGCAAATCTTTATTGCTACGTGCTTTAAGGTTGCTTGCCACAACATGATTACCAGCTGCACGACCAAATACGACCAGATCCAGCAAAGAGTTAGTACCAAGGCGATTAGCACCGTGAACAGATACGCAGGCACACTCACCAATAGCGTACAGACCATTCACGATCTCGCTGCTACCGTTTTTAGGAGCAACTACCTGGCCGTAAATATTGGTAGGAATACCACCCATCTGATAGTGAATCGTTGGCACAACAGGAATTGGCTCTTTAGTTGCATCGACGTTGGCAAACTTATGACCGATTTCCAAAATAGATGGCAAACGTTTCTGAATAGTATCGGCACCGATATGACGCAAATCGAGCATCACGTGATCTTTATTTGGACCACAGCCACGACCTTCTTTGATTTCCTGATCCATAGAACGGGAAACGAAGTCACGTGGAGCCAAATCTTTCAATGTCGGCGCATAGCGCTCCATGAAACGCTCACCCTGACTATTTACCAGAATACCACCCTCGCCGCGAACACCTTCAGTGATCAGCACGCCTGCACCTGCAACGCCAGTTGGATGGAACTGCCAGAACTCCATATCTTGCAAAGGCAAGCCAGCACGTGCCGCCATACCCATACCGTCGCCGGTGTTAATAAATGCATTAGTGGAAGCAGCAAAAATACGACCAGCGCCACCCGTTGCGAAAATTGTCGTTTTCGCTTCGAGCATCATGACTTCACCGGTTTCCATTTCGAGTGCAACAACACCCAGCACATCACCCTCTGCATCACGAATCAGGTCAATGGCCATCCACTCAACAAAGAAGTGCGTGCGAGCACGAACATTACGTTGGTACAAAGTATGCAAAAGTGCATGACCGGTACGATCAGCGGCAGCACAAGCGCGCTGCACAGGCTTTTCACCGAAATTCGCAGTATGACCACCAAAAGGACGCTGATAAATTGTACCGTCTGAATTACGATCGAAAGGCATACCGAAGTGCTCTAACTCGTAGACCACTTTCGGAGCTTCACGACACATAAACTCAATCGCATCCTGGTCCCCCAGATAGTCGCCACCTTTAACGGTGTCGAACATGTGCCAGTACCAGTTATCTTCCGACATATTCCCAAGGGAAGCACCAATACCACCTTGCGCAGCAACGGTATGTGAGCGCGTTGGGAAAACTTTCGATAACACAGCGACGTTCAGACCTGCTTCTGCCAATTGCAGGGAAGCACGCATACCTGAACCACCAGCACCAATAATAACCGCGTCAAAACGACGGGAAGGAATTGTGGATTTAATTGCAGCCACTTTTATACTCTCCACAAAATCTGTGCAGCATAGCCAGCACAAGCAACCAGCCACAAAATGGTGGCAACCTGAAACACCAGACGAACAAATACATTGTGCGTCACATAATCCATCCAGACATCACGCATACCAACCCATGCGTGATACAGCAAGCATATAACAACTGAAAAAGTTGCAAGCTTGAACCATTGCATCGCAAAAATACCAGCCCATGCTTCGTAACCGAAATTTTTACCAGTCAGAAACAGAACCAGCAAAATAACCGTGTACGTTGCCATTACAATCGCCGTCACACGTTGCGCCAACCAGTCGCGCAAACCGTAGTTCGCACCAACAACCAGGCGCTTAGGTCCGATGTTGTTATTTGCCATTTAAAATACTCCGAACAATTTCAAGCCAATTAAAGCAGCCAGAGTCACACTGACACTCAGCACGCCAACAGCAGATTTACGCGCTGTATCTTTATTCAAACCAAAGTGAAAATCCATGAATAAATGGCGAACACCTGCACAGAAATGATGAAGATAGGCCCAAACAAGCGCCAGAATGACCAACTTAACGAAGATACCTGAAGTGAAATTTTGCAGTTCGGCAAAAGAAAGCTCAGATGTCAGACTCTTGTCGAGTAAATACAAAATGAAAGGCAACAACAAAAACATTAACATGCCGCTTACACGATGCAAAATAGAAACAAATCCCGCGAGTGGCAATCGGTATCCAGTTGCATCTATCAGGCGCATCACACCATAGCGAGGCCTGCTCTTTACTACTTCAGACATAAATAATCTCCCCATTAACTAGTCTGTACATAAACTTTACAATTTTCGCTTATTTTGGTGCATCGCACCAACAAATAATGCAGTTAAAACGAAATATATCTATATTAGCGATTATTTCGCATATCTGCAGAGCACCAAGAATCTCAACTAAGCTCATTCCTGTAGTGATGATGCGAAGTAATATACAAACCCCGACGCAACTCAACTGGCTTATCGCCGTACGTAAACGACACGCGCTCAACACTCAGCAATGGAGCGGCGACCTTAATATCAAGCAACTGCGCAGCAACCTCATCAGCACAAACCGCCCTCACCTGCTCAGAAGCACGAATCATGTGCGTACCAAATTCAGTTTCGAATAAGCCATACATCGGCCCCTTGTACTCAATTAAGCGCTCCGCCGTTAGCCCCTTAAATATCGCACCCGGCAACCATAAATCCTCAAGAATTGTCGGCGTTCCGGAAAATGATTGGACACGGCGAATAAAGACCACCGGATCACCGGATTTAATTTCGAGCATGCGAGCAACTTCAGCAGGAGCGCGAACACGCCTGACCTCTATCACTTTATTTTCAGGATAATGAGGAATACCTTCATCAGGTGCGAGGCGTAAAAAGCGAAACTGCGCACGCGCCTCATGATGAGTTGCAACGAACGTTCCCTTACCTTGACGACGAACCACCAGATTTTCAGCAGACAATTCATCAATCGCCTTGCGCACGGTACCCTGGCTCACCTTAAAGCGCGCCGCCAACTCCATCTCGCTTGGAATTAACTCCCCAGGTTTCCATTCCCCGGACTGCAAGCCCTGCGTAATTAACGCCTTGATCTGCTGGTACAATGGGCTGAATGTCGGCGACGGACTGACAGAAACAGCCCCACCGACCGAGCCAGCGCCGGTCTGCACAAGAGACTGTGGATTAGTGTTTGTCGTATTCGAATTCATAGAGCGCAATTTCACCACAAAAATAGCACCCACGTCCAGAGAAATGTACCAATTAATATGTCTTATATAAGACATAAGATATTGATTGACACAGCACCACTCACAGCCTACACTCACGCAGGAACGTGAATACAGAAGATCAGTCAAAATATAAATAACACCAAAATTCATGCGAGAAATATCAATGTCTCACATGAAAACTGGCATTAATACGTTAAATTTGGCTGACTGCTTGTGTTTTCAAAGGTATTATTGAGCGTTTGCATATCGTGACTTAATCTATCGGTCGCAGCAAAATTTTGAACATCGTTTTTACACCACCTCGGAGATCCATCATGGCGAAATCCCCTATGCGCGTAGCTGTAACCGGCGCCGCTGGCCAAATCGGCTATTCCCTTCTGTTTCGCATCGCTAACGGCGATATGCTGGGCAAAGACCAGCCAGTCATTTTGCAACTGCTCGAAATTCCTGACGAGAAAGCACAAAAAGCGCTGAAAGGCGTGATGATGGAGATTGATGATTGCGCATTCCCGCTGCTGGCTGGCATGACTGCACACAGCGATCCGATGACTGCATTTAAAGATATCGACGTTGCTCTGTTAGTTGGCGCTCGTCCACGTGGCCCAGGAATGGAACGTAAAGACTTGCTCGAAGCCAATGCGCAAATCTTCACTGTTCAAGGCAAAGCACTGGATGCAGTGGCATCACGCAATGTTAAAGTTCTGGTGGTTGGCAATCCAGCTAACACGAACGCTTACATCGCAATGAAATCCGCACCTAATCTGCCAGCGAAAAACTTCACAGCAATGCTGCGCCTGGATCACAACCGTGCTCTATCTCAAGTCGCCGCAAAAATTGGTAAGCCAGTTGCTGCGATCGAAAAACTCTGCGTATGGGGCAATCACTCTCCAACAATGTATGCAGACTATCGTTTTGCAACTGCTGATGGCGCATCCGTCAAAGACTTGATCAACGATCAGGTGTGGAACAAAGACGTGTTCCTGCCAACAGTTGGCAAACGTGGCGCGGCGATCATTGAAGCACGCGGTCTGTCTTCTGCTGCATCAGCAGCGAATGCGGCAATCGACCACGTGCGTGACTGGGTACTCGGCACAAATGGCAAATGGACTACCATGGGCATTCCTTCTGATGGCTCTTATGGCATCCCTGAAGGCACTATGTTCGGTTTCCCTGTCACTACAGAAAATGGCGAATACACTATCGTTCAAGGCTTGGAAATCGACGAGTTCTCCCGCGAACGCATCAATGTTACACTCAATGAATTGCAAGAAGAACGCGACGGCGTTAAGCACTTGGTAGGCTAATAGCAACAAGGATTGGGCAGGCACAAGCTTGCCCAATCCATTTATTTCAATCGACTCCACAACTGATGCATCCTTCTCAAGCGCTATTTCAGGATCAGTTACAACCGGTTTTTTTACCGGTATGCGATCATTACGCTGGCTCCGAAAAACTCATGCGCAAGTCAATGGCCATGCAGAAAGACTACGGCGCGATATTTGACATCACATTTGATTGCGAAGACGGCGCAGCTACCGGCAATGAAACTGCTCACGCCAATTTAGTCAGCTCACTCATTAATAGCGACGATAATCTGTATCAGCGAATCGGCGTGCGCGTGCACAATGCCGATCATCCTGCCTTTGAACAGGATTTAGAACTGATACTACCAGCCACAGCCAATACTCTCGCCTATATTGTTTTACCCAAAGTTACCTCGGCAGATCAAGTATCTTCCGCCATAGGCAAAATAAACGCATTATCTACCGCTGTCGGCAGAGCAAGTTTGCCAGTACATGTTTTAATCGAGACACATGAAGCACTGGCGGACGTTGCTGCAATCGCCGCACTTCCTCAGGTCGAATGCTTGTCGTTTGGCATTATGGATTTCGTTTCATCACATTTTGGAGCAATTCCATCCACCGCGATGCGCTCCCCAGGACAATTCAATCATCCTTTGGTGATGCGCGCGAAAATTGAAATCGCAGCAGCATGCCATCGGTTCGGAAAAGTACCGTCGCATAGCGTCACAACAGAATTTAAAGACCCAGCCATCGTTTCGAGCGATGCAACCAGAGCAAAGATGGAATGTGGCTACACCAGAATGTGGAGCATACATCCCGATCAGATCAAGCCGATCGTCAAGGCCATGTCGCCCCGCAATATAGAGGTGCATGACGCGGTCAATATTCTTACTCTCGCAAAACAGAATCAGTGGGGCCCAATACAATTCAATGGCCATCTGCATGACAGAGCAAGTTATCGTTATTACTGGACAGTTTTAAAAAGGGCTCAGATGAGCCGCATTGCATTGCCAGAACTGGCGCAAGAGTTAATCTAAGGAGACTCACATGAAACAATTCTTTTCCCGCTTTGCCAGTCTGATGATTGCCTCTGGCATTCTCTGCACACCATTATTGGCGACTGCAGAAACACATCCGAGCAAAGCAAAAATTTCTTCCAAAACAAATAAACCAGTCGCAGTCACTGCTGCGAAAGAGGACGATGAACCTGAGCCGGATGTACAGAATCATAAGAACTTTGAATACAAGTGCGAGCTTGGCAATTCTCTGACGATGTACACCAATCCTGAAGATGAAAACCACATCGCGATGCGCTGGAAAAAGCGTCTTTACAGGATGGCAAAGGTAGATACCACCACTGGTGCATTTCGCTTCGAAAACCGCAAAGCTGGTTTTATCTGGATTGGCATTCCTGCCAAAGGACTGTTGCTTGATTCCCACAAAGGGCAACAACTGGCAAATGAATGCAAAACGACTCAACCGGTTCTCGCCGAAGTTGATTCGGCCGCACAAGTAAAATAAAGCAAGCTATTTACCAATTACTACCAATTACTACCAATTAATCTCAGATTGAGTCGCATCAGATCATGAGATTGCCCCCGAAAGGGGAAGCAGTAAATATGTTATTTGATCGTTGATTTTTGTATATAAGGAACAGCCATGAGCCAAAATGCGTACCAAGATGCATTCAAAACCCTGAAAGATTTTAAAATTTCAGAAACGAAGAAAGGCAAGTTCTTCTCTTTGCCTGCACTGGAAAAAAACCTGGACGTTAAAATTTCCCGTCTGCCAGTTTCCATTCGCGTGGTTCTGGAATCTGTTCTGCGTAACTGCGACGGCAAAAAAGTTACTGAAGAACACGTCAAGCAATTAGCTAACTGGGGTGCAACAGCTTCCCGCGTTGACGAAATCCCATTCGTGGTTTCCCGCGTTGTACTGCAAGACTTTACCGGCGTTCCTCTATTAGCCGATCTGGCCGCGATGCGTAACGTCGCCGCGAAACAAGGCAAAAATCCAAAAAATATCGAACCATTGGTTCCAGTTGATCTGGTCGTGGATCACTCTGTACAAATCGATCATTTCCGCGAAAAGAAAGCGCTTGACTTGAACATGAAACTGGAATTCTCACGCAACAACGAGCGTTATCAGTTCATGAAATGGGGTATGCAAGCGTTTGATACGTTCGGCGTTGTTCCTCCAGGCTTCGGTATCGTTCACCAGGTCAATCTGGAATACTTGGCACGTGGCGTACACAAAGTCAAAGATGCGAAGAAAAACGAAGTTTACTACCCTGACACACTGGTAGGTACAGATTCTCACACTACGATGATCAACGGTATCGGCGTCGTCGGCTGGGGCGTTGGCGGTATCGAAGCTGAAGCCGGTATGCTCGGTCAGCCAGTGTACTTCCTGACACCTGACGTCGTTGGCGTGAACCTGACTGGCGCATTGCGCGAAGGCTGCACTGCAACCGATCTGGTACTGACAATTACTGAACTGCTGCGCAAAGCAAAAGTCGTTGGTAAATTCGTTGAATTCTTCGGCGAAGGCACGCGCACACTGTCACTGACAGATCGCGCAACGATCGCCAACATGGCACCGGAATACGGCGCGACAATGGGCTTCTTCCCTGTTGACGAAGCAACGATTGACTACTTCAAAGGCACAGGTCGCACAAAAGCAGAAATCGACGCATTCGAAGGCTATTTCAAAGCACAGAAAATGTTCGGTATCCCGAAAAAAGGCGACATCGATTACACCACTGAAATCTCACTGGATCTGTCGACAGTTTCTCCATCACTGGCCGGCCCTAAGCGTCCACAGGATCGTATCGAAATCGGCAACGTTAAATCGACATTTGCTGACCTGTTTGCGAAACCAACATCCGAAAACGGCTTCAACAAAAAAATTGAAGATCTGGATGCGGTATACACCAATGCTGATGGCGTCAAAGTTAAAAACGGCGACGTACTCATTGCTGCGATTACTTCTTGCACAAACACATCCAACCCTAGCGTTTTGCTGGCGGCTGGTTTGTTAGCGAAAAAAGCAGTCGAAGCTGGTTTGAAAGTAGCTCCACATATCAAAACATCGCTGGCGCCAGGCTCCCGCGTAGTGACTAAATATCTGGAAGCAGCTGGTCTGTTGCCATATCTGGAAAAACTCGGTTTTGGTGTCACTGCATACGGTTGCACAACCTGTATCGGTAACGCAGGTGATCTGACTCCAGCAATGAATGAAGCAATCGTTGCTAACGACGTTGTGGCATCCGCTGTATTGTCTGGTAACCGTAACTTTGAAGCACGTATTCACCCGAATATCCGCTCCAACTTCCTGGCATCTCCTCCACTCGTCGTTGCTTACGCTATTGCTGGCAACATGACGAAAGACCTGATGACAGAACCAGTTGGTCGCGTTAAAGGTAAAGACATTTTCTTGGGCGATATCTGGCCAACCAGCGCAGAAATTCAAAAACTGATGAAGTTCGCGATGAATGCAAAAACATTCAAAGACAACTATGCTGACGTTAAAGGCGCACCAGGCAAGCTGTGGGAAAACATCAAAGGCGTAGCTGAAGGCGAAGTCTACAACTGGCCTGCGTCTACTTACATTGCTGAGCCACCATTCTTTGCTGACTTTGCAATGGAGCCAAAAGCAGCAGCGACTGGCATCACAGGCGCACGCGCACTGGGCGTATTTGGCGACTCCATCACGACTGATCATATTTCTCCAGCAGGTTCTATCAAAGAATCCAGCCCAGCGGGTAAATGGCTGAAAGAAAATGGCGTTTTGAAGGAAGACTTCAACTCCTATGGTTCACGTCGTGGTAACCACGAAATCATGATGCGCGGTACGTTTGCTAACGTTCGCATCAAGAACCTGATGATCCCGGCAAAAGAAGATGGCTCCCGTGTTGAAGGTGGCGAAACATTGTTCCAGCCAACCGGCGAACAAATGGCAATTTACGATGCAGCGATGAAATACGTTGCTGAAGGCACGCCAACCATGATCTTCGGCGGCGAAGAATACGGTACAGGCTCTTCACGTGACTGGGCTGCCAAAGGTACACAATTGTTGGGTGTCAAAGCAGTAATCGCTCGCTCTTTCGAACGTATTCACCGTTCCAACCTGGTTGGTATGGGTGTGTTACCCCTGCAATTCCTGGGTACAGATAGCGTTGACTCCTTAGGCATCACAGGTAATGAGTCCTTTGATCTGAAAGGCATCGAAAACGATATCAAACCTCAACAGGAAGTCACTCTGGTCATCAACCGTGCTAACGGCGAAACTCAGGAAGTGAAAGTTCTGTTGCGTATTGATACACCAATCGAAGTTGATTACTACAAACATGGCGGTATCCTGCCATTCGTATTGCGTCAACTGTTGTCAGCGGCGTAATATCTCGCACCGCCTGCAAGATGGCGGTGTGTTGAAATAAAAATGGGGTGCACTCCTTCTGGAATGCACCCCATTTTATTTGCATGGCGATAAATATCGTTGCAAGGAAGCTGTAAGCCAGCCAGTTTACTGTAGAGCCATGCCTGAATTACATCTGCCGTGTTGCAGAGACATTCAGAATAATCAAATACCAAAATAGTTTTACACTTTTTTCAGGAGACAATTATGTGGAAAATTCTCGTCGGCTTCATTATTTTTGCCGCAGCAGCACTATTTGTGATTTTTAAAGCTGGTGACAAAGTTGACATGCAAGGCGAAGCGGCCGGACATAATCCAACAGAAGTCCACTCCGCATCTGCCAGCGCTGAAGCATCGATCCCAGCACCCGTTGCGGCTTCGGCTAATGCTCCAGCTCCGGCCAGCGATGCTGCCGCCAGCAGCAAATAATTCATTTTCCTGCATTAATATCAATTCATTTACTTCCTGAATTGATCGCTCATCACAAAAAGCTGCCTTTTGCTTCAGGCAGCTTTTTTCATTTCCACCAGCGCTTGCTCAATATCAGCAATCAAATCCGTTGGTTCTTCCAGGCCAATATTAAAGCGCACCAAAATACCACGAGCCTGCCAACGATCGCGCATCTGCTCTATCCGGTAAGGTATGCACAAGCTATGCGCGCCGCCCCAACTGAAACCAATCTTGAATAAGTTCAGACTATCGACAAAACGATCCGTTTGCTGCTCTGTATAACGCTCGTCAAATAGCACCGAGAACAAACCTCCGGCACCACTGAAATCGCGCTTCCATATTTCATGTCCGGGACAATCCGGCATTGCAGGATGCAGCACGGTGCTGACCTCTGGGCGTTGCGCCAGCCATGCAGCGACTTCGCGCGCACCACGATCATGCGCCTCAAAACGCAACTTCAGGCTGGGCAAATTACGCAATACCAGATATGCATCATCCATGCCCACACCAAAACCCAGACGCATGTGGGCAAGCTGCAAACGCGTATTGAGTGCTTTGTCTTTGGTGATGACCGCTCCCATTAATACATCCGAACCACCGCTTTGGTATTTTGTCAGCGCCTGCATGATGATATCGACGCCATGGGCAAACGCAGAAAAGGCGATACCAGCAGACCAGGTATTATCGAGCGCCACCAATACGCCTCTGGCATGTGCCGCAGCGCAGATCGCTGGAATATCAGGTACTTCCATTGATACCGAACCCGGTGCTTCAGTCCAGATCAGACGAGTATTTTCCTGAATCAGCGCAGCAATGCCAGCACCAATCAACGGATCATAAAAACGTGCGCTGATCCCGTAGCTCTGACTCAACCAATTCGCCAGATCGCGATTCGGGTTATAGACGTTATCCGGAATCAATACATCGTCACCGCTTTTCAGCAACGCCAGATCCACCAGCGTAATCGCCGCCAGACCACTCGGTACCAACAGGCAATGATTGCCCTGCTCTATTTCGGCCAAACGCGCTTCCAGCGTAAAACTGGTTGGCGTGCCATGCAAACCATAGGTATATGAGGATTTTTCTTGCCAGCTACGTGATCTCATTGCAGCGACACTGTCAAACAATACTGTCGACGCATGATGAATCGCCACAGGAAACGCACCAAAACCAGCCGGTGCTGTGTATGCACTGTGAATCACGCGAGTTGCAACACCATTTACCTGATTGTCATTTTTAGACATATAAAAACCTCTGATTTATTCATCAACACTAAAACACCCCTGAGTCCGCTACACAAAATAAGGTGCTTAAATATACTCCTACCAGTATATTTTAAGCACCTTATTTTACGCAGAGATTGAGGGCATTAATCCAAATTCTATGGGGAGTATGTACCATTGAGATGCTTTCATCCGACTTTGCATTCTCCGTACTTCATTCAAACGGGCCCATCGGCATTTGAACTACAACAAATCATCCAACAGACAAACCCGCGCCATTTGTAAAACATCGTGTCAATATGCCCTAAATACCCGCTTGAGGATACTTGTCAGACTTGTCAGCGATGAAAGTCGATTAAAATTACACACATGGAATACGCTGCGAATTTTCTATCCTCACGCCATTTTTGAGAAAACAGACAATCGGTTCAGCTCATATCAACAGATCACATCAACATGATACGTCATCAGAAATACACGGCATGCTGTACCACACAATATGCACGAATAACCATTGACACCGTATTTGTGATGCGATGAATATCCTCTCTCTGATTCTCCGCAGCAGCTTACTCGTCTATCTGATTTTCATTCCTGTAATCACTCAGGCAGCAGTGATCAAAGTGATTTACTCTATTGGTGAAGCTCCCAATGAGTCGCGCTTTAATGATGTCATTGAAATCCTTTGTACCGCATTAGAAAAATCACGGCCACAGTACGGCGACTATGAATGCCTCCCGTACACTAAGTTGGTACCCAAAAAACGGGTTTTGCAGGAGCTGGAATCGGCCGAGCACACTATTAACGTTGCCTGGAATCCGACATCAATCGAGCTGGAGCAACGTTTTGCAACGATACGTTTTCCCTTGCGCAAAGGCTTGCTCGGCTATCGTGTGCTTCTGATTAACAAAGAGAATCAGGTCAAATTCAATCAGATAAAAACGTCAGATGATCTGAAAAAAATAAGTTTTGGTCAGGGTGTTGACTGGAATGACAATGCCATCTTTGAAAATCATGGCATCAAAGTCGTACAGGGTAAATATTCTCAGCTATTTAAAATGCTGTCAGCAAATCGTTTTGACGGCTTTCCCCGCGGCATTGGTGAAATTTTGACAGAGTACGAGCAAAATAAAGCAGAAAATCCAGAGCTGATGATAGAAAAGAATCTATTGATTTACTATCCATTCCCCTACTATTTCTTCTTCAACAAGCAAGATCAGGAAATCAAAGAAAGAGTAGAAGCCGGCTTACGCATTATGCAAAAAGATGGGAGTTTTGATGCCATTTTTAATAAGTACTATCAGGATGCGATAACAAAGCTGAACATGAAAAGCCGACGAATCATCCGATTAAACAATCCACATCTGCCAAAAGACACCCCCATTAACGACTCCAAACTGTGGCATATTCCAACTCGCTGAAGCAATCGCTATGAATCCAACAGGCAATCGTTACGAGTTTAAAGCGCAGAGTGCGCTTTTTTATTTTTTACGACTACCATTGTTGGAAATTTGCTTCGATTTACTCAATGGAACCAGCTCCAACGCGAAATCCTGATGAATCGTTCCATCTGCAGATAACCAGACACCACGAACCACATTACCATGAAGGTCACCATCCCACTGGCCGGAGACATCTGTACCGTCAATGGATTCCTCCATACTTAGCTTATCCGCAGTCACTTCACCAGCCAGTAAAATTTTTTGACCAAGTTTACCTGCATGGACGATAACATAGCTCCCTTCAACACTATCGCGATCTTCGGTTTTAGGCTGCAGATACATACGGATCTGCTGCGCCCCCAATTTCCCTCGCAACTCTACTGGCTTGGCAAATAAGGGGTTAGTCATGGCAGGCCCAGCCTGTTGCGCCTCTACTAAGGTCGTTACTGCAGACAGGCAAGCGATTGACAGCAATCTGATCGAAAGGACCCTCATACCGTTACACTGCCGAGCCCCACAAATCATGCGCATCAGCAGCAGTGATTAACACGTCCACGAACTCGCCTATTTTTAATTTACGATGAGGCTCAAATGGCGGCTTGACGTAGACCACACCATCAATCTCAGGCGCATCAGCAGAACTACGGCCGACACCGCCACTACGATCAAGTGCATCAATCAGTACTCGCATGGTTTTTCCAATTTTGGCCTGCAAACGTTTTTTGGAAATCTCTTCCTGCAACTCCATCACACGACGCCGACGATCCTCACGCACCTCATCTGGCAACTGACCGGCCAACTCATTTGCTGTTGCACCTTCGACAGGAGAATAGGCAAAACAACCAAGTCGATCGATTTCAGCTTCTTTCAGGAAATCCAGAAGGTACTCAAATTCTTCTTCAGTTTCACCCGGAAAACCAGCGATGAAGGTCGAGCGTATGGTGATATCTGGACACATCTCACGCCACGCTTTAATGCGCTCAATGTTTTTTTCACCACTGGCTGGACGTTTCATGCGCTTCAACACATCAGGATGTGCATGTTGCAAAGGCACATCAAGGTAAGGCAGAACATGCCCATTATTCATAAAAGGAATGATCTGATCGACATGAGGATAAGGATAAACATAATGCAGGCGCACCCAGGCATCATATTGCTTTGCCAGCTCACCCAAGGCCTCTACCAACTGCGTCATATGTGTTTTCACAGGCTTGCCATTCCAGAAACCAGTCCGGAATTTGACATCAACACCGTAGGCACTGGTATCTTGAGAGATCACTAACAGCTCTTTCACGCCGGCTTTAAACAAATTCTCAGCCTCCAGCATGACATCCGCAATCGGACGCGACACCAGATCACCACGCATGGAAGGGATAATGCAGAAACTGCAACGATGATTGCAGCCTTCAGAAATTTTCAGATAAGCAAAGTGTTTGGGTGTCAGCTTCACACCTTGCGCTGGCACCAGATCAATAAACGGCTCATGCGGCTTAGGCAAATGCTTGTGTACCGCTGCCATCACCTCACCTACGGCATGTGGACCAGTCACTTCCAGCACTTTCGGATGGATAGACTGGATCATATCCTTGCCATCTGCATCTTTTTTTGCGCCAAGGCAGCCAGTGACGATCACTTTTCCATTTTCTGCCAATGCCTCACCAATCGCATCGAGTGACTCTTGCACCGCAGCATCAATAAACCCGCAAGTGTTAACAATCACCAGATCAGCACCGTCATAGGACTTGGCAGTATCGTAACCCTCAGCCCGTAACTGGGTCAGGATTTGTTCGGAGTCAACAAGGGCCTTAGGACAGCCGAGGCTTACAAAGCCAACTTTAGGGCTGGAAGTGGATTCTTGACGACGTAATTCATTTATAGACATAGCAGACACAAATAACAAAAAGGGTACGAACAGCGAATCCGCTATTGTACCCTCTGCGACCAAGCCTTGCCCACTTACCTACCTAAGTTACCAATAAATCAGTCACTTAGGTCAAATAGATTATTTTTTATTCTGATCCTCAGGATTAAATGGGAAAGCGGTGAAGATGTTTTTTGCCTGATTTTGCATCTGTTCCTGCATCTGCACAAAAAGGCTCTTACTTTGCTCAATGTAGTTCCCCATCATGCCTTGCATCATCGGGCCCTGCACATTCATGAACTGCGTCCACATTTCGGGGCTAAAGGGCTTACCTTCATAGATCCCTTTGGAGTTTTCAGCTAATTTATTTTGAATATCAATAAAAGCTTGTACGTTCTTCTCCAGATAATTTCCCATCATGCCCTGCATAGCATGCCCGTAGTATCTGATAATTTGTGCCAACACAACGCTGGAAAACATTGGCGTGCCGCCCGCTTCTTCTTCCAGAATAATTTGCAACAAAATGCTGCGCGTCAGATCCTCACCTGTTTTTGCATCAACCACCGCAAAATCATCATTATCGAGTACAAATTGTTTGACATCGACCAACGTGATATAGCTGCTTGTCTGTGTGTCATACAAACGGCGATTTGGGTATTTTTTGATCAGATGTTGAGTTGATTTTTTTGCGCTATTCATCGAAATCTCAGGTAATAACTTCGTATCCCAGTTGCTAGTCCAGCTAAAAAGTGGCTATTCGTTCTGGATTGCTTCAAGCAAACAAGTTATGCATTTCGTTCTACATATAAAACACAACGGCTTGTCTGTCCCCATTTTTATTGCATTTTTATTTTATTACTTACAAGTAAATTGCCCACCAGAATCATATGATCCGGTGGGCATATTCTACCGCACTGCAGTAGATTCATTACAACTCAAAAACAGCAAAAAGTGATTTTAAACAAACATCAACATCGTTTCTGCAACACAGGCATTAGCCCATATGCAAGCCGCCATTGATGGAAAAATCAGATCCGGTAGCATAACCACCTTCGTCAGAAGCAATCCATGCAACGATAGAAGCAATTTCTTCTGGTTCAGCAAGGCGACGTACTGGAATACCGGAAACAATTTTTTCTAATACATCTGGACGAATCGCTTTCACCATGTCGGTTCCAACGTAACCAGGAGACACTGTATTTACAGTAACACCTTTCGTTGCAACTTCTTGCGCTAACGCCATTGAGAAACCATGAATACCGGCTTTTGCAGTGGAGTAATTAGTCTGACCAAACTGCCCTTTTTGACCATTAACCGAAGAAATATTGATAATACGACCCCAGTTACGATCAACCATGCCTTCAATCACTTGCTTGGTGACATTAAACAAGGAATTCAGGTTGGTATCCATGACCGCGTCCCAGTCATCTTTGGTCATTTTACGGAACTGACCGTCGCGGGTAATACCAGCATTATTAACAAGAACGTCGATGTTGCCAATTTCTGCTTTTACTTTATCAAAAGCAGCTTTAGTAGATTCCCAATCAGACACATTACCTTCAGAGGCATGAATTTCATACCCTTCAGCACGCATATCTGCCAGCCATTTATCTTTACGGGCAGAGTTAGGGCCGCAACCAGCCACAACAATGTAACCATCTCTGCATAAACGCTTACAGATTGAGGTTCCGATACCACCCATACCACCGGTTACATATGCGACACGCTTTGACATACTTGTTCTCCTGTTTGAAATATAAAGTTCCGCTACAACAATTAATCTGCTCTTACTTTCACAAACCGCCCCGGAGCCACTTCAATCTCTGGGTATTTTGCATTACCAGGTTTTGCTGGCGCTTTTACCATCTTGCCGCCATGTTCCGACAAAAATGCAGACCATTCAGGCCACCAACTACCCGTGTGCTCGGTTGCACCCTCAAACCATGCCGCTGCATCAACACCAACCCGATCATTAGTCCAGTAACTTCTTTTCTTCTTCGCCGGAGGATTCACTACACCAGCGATATGACCCGAAGCACCAAGCACGAAACGATTACGTTCTTTATGCTTGGCATTGAGCAAGTTGGTTGATGCAAAAGCAGCGCCCCAAGGCACAATATGATCTTCTTTGGAGCCATAAATGAAAGTTGGCGCGTCAATTTTGCCCAAATCAACTTTATTTCCAGCAACAGTCAATTTTCCTGGCTGCATCAAATTATTTTCCAGGTAAGTATTGCGCAAATACCAGCAATACATAGGGCCTGGTAAATTTGTGCTGTCTGCATTCCAATAAAGCAAATCGAAAGGCGGAGGCGCCTGCCCTTTCAGGTAATTGGACTGAACATAATTCCAGACAAGATCATTCGCGCGCAAACTGGAGAAAGTGCTGGTCAGATCACGTCCAAGCAACAATCCCTTTTTACCGATGGTTTGCTCGCGCATCACCACATTCATCTCGTCGACGAATACGTCCAGGATGCCGGTATCAGAAAAATCAAGCAAGGTCGTCAACAATGTCAGGCTACTGGCAGGATATTCACCCCGGTCCGCCAAAACAGACAAAGCCGTTGAAATGATCGTACCGCCGACACAAAAACCAAATACATTCAGCTGATCTTGCTTGGTAATTTCCTGAACGACATGCAGAGCCTTAATTGCACCGACTTCGATGTAATCATTCCAGCTTACCTCGTCCAAATGAGCGTCAGGATTCACCCAAGAAACAAGGAAAACAGTATGCCCTTGCTCAACTGCATAACGAACCACAGAATTTTCCGGCTGCAAATCCAAAATATAGAATTTATTAATACAAGGCGGCACCATCAGCAATGGACGCTGATGCACAGTACTAGTCAGTGGCTTATATTGAATCAACTGAAACAGATGATTTTCAAAAACAACCGCCCCTTCAGTCGTGGCAACATTCACGCCGACTTCAAAAGCAGATTCATCCGTTTGAGAAATGCGGCCTTTTTGCATGTCAGACAGCATCTGAGTAATGCCTTTGGCCAGACTTTCACCTTTAGTCTCAATTAACTTAGCCTGTGCCTCAGGGTTGGTCACCAAAAAGTTAGCAGGAGAGGCAGCATCAATCATTTGCTGCACCGCAAAATTGATTTTTTGCTTTACTTTTGGTGTTGCCTGTACAGCTTCAGCCATTGACATTAAAAACTTGGCATTCAGCAAGTAAGTCGCAGCACTGTAAGCATGCATGGCATGATTGTGCCAATCGGGGGAGGAAAACCGACGATCACTTAATGTCGGCAATTTAGAAATAGCAAAGTCTTGCCACAAACGACCAAACTCTTCCATATAGGAATGCTGCAGACGGTTTAACGTCGCAGGATCAATCTGTGCGCCAATATCTTTGAGCACATCTTTCATTGGCGCATCTGCCAATGCAGAAGCAGGCTTCATCCAATCCTGCCACTGATTTTGATTCACTAGCTGTGACATCCATTCGGAGTACATAGCTTGAGGATCATAAGTCTTCATGCGTGCCTCCTGATTTTCGCGTATTGTTGAGGGTTAATTTTTAGCTTCAATCAATTTGAATTTCAAAAAAATTGAAACAATAAATAAAGAAATATAAAAATAACGAGGAAATTATGTTTGCCTATATTGTTGCAATCGCCTGGATTTACGTTGTTCTACTGATGGCATTGACCGAGCCGTCGATAACAGCTGGAGTCATGACCTTTCTGTTTTATTGCGTATTCCCTCTAACGATTCTTTTATACCTGATGCGCGCACCACAACGCAAGCGTGCGCTGAAGAGAAATGAAGCTGCACCGCAGCATTTATCTCACATCAGCGAATTCGACGACCAAACACCATCTCCCGATACGCCTTCTAACGCGGCTGATCAATCCAGATCAAATGCCCCATCCGGCCAGTAACACCATCCCTGCGATATGAGTAAAAATGAGCGGGGTCGCTGACAGTGCAATAGCTACCTCCATACACATCAACCACACCATGCTTCGCCAACGTTGCCCGGGCAAGACCATAAATGTCAGCCAAATATTTTCTTTCTTCACCAGCATCGGTTTTCGGACGAAAATATTGTTCCACATCTGACAAGCCAGACGAAAAAACATCCATAACGTCTTGCCCCACCTCAAACTTTGCCGGGCCTATTGCTGGCCCCATCCACGCAGTCAACTCACTAGCGCCTGCAACTCTCATGCGATCTACCGTGCGCTGCAATATTCCGCCCGCTAAACCTCGCCATCCAGCATGCGCCGCAGCAACACACCGCCCAGCTTTGTCCGCAAACAAAACCGGCAGACAATCGGCAGTGAGAACGGCACACACGGTGCCAACAGCATTAGAAAATGCTGCATCGCCGACTAAGCCAGAATGAATGCTGCCAGCATCAAGCACTATATTGCCATGAACTTGTGAAAAGAACATGACATCATGAGGCGTGTACTGATTCAGCAACGCCCGATTGGCACTGACCGCCCCAATATCATCAGCAACATGGTCACCAAGATTGAACCCCTCGACACCATATTGATTACCATATACGCCAGCACTGAAGCCGCCACGCCTACTTGTTGAAAAAGCACGGATATTCGACGGCAGGTCTGGCCAATCTGGCTGAATAACAGGAAATGGTAAGCGCGCAATCATGGAGTTCATGCCAAATGAATTCCAGCTTGCTTCAGCAGATCAGAAAAATCTTCAGCAACAGGAATTTCCCACTCGATATGCTCGCCCGTTTCTGGATGGCTCAACCCCAGCTTACGCGCCTGTAATGCCTGCCTAGGGAAAAATCTCGCCAAATGCTGCTTACCATATAAAGGATCGCCTACCAGCGGGAAGTTCAGCGACTGCATATGCACGCGAATCTGATGAGTACGACCTGTTTCCAGTTGACATGCCACCAGACTAACAGGGAATTTCTCTAACATTCCGGCAGCGATGCGCTGAAAATGTGTCACTGCTGGCTTGGCGATCACACTCTGCGAAACAGCCATTTTTATTCTATCTCGCGGGTGTCGTGCCATTGGCGCATCAACCGTACCTGAGACATTCGGCGTCCCCCACACCAAGGCATAATATTCGCGCTTCACGCTGCGATCCTGCAATTGCCGCACCAATTCCGTGTGTGCCACCAGTGTTTTAGCCACTACCATCAAGCCAGAGGTATCTTTATCAAGACGATGAACAATACCAGCACGGGGAACGCCATTCAAAGCAGGCCAGCGGTACAACAAGCCATTGAGCAACGTGCCGGACCAGTTACCAGCGGCAGGGTGCACGACCATTCCAGCAGGTTTATTAATCACCACAATGGAATTATCTTCATAAACAACATTGAGCGGAATATCTTCTGGTGAATACGCCCCCTCATCCGGCGCTGCCTGCGGCTGAATGATGATGTGCTCATCACCCAGCATTGTCATTTTTCCTTTGCCCGGCTTGCCATCTACTTCAACAAATCCAGCCTCTATCCATTGCTGTATGCGACTTCTGGAATATTGAGGAACAAGTTTCGATAATGTCTTGTCCAAGCGCTCACCACAAGCATCAGACGTCAATTTAATGTCTATGTTTTCGACTACCGGAGAAAATTCTTCATCGGCTTCCGCCTCTTCGACAACCTCGTCAAAATCGATATCTTCATCAGATTTTGACAAAATCACTGTTGTAGTTGGTTTCACATTTTTTGCCATCGGCTATAATCCGTAAATTGTTTCCATGCTCATGCACAAATTTATGCACATAAAATCTTTGAAATTGCTGTTTCTGGCTCTGACCGCTTCTCTAACATTGAGCGGTTGCGGGGTGTTTGGTGATAAAGGCGATGAGACCAAAAGTTGGTCAGCGTCAAAATTATACGCCGAAGCAAAAGACGAAATGGCGAATGGAGGGTATGAAAAAGCAATTCAGTATTTTGAAAAACTGGAATCGCGGTTTCCTTTTGGCACTTATGCCCAGCAAGCTCAGATAGAAACAGCCTACGCCTATTATAAACAAGGTGATCAGGCTCAGGCACTGGCAGCAGTAGAACGTTTCATTAAATTGCACCCCAATCACAGTCACGTAGACTATATGTACTACTTGCGTGGCGTGATCAATTTTAATGATCAACTCGGTCTGTTTAATTTTCTTGCCAACCAGGACATTACGGAACGCGATCCAAAAGCATCACGCGATTCATTTGATGCCTTCAAACAATTGGTGACACAGTTCCCGGAAAGCAAATACACACCGGACGCCATTGCCAGAATGAAGTATCTGGTGAATGCACTGGCACAATATGATGTGCATGTAGCGCGCTATTACATGCGTCGTGGTGCCTATCTGGCAGCAGCTAACCGGGCACAATCTGCAATTAAGGAATACCCGGACGCACCAGCGATTGAAGAAGCCATGTTTATTCTTGTTCGCTCCTATGATGCTATGAATATGACTGCCTTACGCGATGATGCAAACAGAGTATTTTTAACCAATTTCCCGAAAAGTGCTTTCCTGACCGGAAAAGGAAAAGATAGTACGGCTTGGTGGAAATTCTGGTAAAACCGGTTATATCGTTTAATCCACATTGCACAAAAAAATCCCCGCACATTGCGGGGATTTTTTTATTGTTCTTTGATTTTCTTTTATATGACGCACTCAATCGGCCACTCTGCGACGAAACACCCACCGATTTTGATCAGATTCCTCCTCGCAATACACATAGCCATCGACATCAAATTTTTTGAGCTTCTCTGCTTTTTTAATCTGATTTACTGCACAGTACCTCGCCATCAACCCACGCGCGCGTTTCGCGTAAAACGAAATGATTTTATATTTGCCATTTTTCCAATCCTGAAACACAGGGGTAATCACCTCTGCATTTAAGATCGAAAGCTTGACAGCCTTAAAATATTCTTCGGATGCGAGATTAATCAATACATGGTCTTGCTGCAATGTGAGCAATTGATTCAGATTTTCTGCAATATCATCCCCCCAAAACGCATATAAATTTTTGCCTCGTGCATTTTCAAGCTTCGTTCCCATTTCCAGTCGATATGGTTGCAACGCGTCCAGCGGACGTAAAACTCCATATAACCCAGAAAGAATACGCACGTGATCCTGCATGTAGGTTATTTGCTTTGCGCTCAGGCTACCAGCATCCAAACCTTCATACACGTCACCGTTAAATGCCAGTACTGCCTGCTTCATATTCTGAGACACAGGACTCTCAGACCATGCAGCGTAACGCTCCACATTTAATTGCGATAACGCTGGGGACAGACTCATTAAAGCAGCAATTTCTTCCGCAGACTTACGGCGAACAATATCAATCAAGCGCGACGCTTGCGCCATTAACGCTGGCGTTGTTGAAATATTTGTGGTCGGTGGAGTTTTATAATCAAGACTTTTGGCTGGGGATAATACAATAAGCATAAATTTTATTCACTTCAACAAACACAATGGACTCCATCATACCCAAGCTGCTTGTGCTTGACACCAATGTCTGCCTCGATTTGTTCGTTTTTCAGGACACTCGCTGGGCAAACATACTTCGCGGGCTGCAAACTGGCGAACTTAAAGCAATTACGCGACAGGAATGCCGCGACGAATGGCTGGCCGTCCTGAAATATCCACACTTACCAATACAACCAGAACAACTTCAGGAAATCATACAAAGATTTGATGCGCATATTGAATGTCAAAATCCGCCTCTGAATCATGAGCGACGTCTTCCAGTTTGCAGCGATAAAGATGATCAGAAATTTTTAGAAATTTCACGAGATGCGCAAGTCGACACACTGATTACTAAAGACAAGGCACTACTCAAGCTTGCGCGAAAAGTACAAAATCTGGGAATGTTCAAAATACAAACACCAGAAAAATTTTTAGAGAATCATGCGACAAGTTGTGATCAAACCGCAGTTAAGCCAACAAAAGAATGACAAATTTTATTACCCTAGGTTATTCTTAGAGAAAGTCCTGTTACCATGACATGGAAGGTAAGTGATATGTTCAAATTTAAATTACTCAATACCATGCATGAGGCAATCTGGACATAAACCGAGGCAAAGATCAAATACGTGTATTGCACACTTTACTTTATCGAGTAAGCCCTCTTTATGGCACACCATGAGAATTGTGGAAAACTACACAATAATCGCAGCGATTATGGAGAATAAAGGACTATGACCGACTCAGCAGATGATCTGGACGCATTATTTGAAGAAATGGCCAACCAGCGCCTAGAAACAAACGCTGCACCAACACAGGCTGCTCCTGTAAAGTCAGAAGAGCATGTTGTTACAAAATTCAATTTTCATAGCAATGAAGGTGATGCCAGCAAGCCTATGTTTGATCGCTTGGGAAATCTTGTACGCATGCTGCATGACTCAATGCGTGAGCTTGGTTATGACAGGTCACTTTCAGAGGTTGCTTCGCAGATCAGTGATGCACAAGGTCGTCTTGAGTACGTTGCAACTTTGACCGAACAAGCGGCAAATAAAGTACTCAATGCGACTGATGTTGGTATGCCCGAGCAGGATATTCTCGCGAAAAACGCAAAAACTATTGATAGTCGCTGGGAGAATCTGTTTGAAGGAAAATTGAGCGTAGACGAATTTAAGGTACTTGCACATGACTCAAAAGAATTTGCAAATACCGTGATTCGAGCAACCGATGCTGAAAAAGCTCGGCTGCTTGACATCATGATGGCACAAGATTTCCAGGATCTGACAGGCCAACTCATCAAGAAAGTCGTGGCAATAACACAGGCGGTCGAGCGAGAACTGGCACAAATTCTGATCGACAATGCACCTTCAGATTTAAAAGAAAAAGCCGTAGAATTAATGGAGGGACCATCCGTTCCAAATGCAGCACTGGAACAGGATGATGTAGATAACCTACTTGATAGTCTGGGTTTCTGATGGACGACATGCTCAAAGAATTTGTCGTCGAAGCTCTCGACCTGGCGACAAATGTAGAAGAACACCTGTTGTCACTTGAGCGCAATCCAAGTGATATGAACACTCTGAATGCAGTATTCAGATCCTTTCACACAATCAAAGGCGGTGCTGGGTTTATGAACCTGAGCGCCATGGTGTCAGCCTGCCACCTTACTGAAAATTTATTTGATGCGTTAAGGACTGGTCAGGTTCCGGTCACTCCCGAGGCAATAGAAGCTGCGCTGGAAGCAAGTGGATTCGTCGCAGATCAATTAACCGCGTTGAACAATGGTGAAGATCCTGAAAAGCTCTCTACCATGCCAAAATCGCTGGAAAAAATATTGACTGATGCGATTGAAGGAAATATTTCCAGTAAAAAATCTGCGCCCACACCTGCTCCAGAAAAAGCTCCAGCTGCACCTCAAAAGACAGAACAATCAATTACCGCCGTTGCTGCGCCAACTGCCAATATAACAAACAGCGAAAATAAAAATCTTGATTGGGAAGCTTATTTCCGGGCAGTAACCCCGGAAGGAACACTGCCTGCAGCAGAATCACCCGAAGCACCTCAAGCAGTTGCAGCAACAGCCAGCGAAGAACACGAAGCAGTCAAATCATCTTTATCAGGCGCAGAAGTCAAGCACACTGCTCCAGCGAAAGAAGAAAGTATTCGAATTGATGCAGTAAAGCTGAATGTGTTGCTTGAGGTTGCAGGTGAATCCGTTCAAGCCGCGAATCAGGCGGCTGTTTTACTGGAAAAATTATCGCAGTTTAAGTTTGATGGTCAGGCAGCACCTTTAATGGCTGCACTGACAGAAACTCTGACACGCGCATCCAGATACTCTACCGAATTACAAAGAGCGACCCTTGCAACACGTATGCAGCCTGTTGGGCGCTTATTTCAGAAATTTCCACGCTTGGTAAGGGAACTGGCGCGCGATCTCGGCAAAGACGTCGATCTGAATATTGCTGGTGCTGAGACAGAAGTTGACCGGGTAGTAGTAGATAGTTTGTACGATCCACTAGTTCACATGCTGAGAAATGCATTGGATCATGGTCTCGAAACATCTGAGGAACGACTGAAAACGAACAAATCGCCGCGCTCAACAATAACATTGAAAGCGTGGCAAGAAGCCAGTAGTGTCATGATTGAAGTCTCTGATGATGGCAAAGGGATGAATGCTCAGGTGCTACGCGATAAAGCAATTGCCAAGGGTCTCATCAATACCCACGATGCCAGGACTGATGATGAGGCATTCCAGTTGGTATTTTTACCCGGATTCTCCACCAAAGAAGTCGCCTCCAGCGTATCTGGGCGCGGTGTTGGTATGGACGTGGTTAAAACTGCAGTGGAACGCCATCGTGGCGCCATACGAATATCGTCACAACTAGGCGTTGGCACGACCTTCCTGATCAGACTGCCAATCGAATTATCGATTGTGCCAACAATGCTGGTGAGAACGGATGGAGCTTCACTCGCTCTGCCGATGGCGACAGTGCAGCGCGTAGTAGAGTTACCAGAAACCTTTGAAAGCGTGGGCGGCCAACCAGTATTGCGCGACCTCGGCAGACCACTCCCAGTCAAATCCTTGGGCAAAATTCTCGGCTACTCACCAGCGTCGGAGCGTGTTGGCATCGTGATTGCGGCGCCAAGTCCTTACATCTTATCTGTGGACTCCGTCGATGGGACAGCAGATCTGGTTATCAAACCGCTATCATGCATCAGCACTCCAGGTATTACTGGAACGGCCAGGTCTGCCGAGGGTGAGTTGGTTTTGGTAATTAGTCTGTCTTTCCTGATTGATGGATGCAAAGTCAGGGAAAGGATGAGCGCCTGACAAGTTCAGTCTTCTCTGAGCAAGATGTGTCTTACCAGTAAAAATGAGCTTAGATCCCTAAAGATCTGAGCTCATTTTACTTTAATGACGTCGCAAATCATTGCGAAATGCATTCTGCCAATGACACAAAGCTAAGGCCGTGCAAAATTGTCGCTGCAAGGCCAGGTGAACTTCCTTTGCTTTGGAGCACATCACTTGCAAGTGATGTTCGTTTCATCAGCCGGCAACATATTGGCTGAGACACTGACTGCACCATAATAACAACGAAAGGCAATATAGTCTTGTATGACAAGGCGTCATACAGTTGTTGAAGTGGCTTTACGTAACTGATAGCAGATCGCTGATGTTAATCGAATACGCATTTCTGCGGAGTCTGGCAGAATAGTGCTATATCTTGATTGCAGAACGGCACCCTCTATGAGTAACACCACACTAAACGACGTAAATAGTCATACAGACCTCGACGATCTTATACATCCAAGCCGTTTCTCATCGTTACCTAAAGACTTTTTCGCACCGGTTTCCCCTACTCCACTTTCTAAGCCCTATCTGATCGGCATCAATCAAGATGCGGTCACAGAATTCAATTTAAGTGACTCTATACACGACCATCCTGATTTTATTGCACGCTTTACTGGCAACTCAGTCTCGAAAAAGGCGATACCAATTGCCAGCGTATATTCGGGACATCAGTTCGGTGTTTGGGCAGGTCAGTTAGGTGATGGACGCGCGCTGCTGTTAGGTGATGCCCTCAATCAGGAACGACAAACAGTAGAAATCCAGCTCAAAGGTGCGGGAATTACTCCTTTTTCTCGGATGGGTGATGGACGTGCGGTACTCAGGTCATCTATCAGGGAGTTTCTTTGCTCTGAAGCCATGTTTGGATTAGGCATACCAACATCCCGAGCCCTGTGCATCACGGGTTCGGATCAATACGTCATGAGAGAAACACCAGAAACCAGCGCTGTTGTCGCTCGTTACGCACCAAGTTTTATACGCTTTGGTTCCTTTGAACACTGGTACTACAATCAGCGTCCTGATGAGCTTAAGGCACTGGCAGATTTCACGCTGACTCACTACTATCCTGAGCTTCAGGGACTTGCCAATCCTTATAAAGCACTGTTAACCCAAGTAACAGAAAAAACAGCAAAACTCATTGCTCAATGGCAGTCAGTAGGTTTTATGCATGGTGTCATGAACACAGATAATATGTCCATACTTGGGCTGACCATCGACTATGGCCCCTTTGGTTTTATGGAGGCCTACGATATGAATCATATCTGCAATCATAGCGACCATCAGGGGCGCTATGCCTATCATATGCAACCGACAATTGGGCATTGGAATTGCCACGCCCTCGCTCAGGCACTACTACCTTTAATCGGTAGCATAGAAGAAACCCAGGAAGCACTCAATTCATATAAAGTCAGTTACGAGACGCAATGGGAGCTTTTACTCCAACAAAAATTTGGATTAAGTGAACATCAAGATCATGATTTGGATTTGTTTGAGTCTTTTTTCCAGCTACTTCAGGCAAACCATGCCGATATGACACTGAGTTTCCGTTATCTCAGCAAAATAAACAATCAGATGTCTGCAAATGACGAGGCTTTGCGTGACTTATTTATTGACAGAAATGCACTCAATGAATGGCTCAAACTTTATCGCGACAGGTTGATGTCAGAAAACAGTGATGAAAAAAAGCGCCATCAGATAATGCAGGCACGTAATCCTAAATATATACTGCGCAATTATCTGGCACAAATCGCGATCGAAAAAGCACAAAAGAAAGATTTTTCAGAGATTGCAAAACTTCTCGCCATTCTGAAAAATCCTTACCTTGAACAAGATGAATACGATGATTATGCTCAACTACCACCTGACTGGGCAAAAAATCTCGAGGTCAGCTGCTCATCTTAACCAGATTAACCCCAGGAGAAATTCACGGTGAACAAAATCATCAAGACAGATGCCGAATGGCGCTTACAACTCGCCCCAATGGAATATGAAGTGACACGACATGCCGCAACAGAGCGCGCATTCACGGGCAAGTACTGGGATCATCAAGAAACCGGCATCTACACTTGCGTTTGTTGCGATACGCCCCTATTTACATCTGATGCCAAATTTGAATCAGGCTGTGGTTGGCCTAGTTATTTCACTGCCATCAATCCAGAGCATGTCAAAGAAGTAAAAGATTTTTCTCATGGAATGGTGCGAACCGAAATTATTTGCAATGTTTGCGATGCACATCTTGGACATGTATTTCCAGATGGCCCGCCCCCTACCGGACTCAGATATTGCATTAATTCGGCATCACTGAAATTTGAACCACTCACTTAATACGCTTATCAATGAAATTTTTATTTGATCTTTTCCCAGTCATTCTTTTCTTTGTCACTTTTAAGTGGGGAGAAAGTCATGCCTTAGCCGCACAAGCCTATGCAAATGAATATCTATCTCCGCTCATCTCGGGTGGAATAACGAGCCTCGAAGTAGCGCCGATTCTGCTTGCGACAGCAATCACGTTAATTGCATCCTTGAGTCAAATTATTTATTTGCTCATAGCGCGAAAAAAAATTGATGCCATGCTCTGGATCTCATTCATTATCATCATGCTGTTTGGTGGTGCAACCATCTATTTCCATAGTGAAGCATTTATTAAATGGAAGCCTACCGTTCTGTACTGGTGTTACGGCGCAGCCTTTTTCCTCGCTCAATTTATCTTTAGAAAAAACCTGATTAAACTTGCTCTTGGTTCGCAGATGACTCTTCCAGAACAAATATGGGGACGACTGAGCCTCGCATGGATTGCTTATTTTATGGTTATGGGTGTAGTGAATTTATACGTTGCGTTCAACTTTCAAACGTCTACCTGGGCCAACTTTAAACTCATTTCTGTTGTAGGTATCATGCCGGGCTTTATCGTCCTGCAAAGTCTGTTTCTTTCCAAATACATTCACGAATCAACATGAGTAATCCGAACCGCTACGATAAAATAATTACCAGATTAAAAGAAACTTTTGATCCTGTTGTTTGTCAACTGACCGATGACTCTGCTTCGCATGCGGGACATGCTGGAGCATCGACAGGGGCTGGACATTACATTTTAAAGATAGTTTGTCAGCAATTTGAAGGATTAAACCGTATTTCCCGCCATCGACTAGTGTATGATTCCGTTGGCGATATGATGCATACAGAGATTCACGCACTTTCTATTATTGCGTTATCTCCGTCAGAGATACCGACCTAAGTAGTTTATCTATAATCCGTTTTTTATTTTGTTATTTAGGAACAGACAATGACTTTTAAACCTGCTCATTTGCTGGTAGTACTGCTTGCAACTGCTTTGCCTGCAATGGCACAAAATCTGGCTGTAGTGAATGGCAAGGCTATTCCATCTGCACGCGTTGATGCAATGGTTAAACAACTTGCTACGCAAGGACAACAAGATTCGCCTCAGTTGCGCGCAATGGTCAAACAAGAACTGATCAATCGCGAAGTACTGATGCAAGAAGCCGAAAAATCTGGTATCGCGTCGAATCCAGAAGTCAAAAATCAATTGGAAATTGCTCGCCAATCCTTACTGATCCGTGCCTTGATGGTTGATTACGTCAAAAAGAATCCAGTGTCTGATGCAGAAATTAAAGCTGAATATGACAAAGCAAAAGCACAAGCTGGCGACAAGGAATATCATGCATTCCATATTCTGGTAGAAAAGGAAGATGATGCAAAAGCCATCATTTCCAAACTGAAAGCTGGCGCTAAATTTGAAGAACTGGCAAAACAGTCAAAAGATACTGGTTCCGCAGCTAAAGGTGGCGATCTGGATTGGGCATCTCCAGCAACTTTTGTACCGGCATTCTCCCAAGCGATGACTGGCTTGCAAAAAGGCCAGTTTACTGAAGTTCCGGTCAAAACAGAATTCGGTTTCCATGTAATTAAACTGGATGATGTTCGTGCGTCCAAGTTCCCGAGCTTAGAAGAAGTAAAACCACAAATTATCGATGGATTGCAGCAACAAAAAGTACAAGCATTCCAGCAGAATCTGGTGAAAAAAGCGAAGATTCAGTAATCAAGCTGTATGCACTTAGTTCTTACTAAGTCCTCACAATAAAAAAGGCGCATCAGCGCCTTTTTTATTTACTTGCAGCTAAAAGAGTCATTTACAAACACATCAACTCCCTTGCTGGGTAAGCACCCGGTAAAGTCGTCTTGAACCGCGCTCCGGATTTATAGAACATAGTGTCCACGTAATAACTGGGTACATGTACATTATGAATCTGAATGCAGTTCCTCCCGTGCCAAGGCGCCGACGCCATAGTGCCGAATTCAAAGCCCAGGTAGTTCAGGCTTGCGAGCAACCAGGTGTCTCCATTGCCGCGATAGCGTTGCATTACGGGCTGAATGCCAATTTGCTCAGGAACTGGGTAACCGCCCGGCGAACTCATGTTGACCGAACGACTTTATCGTGGTGAGAATTATTGTACGGTGGCCCAGCGATGCGGGAGCAGTTGGCTAATTTGACTAAACGGTTGTAGCGGCAGCCGTTCCAG
>NZ_JBMPPF010000017.1:0-122179 GCF_049339385.1 Undibacterium sp. SXout7W | reverse complement strand
GGTGATAACGTCTCTATCACAGTAAAACTGATCAACCCGATCGCGATGGAAGAAGGTCTCCGTTTTGCGATTCGTGAAGGTGGTCGTACTGTTGGTGCGGGTGTCGTTGCTAAAATTATCGAGTAATACTGATAGTAATATCTGAATCGAGTGCGGCGATCTGTTTAGGATCGCCGTAGCAGTTAAGAAGTTTCAAAATGTAGGGGTGTAGCTCAATTGGCAGAGCGACGGTCTCCAAAACCGTAGGCTGGGGGTTCGATTCCCTCCGCCCCTGCCACCATCAAAGCCGCAGGGCACCGAAAGTAAATTAAGTATGTCTAATCATCCCGTTCAAACAGTCAGCACTTCCAATGACAAATACAAAGTCATTCTGGCAGTTGTTGCTGTGATTTCAGGAGTTGCTGCTTTTTATATTCTCGCTAATCAGGCTGGCTGGGTACGTGTGATTGCTTTGCTGGTCGGTTTGTTTGCCGCTGTTGGTCTGTTGGCAACTTCTGATCTTGGGCGTGACTTTGTTAATTTTGCGAAAGAATCTGTTCGCGAAACAAAAAAAGTGGTGTGGCCTACACGTAAAGAAGCTGGTCAGATTACCGCAGTAGTTTTTGGTTTTGTTTTGATTATGGCGATATTTCTCTGGGGTACTGATAAGTTCCTGGAGTTTTTGTTGTATGACGTAGTCCTTGGATGGAAAAAATAATGAGCGATAACATTCAGGAAAACGAAGAAGGTACAGCGCCGGTGGTGTCTGTGCCTAAAAGTGCTAAAAGATGGTATGCCGTTCATGCATATTCCGGTATGGAAAAAAGTGTGCAACGTGCTCTGGTCGAGCGTATAGAACGAGCAGAAATGCAAGATAAGTTCGGTCAGATTTTGGTGCCGACAGAGGAAGTAATTGAAGTAAAAAATGGTCGTAAAGCTGTCACTGAGCGCCGTCTTTTCCCTAGTTATGTTTTCGTCGAAATGGAAATGACTGACGATACATGGCATTTGGTTAAAAATACTAGCAAGGTAACAGGTTTTATTGGTGGCAAATCTAATAAGCCTTCTCCAATTCCTCAGCACGAAGTTGATAAGATTTTGCAGCAAATGCAGGATGGTGTTGAAAAGCCAAGGCCTAAAGTTTTATACGAAGTCGGTGAGGTCGTACGTATTAAAGATGGTCCTTTCACAGATTTCAATGGCAACGTCGAAGAAGTGAATTACGAAAAATCTAAAGTGCGCGTTACCGTAACGATTTTTGGCCGCGCCACTCCGGTTGAGCTTGAATTTGGTCAGGTAGAAAAAGTTTAAGTTGTATCGTGGTCAGTACGATGCAGGTAGCTGCAAAAACTGATAGGTAGAAAGCAGAGGAGCCTGTTGATGTGAGTGAATATTTTCAGGCGCTATTACTCAATTTTTGAAGGAGCCAAACATGGCAAAGAAAATTATTGGTTTTATCAAGCTGCAAGTGCCAGCTGGTAAAGCAAATCCATCCCCACCAATCGGTCCAGCTCTGGGTCAACGTGGTTTGAACATCATGGAATTCTGTAAAGCATTTAATGCGCAGACTCAAGGTGTTGAGCCAGGTATGCCGATTCCTGTCGTGATCACCGCATTCGCTGATAAGTCTTTCACATTCGTGATGAAGACTCCTCCAGCAACATACATGATCAAAAAAGCAGCTGGTATCACTAAAGGTTCTGCTAAGCCACATACTGACAAAGTTGGTAAGATCACTCGTGCGCAAGCTGAAGAAATCGCAACCGTAAAACGCGCTGATTTGACTGCAGCTGATATGGACGCAGCAGTGCGTACAATCGCTGGTTCAGCTCGCTCTATGGGCATCACGGTGGAGGGTCTGTAATGGCTAAGTTATCTAAAAAAGCAAAGTTGCTCGCAACTAAAGTTGATCGCCTGAAAGTGTATCCATTTGATAACGCAATTGCATTGATCAAAGAATGCGCAACAGCAAAATTCAATGAATCCATCGACGTTTCCGTTCAGTTGGGTGTTGATCCTAAGAAATCTGATCAAGTTGTTCGTGGCGCAGTGGTATTGCCATCCGGTACAGGTAAAACAGTTCGTGTAGCGGTTTTTGCTCAAGGCGCTAAAGCTGAAGAAGCTAAAGCAGCGGGTGCGGACATCGTTGGTATGGAAGATTTGGCTGAACGCGTTAAAGCTGGCGATATGCCATTCGACGTTGTGATCGCTTCTCCAGATACTATGCGTATTGTCGGTACACTGGGTCAGGTATTGGGTCCACGTGGTTTGATGCCAAATCCGAAAGTCGGCACAGTAACTCCAGACGTAGCTACTGCTGTTAAAAATGCAAAAGCTGGTCAGGTTCAGTACCGTACAGACAAAGCAGGTATCATCCATACAACGATTGGTCGTAAGTCATTTGCTGATGGTGATCTGAAAGCTAACCTGGTTGCGCTGATCGAAGCTTTGAATAAAGCTAAGCCAGCGACAAGCAAAGGTGTGTACCTGCGTAAAGTATCTATCTCTTCCACGATGGGTGCTGGTGTACGTGTAGACCACGGCAACCTGGCTTAAGTCGTAATAAGAATTAAGTCCCTGAGTTTTATGATTCAGGGCGCATCTTTGGGCTGGATATTTTTTGAAAGTATCCGGAGTGTCAAAGACCGTTGGGCTGAGTGTGAATTCATACAAAGTTAAATCTCTGAAGAGTAATCAACAGAAACCCAACGCAGATGGTGTACCCGAACAAGTTTTGTAGTGATTACTGGTCCGCCAGTGAAACTCCTAACTTCGGACGCCGTGTTCGAAACGATATGAGGGAAGCGCATCATCCGGATGCGAACACTGAATATCATTAATGGAGGTTGACCGTGAGTCTCAATCTGAATGACAAAAAAGCAGTCGTCGCTGAAGTCTCTGCAAAAGTAGCAACTGCACAGACTATCGTCGTAGCTGAATATCGTGGCATCCAGGTCGGTCATTTGACGCAATTGCGTGCATCCGCACGTGCTCAAGGCGTTTACATGCGCGTGTTGAAAAACACACTCGCACGTCGCGCTGTTGAGGGAACTGTATTTGCCAGCCTCGCTTCTGAAATGACCGGTCCGTTGATTTATGCAATCTCGGAAGATGCCGTTGCAGCTGCTAAAGTCGTTCAAGACTTTGCAAAAACCAACGACAAACTGGTTGTTAAAGCAGGTAACTATGCAGGCAAATCGTTGGATAAAGCCAGCGTTGTTGCATTGGCAAGCATTCCTAGTCGTGAAGTATTGTTGGCGCAAGTGGTTGGCATGATGCAGGCTCCTGTATCTGCTTTCGCACGTGCTCTGGCAGCCGTCGCGGCACAGAAAGAATCCGGTTCTCCTGCAGCACCAGTAGCTGAAGCTGCTGAAGCCGTAGCAGAATAAGATTTTTTCCGTCAAATACCGTATCAATGTAATTAATTAATTGGAGTTTCAAATGGCACTTAGCAAAGACGATATCCTGGAAGCCGTAGGCGCGATGTCCGTAATGGACCTGAACGACTTGGTAAAAGCATTCGAAGAAAAATTTGGTGTTTCCGCAGCAGCAGTAGCAGGCCCAGCAGCAGCAGGTCCAGCAGCAGCAGTTGAAGAACAAACAGAATTCAACGTAATTCTGGCTGAAGTTGGCGCAAACAAAGTTGGCGTCATTAAAGCAGTTCGCGAAATCACTGGTTTGGGCTTGAAAGAAGCTAAAGATCTGGTTGATGGCGCACCAAAAGCAGTTAAAGAAGGTGTTTCTAAAGCTGACGCTGAAGCAGCGAAGAAAAAGCTGGAAGAAGCTGGCGCAAAAGCCGATCTGAAGTAATTCAGTATGAAGGCAAATCCTCGGATTTGCCGAAGTCAAAGGAAGGAATCCTCTTGCAAAAGAGGGTTCCTCTTTGGCTTCTTTGTCGTTTCGGGTTGTTTAGTTGTTTATTAAGGTTGAGGGTTGAGACTTGAGGCTTTTTGTCGCAAGAAGTTAGCAATATGCGCCAGGAATCCTGAATTCTCCTTCCTTCCCTGTCACTCACGGAGTGTCCATGCACTACTCATTTACTGAGAAGAAGCGTATTCGTAAATCTTTTGCGAAACGCGCCAACGTCCACAACGTTCCGTTCTTATTGGCGACTCAAATTGAGTCGTATCAAAGCTTTTTACAAGAAGACAGAACAGCTGCAAACCGTAAAAATGAGGGCTTGCAGTCAGCCTTCACTTCGATCTTTCCTATTGTTTCTCATAATGGGTTTGCTCGCCTTGAATTTTTATCCTACGTATTAGGTGATCCTGCATTTGATGTCAAGGAATGTCAGTTGCGTGGTCTGACTTACGCATCTCCTTTACGTGCCAAAGTGCGTCTGGTAATTCTGGATAAAGAATCGCCGACTAAACCAGTTGTGAAGGAAATGAAAGAGCAGGAAGTCTACATGGGCGAATTGCCTTTGATGACAACCACAGGCTCTTTTGTGATTAACGGTACCGAACGTGTGATCGTTTCCCAGTTGCATCGCTCACCTGGTGTGTTTTTTGAACACGATCGTGGTAAGACGCATTCTTCCGGTAAATTACTGTTCTCTGCACGTATCATTCCTTACCGTGGTTCCTGGCTGGATTTCGAGTTTGACCCGAAAGATATCCTGTTCTTCCGTATTGACCGTCGTCGTAAGATGCCTGTCACTATTTTGTTACGTGCGATTGGCATGAACAATGAACAGATTCTGGCTAACTTCTTCGTCTTTGATAACTTCAATCTGCACAGCGATGGCGCGGAAATGGAGTTTGTCGCAGAACGTTTGCGTGGTGAAGTGGCGCGTTTCGATATTACCGATAAATCCGGTAAAGTTATTGTTGCCAAGGACAAGCGTATCAATGCAAAACATGTACGTGAAATTGATGCTGGCGGTATCAAGCATATTTCTGTACCAGAAGATTATCTGCTGGGGCGTGTTCTGGCGAAAAACATCATTGATGCTGATACTGGTGAAGTGATCGCTAACGCTAACGATGAGTTGACGGAAGAATTGTTGGGTCGCTTGCGCGATGCACGCGTGAACGACATTCAAACGTTGTACACGAACGATCTGGATCAAGGTGCTTACATCTCTCAGACCTTGCGTACCGACGATACTGCTGACCAAATGGCAGCGCGTGTAGCGATTTACCGCATGATGCGTCCTGGCGAACCACCAACAGAAGATTCCGTTGAAGCACTGTTCAATGGCTTGTTCTACAGCGAAGACCGTTACGACCTGTCCGCTGTCGGTCGTATGAAGTTCAACCGCCGTATCGGTCGTGATGAACTGACAGGCGCGATGACGCTGTCGAATGAAGACGTATTGGCCGTGATCAAGATTCTGGTTGAATTGCGCAATGGCCGTGGTGAAGTCGATGATATCGATCACTTGGGGAACCGTCGCGTACGTTGCGTCGGTGAATTGGCTGAGAATCAGTTCCGCGCTGGTCTGGTACGTGTTGAACGCGCAGTCAAAGAGCGTCTGGGTCAGGCTGAAGCCGACAACCTGATGCCGCATGACCTGATCAACTCCAAGCCTATCTCTGCTGCGATTCGTGAGTTCTTCGGTTCTTCACAATTGTCCCAGTTTATGGATCAGACCAATCCGTTGTCAGAAATCACGCACAAGCGTCGTATTTCTGCCCTGGGACCTGGTGGTTTGACACGTGAGCGCGCCGGCTTTGAAGTCCGCGACGTTCATCCAACTCACTATGGCCGCGTCTGCCCGATTGAGACACCAGAGGGACCAAACATTGGTCTGATCAACTCTCTGGCGCTGTATGCGCGCCTGAACGAATACGGTTTCCTGGAAACACCATACCGTAAAGTGGTTGACAGCAAAATCACCAATCAGATCGACTACCTGTCTGCGATTGAAGAAGGCCGTTACATCATCGCTCAGGCGAATGCAACGATCGATGGCGAAGGCAAACTGATTGATGAACTGGTTTCTGCGCGTGAAGCTGGTGAAACGATTCTGGTATCCCCGGAACGTATCCAGTACATGGACGTAGCTACTGGTCAGGTGGTTTCCGTTGCGGCTTCGCTGATTCCGTTCCTCGAACACGATGATGCGAACCGTGCGTTGATGGGTGCCAACATGCAACGTCAGGCAGTTCCTTGCTTGCGTCCAGAGAAGGCATTTGTCGGCACAGGTATCGAACGTACCGTGGCAGTTGACTCCGGTACAACAGTACAGGCACTGCGTGGCGGTAAGGTGGATTACATCGATGCGGGTCGTATCGTTATTCGTGTGAATGATGCTGAAGCACAGGCTGGTGAAGTCGGTGTGGATATTTACAATCTCATCAAGTACACCCGTTCCAACCAGAACACCAACATCAATCAGCGTCCTATCGTCAAGGTCGGCGATATGGTTGCCAAGGGTGACGTGCTGGCTGACGGTGCATCGACCGATCTGGGCGAATTGGCTCTGGGTCAGAACATGCTGGTCGCCTTCATGCCATGGAATGGTTATAACTTCGAAGATTCGATCCTGATCTCTGAAAAAGTGGTGGCGGACGATCGCTATACTTCGATTCATATCGAAGAGTTGTCGGTTGTTGCCCGTGACACCAAGTTGGGTGCGGAAGAAATTACCCGCGATATCTCCAACCTGGCAGAAAACCAACTGGCTCGTCTGGATGAATCCGGTATCGTCTACATCGGTGCTGAAGTGACTGCCGGTGATACCCTGGTCGGTAAAGTGACACCAAAAGGTGAAACTCAACTGACACCAGAAGAAAAACTGTTGCGTGCGATTTTCGGTGAAAAAGCCTCTGACGTTAAAGATACATCCCTGCGTGTGCCTTCCGGCATGGTAGGTACGGTCATTGACGTACAAGTGTTTACCCGCGAAGGCATCCAACGCGACAAACGTGCACAGCAGATTATCGATGATGAATTGAAGCGTTATCGTCTCGATCTGAACGATCAGTTGCGTATCGTCGAACGCGATGCGTTTGAGCGTTTGGAGCGTATGCTCGACAGTAAAATTGCTGACGGTGGTCCGGCTAAACTGGCCAAAGGCAGCAAGATTACTAAAGAATATCTGGCAAGCATCGATAAATATCACTGGTTTGATATCCGTCTGGCATCTGATGAGGCCGCGAATGCATTAGTTGCGATGAAAGATTCCATCGCAGAAAAACGTCATCAGTTCGATCTGGCTTTCGAAGAAAAACGTACCAAGCTGACGCAGGGCGATGAGTTGCCTCCAGGCGTACAAAAAATGGTCAAGGTTTACCTTGCTGTTAAACGCCGCTTGCAACCTGGTGACAAAATGGCGGGTCGTCACGGTAATAAGGGTGTGGTTTCCCGTATCGTGCCTATCGAAGACATGCCTTACATGGCTGACGGTACTCCGGCCGACATCGTGTTGAACCCACTGGGTGTTCCATCACGTATGAACGTTGGTCAGATTTTGGAAGTACATCTGGGCTGGGCAGCGAAAGGTCTGGGCTTGCGCATCGGCGAAATGCTGAAAGCAAAAGCAAAAATCGAAGAAATCCGTGCTTTCCTGAAACAGATTTATAACGAATCAGGTAAAACCGAAGATATCGATGGCTTCTCCGATGCAGAAATTCTGGAGTTGACGAACAACCTGAAAAATGGTGTTCCATTTGCAACGCCAGTGTTTGACGGCGCCCATGAGTCAGAAATCCGTCGCATGCTGGATCTTGCTTTCCCTGATCACATTGCTGCACAACTCGGTATGACACCATCGAAAAATCAGGTCACACTGTACGATGGTCGCACTGGTGAAGCATTTGAACGTAAAGTCACGCTCGGTTACATGCATATGTTGAAACTGCATCATCTGGTTGATGATAAAATGCATGCCCGTTCAACTGGTCCTTACTCTCTGGTCACGCAGCAACCACTGGGCGGTAAAGCTCAGTTCGGTGGTCAGCGTTTTGGTGAGATGGAAGTTTGGGCTCTGGAAGCATACGGTGCGTCTTATGTCTTGCAAGAGATGTTGACTGTGAAGTCCGATGACGTGAATGGTCGTACCAAAGTCTATGAAAACCTGGTCAAGGGCGATCATGTGATTGATGCAGGTATGCCAGAATCGTTCAACGTTCTGGTCAAAGAGATTCGTTCTTTGGGTATCGATATCGATCTCGAGCGCGATTAATCCAGATTGATGTGAAGTGTTTCCCGTTTGTCTGGGAGCGCTTTGCAGCTACCCTGGAAACAGATTTAGTAATTTGCAGTATGTGTAATACCACCACCGCCCGAACGAGATTCGGGCGTTGGTCATTCAGCTAGCCAGCAGTTTTGAAGTGAATTCGTTCCCGGTATCTGATGGAACCAGTCCTCCGCAAAGGACCAGGCTCTCCCGTCGATGCGAACAGGGTAAGGCGAAAGACCTTCTGTTGCAGCACCATTCAGCCACCAAGCGTGAATTTAAAAATAAATTGCGCGCTTCACTGGAGTGATATACATGAAAGCCCTGCTCGATCTATTCAAGCAAGTCCAACCTAACGAACAATTCGACGCGATCAAAATTGGTCTGGCGTCTCCTGAAAAAATTCGTTCCTGGTCCTACGGCGAAGTTAAAAAGCCGGAAACCATCAACTATCGTACTTTCAAGCCTGAGCGCGACGGTTTGTTCTGCGCCAAAATTTTTGGCCCTATCAAAGATTATGAGTGCCTGTGCGGTAAATACAAACGTCTGAAACACCGTGGCGTGATCTGCGAAAAGTGCGGCGTTGAGGTCACACTGGCGAAAGTGCGTCGTGAACGTATGGGTCACATTGAACTGGCATCGCCAACAGCGCACATCTGGTTCCTGAAATCTCTGCCATCCCGTTTGGGTATGGTGCTCGACATGACATTGCGCGATATCGAACGCGTTTTGTACTTTGAAGCATACGTTGTGACCGATCCAGGTATGACGCCGCTGAAAAAATGTCAGATCATGTCGGAAGACGATTTCGCTGCTAAATACGAAGAATACGGCGATGAATTCACCGCATTCATGGGCGCAGAAGGTATCCGTGAATTGCTGCGTTCGATTGATATCGACCGTGATGCTGAAACTTTGCGTGTAGAACTCAAAGAGTCAAAATCCGAAGCCAAGATCAAGAAATATGCAAAACGTCTGAAAGTACTCGAAGCGTTCCAACGTTCCGGTATCAAACCAGACTGGATGATCATGGAAGTATTGCCAGTGTTGCCGCCAGAGCTGCGTCCATTGGTACCGCTGGATGGTGGTCGTTTTGCAACTTCCGATCTGAATGATCTGTATCGTCGCGTCATTAACCGTAATAACCGTTTGAAGCGCCTGATGGAATTGCGCGCTCCGGAAATCATTACGCGTAATGAAAAGCGTATGTTGCAAGAAGCAGTCGATTCATTGTTAGACAATGGTCGTCGCGGTAAGGCAATGACTGGTGCGAACAAGCGTCCATTGAAATCTCTGGCTGAGATGATCAAAGGTAAGGGCGGTCGTTTCCGTCAGAACTTGCTGGGTAAGCGCGTCGATTACTCCGGTCGTTCCGTTATCGTGGTTGGTCCGCAACTGAAATTGCATCAATGCGGTTTGCCAAAACTGATGGCCTTGGAACTCTTCAAACCTTTCATTTTCAATAAACTGGAATTGATGGGTCTGGCGACAACGATCAAGGCAGCGAAAAAACTGGTTGAGATTCAAGAGCCAGTCGTCTGGGATATTCTGGAAGAAGTGATCCGCGAACATCCGATTATGCTGAACCGTGCGCCTACGCTGCATCGTCTTGGTATTCAGGCGTTTGAACCAGTCCTGATCGAAGGTAAAGCGATTCAGTTGCATCCACTCGTCTGCGCGGCTTTCAATGCCGACTTCGACGGTGACCAGATGGCGGTTCACGTTCCTTTGTCTATCGAAGCGCAGATGGAAGCCCGCACACTGATGCTGGCGTCTAACAATATTCTGTTCCCATCGAATGGCGAACCGTCTATCGTGCCTTCTCAGGATATCGTGTTGGGTCTGTACTACGCGTCTCGCGAAGCCATTAACGGCAAAGGCGAAGGCATGATGTTCCCTGACGTCTCCGAAGCGATCCGCGCCTGGGACAACAAGGAAGTCGAGCTGGCAACACGCGTGACTGTCCGTATTACGGAATATCCGAAAGATCCTGCAACTGGTGAATTCGTTAAAACGATCAAACGTTACGAAACCACAGTTGGCCGTGCGATTTTGTCAGAAATTCTGCCTAAGGGCTTGCCATTCACCGTGCTGAACCGCGCGTTGAAGAAAAAAGAAATTTCCAAACTGATCGATACGTCGTTCCGTAAATGCGGTTTGCGCGCAACGGTCGTTTTCGCCGATCAATTGATGCAAATGGGTTTCCGCCTCGCGACACGCGCCGGTATTTCTATCTGTATCGACGATATGTTGGTACCACCACAAAAAGTCACATTGTTGGCAGCAGCTGAGCATGAAGTTAAACAGATCGAGCAGCAATATGCATCCGGTCTGGTGACAGCGGGTGAGCGTTACAATAAAGTGGTCGATATCTGGGGCAAAACCGGTGATGAAGTCGGTAAGGCGATGATGGAACAACTGAAAGTTGAACCAGTCACACGCCGCGACGGCACAGTTGGTACACAAGAATCGTTTAACGCGATTTATATGATGGCCGACTCCGGTGCGCGTGGTTCTGCAGCACAGATTCGTCAGCTGGCCGGTATGCGTGGTCTGATGGCGAAACCAGATGGCTCGATTATCGAAACACCGATTACCGCGAACTTCCGCGAAGGTCTGAACGTTCTTCAGTACTTTATTTCTACTCACGGTGCGCGTAAAGGTCTGGCCGATACGGCATTGAAGACAGCGAACTCCGGTTACCTGACACGTCGTCTGGTTGACGTGACGCAGGATCTGGTCGTGGTTGAGGATGATTGCGGTACAAGCAACGGCTCTTCCATGAAAGCATTGGTCGAAGGCGGTGAAGTTAACGTTCCTCTGCGTGAGTTGATTCTGGGTCGCGTTTCTGCCAACGATATCGTCAATCCTGAAACACAGGAAACACTGTACGAAGCTGGCACTTTGCTGGATGAAGTTGCGGTTGAGCGTATCGAAGCACTGGGCATTGATGAAGTCAAAGTACGTACGCCATTGACTTGTGACACACGTTACGGTCTGTGCGCGATGTGCTATGGCCGCGATCTGGGTCGTGGTTCTATGGTCAACGCTGGTGAAGCTGTTGGTGTTATCGCTGCGCAGTCCATCGGTGAACCAGGTACACAGTTGACAATGCGTACGTTCCACATTGGTGGTGCGGCGTCTCGTGCAGCAGTGGCTTCTTCGGTTGAAGCAAAATCCAACGGTACGATCCGTTTCACAGTGACGATGCGTTATGTGACGAACGGCAAAGGCGATCAGATCGTTATTTCCCGTTCCGGTGAAGTGCTGATCACTGACGACCACGGTCGTGAACGTGAACGTCATAAAGTACCTTACGGTGCAACATTGATCGTTAAAGACGGCATGGTGATCAAGGCAGGTACAGCATTGGCAACATGGGATCCGCTGACACGTCCTATCATTACCGAATACACAGGTACTGTGAAATTCGAGAACGTCGAAGAAGGCGTGACTGTCGCGAAGCAGGTTGATGAAGTAACTGGCTTGTCCACTCTGGTCGCGATCGATGCGAAACGTCGTGGTAGCGCTGCTGGTAAGTCGTTGCGTCCGCAAGTTAAGCTGTTGAACGAGCAAGGTGAAGAGGTCAAGATCTCTGGCACCGAGCACGCAGTGACGATTGGCTTCCAGGTTGGTGCGCTGATTACGGTGAAAGACGGTCAGCAAGTACACGTTGGTGAGGTTCTGGCGCGTATCCCGACTGAATCACAAAAAACCCGTGATATTACCGGTGGTCTGCCACGCGTTGCTGAGTTGTTCGAAGCGCGTTCACCAAAAGATGCAGGTATGTTGGCGGAAGTGACTGGTACCGTTGCGTTTGGTAAAGAAACCAAAGGTAAGCAACGTCTGGAAATCACTGACATGGACGGCGAGAAACACGAGTTCCTGATCACTAAAGACAAACAGGTTCTGGTGCATGACGGTCAGGTGGTGAACAAAGGTGAGATGATTGTTGACGGCCCAGCCGATCCACAAGACATCCTGCGTTTGCTGGGTATCGAAGCGCTGGCACGTTACATCGTGGACGAAGTGCAGGACGTGTACCGCTTGCAAGGCGTTAAGATCAATGACAAGCACATTGAAGTAATCGTGCGTCAGATGTTGCGTCGTGTGGTTGTAGTGAATCCGGGTGATGCGAACTACATCGTTGGTGAACAAGTTGAACGCTCTGACCTGTTAGGCGAAAACGATCGCGTAGCGGCTGCAGGCGGTATTCCTGCAACGTATGAAAATATCTTGCTGGGTATTACCAAAGCGTCTCTGTCGACCGATTCCTTTATCTCGGCAGCGTCCTTCCAGGAAACAACCCGCGTTCTGACAGAAGCCGCGATCATGGGCAAAAAAGATGGTCTGCGTGGTCTGAAAGAAAACGTCATCGTTGGTCGTCTGATCCCAGCTGGTACAGGTTTGGCGTTCCATCGTGCACGCAAGCTGAAAGAAACATGGGAAGCCGATGAGCGCTCCGCATTGCTGGAGGCAGAAAAAGCAGCATTTGCTCCTATGCCAGAAGTAGCAGCAACGGATGTCAGCGAAGGTGAAGCGTAATTGCTTCTGAAGTAAAATAAAAAACGGCACCGATCTGGGTGCCGTTTTTTTATGTGCCTCACCGTTATCGTTGTTGCCAGAGAGTAGGCAAAGAGTACGTAGAGAACAATTGTGCTGTTGTTTGCAGCAGCTAGATACAACATAGAACAAGCGATGAGTGATTTACACAACGTCATACCACACCAACATGAGCTGGACAAAAAGTTGAGCGCACAAACGTCCGTTCTGGATGCGGCACAGATAGACATGCAACTGGATATAGCAGGGCGTGTGTTAAACGTTGAAGTCGTGCCAGAAACAGGCTCAACCAATGCCGATCTGATGGCACGTCTGCATGATTTACAAGGACCTGTACTCCGGATCGCGTTACATCAGACTGCGGGGAGAGGGCGCGCTGGCCGCACCTGGCATTCTGCACCCGGCGGCATGTTGATGTTTTCCATTGCCTGGCGCATGTCGAAGCCCGCCCATGCGCTGACAGGTCTGCCATTGGCGATTGGTGTCGTGTTGGCAGAAACGCTTCAGCAATTGCATATTCCCGTGCAATTAAAATGGCCTAACGATCTCTTGCGTGATGGTAAAAAGCTCGCCGGTATATTGGTGGAGTCTGCCAGTGATCAGGCAGGAAAAACCTGGGTCGTCGTCGGCATAGGATTGAATCTGTTGATATCGGCTGAACTGGAGCAACAGATCGGGCGTGAAGTTGCCGACGCACCTTGGCTGGCGAACATGGACCGAAACCGTTTGATGGCAATATTGGCCAATGCACTGGCGGCAATGTTTGAGCAATTTGATCAACAAGGTTTCGCGCCCTTTTTACCGCGCTGGAACCAGTTACATGCTTATGCAGGACAGATGGTGCAAATCATTGATCATGGGCAGGTATTACACAGAGGCGTGGCTCTGGGCGTTGATCTGGCTGGGTGTCTGGTGTTGCAGACTCAGCAAGGACAAGTGACTGTTCTGAGCGGCGACGTGTCTTTGCGCCCGCTTGATACTGAACAATAAATGAGGGCGAATCATGTTGCTATTAATTGATGCTGGCAATACACGGGTCAAATGGGGCGTGCTGCAAAATCCGGTGACGCGACACCTGAATGCGTCGGTTCTTGCTGCAAATGCAGAGACAGCTGTTGCGCAAGGTGTTGCACCTGCCTGGCAACAGTTGGCCTCAGTGTCACATGCGGATATCGCCACGCTGGCAACTGCCTGGCGTGGCTTACCAGTAACCCGTATTCTGGTGTCGAATGTGGCGGGTCCGGTGATCCGGGCGACACTGACAGACCTGTTGTCACAGTTATTTCCAGCGACAGAGCCAGTCTGGTTTGCTTCGCAGGCACAATTGGCGGGGGTGCAAAACCGCTATCGTGATCCACGACAATTAGGATGCGACAGATTTGCCTCAGCGATTGCGGCACATTATCTGTATCCACAGCGGCATCTGATTGTGGCAACCTGCGGTACAGCCACGACCGTAGATGCTGTCAGCGCAGATGGTGTGTTTGCAGGCGGCATGATTTTGCCGGGATTGAAGTTGATGGCAGAATCGCTGGCACGCAACACGGCGCAATTACCGCAGGTAGCAGAGAGCATACAGGTGGAGCATCCATTTGCCGATAACACCGATCAGGCCATTGTCAGTGGCTGTATTTATGCTCAGATCGGCGCTATCATGGCGGCCATCAGAGCGCTGGAGCATGAGCAGCAGCAAACGGTGACTTGTCTGTTGTCTGGTGGTGCCGCACCGTATCTGTTGCCGCATCTGGGAGCGTCGTGCCAGCATATTGAAAACCTGGTGTTGACGGGCTTGTATGTCGTGGCACAATCAGATCACTATTAAATTCACTGCCACTTAACCTTCACTGCTTAACTTTCACTACAAAACCGTATGTTGCGATTTTTTTTCTGGAGTCTGCTGGTCATCAATACCATGATGCTGGCATTAAATATGGGATGGCTGGGCCAATGGTCGTTGGATACCCATGAACCGGAACGTCTGAAAATGCAGCACCACGCCGACCAGCTGCGTCTGGTAACTGCCAGTGCTGCGTCTGCATTGGCAGAGCCGGTTGTTGCTGAAAAAAAGGCGGAGATCATTGCTTGTACCGAGATTGGCAATTTCCCTCAGGCGGAGGTGAATCGCATAGAGGAAAAGCTCAAACAGTTAGCGCTTGGAGATCGTCAGACCAGAATCAACGTGATTGATGTCGCTTCCCATATGGTGTTTATCCCTTCGCTGGGTAGCAAAGACGGTGCCGATAAAAAGGCAGGAGAATTACGTCGTCTGGGGATCAGTGATTTTTTTATTGTGCAAGACCAGTCTAGTTTACGCTGGGGGATTTCGTTGGGCGTATTCAAGACTGAAGAAGCAGCCAGACAACATTTGAATAATTTGTCGAATAAAGGCGTACGCTCCGCCCGCATTGGCCCACGCATGGTCAGCACCACCAAATTTGCCTATCAGTTGCGGACTTTAAATCCAGATGAAAAAAGCAGACTCGATGCCATCAAAGCAGATTTTCCGGTACAGGAAATGCGTAATTGCCAGACTGCTGCATATAGCAAAAATTAATACTGGCAAGCAATGAGAGAGCATCTCTGTATGTTAGCAGGCTTGCTTTTTGGCAATTTCTTGCTGTAGTGACAGTCATCAGTTATTCTGAGCAGATAAGACAAGCTATATGGCATCGCACTGATGTAGTTTTGGCTTATGACGATACGCTGATATAAAAACAGTGATCGAATGATATGTTCACACCCACAGGAGACAGCATGAAAAAGATGATCAAATTCCTTATCAGTATTTGTTGTGCCATCGGACTGAGTACGTCGGCACTGGCGGCAGAGCGAGGTACTGCGGCAGAAGCAACCGAACTGGTCAAGAAAGCCATTGCCTACTACAAAGCAAATGGTAAGGACAAAACCTTCGCCGAAATCAACGATCCCAAAGGGCAATTCACTAACAAGGATTTATATCTGTTTGCAGGTGCAGTCAAATCCGGCGGCGTTACTCTGGCACATGGTGCGAATCCTAAAATGCTGGGAAAGCCGCTGGGCGATCTGAAAGATGTTGATGGTGTGTATTTTGTCCGCAAGATCAATGAAGTGGCGAGCAGTAAGACTGGCTACGGCTGGGTTGATTATAAATGGCCGAATCCTACAAGCAAAGCGATAGAGCAAAAAAGCACTTATGTAGAGCGTGTTGACGATATTTACTTTGCTTGCGGCATTTATAAGTAATGTATTGCTCTGTTACCATTTTGGCTGATAAGTAGATAACAATTCAGGGTGGATGTTCGAATTCATCCTGAATTCAGTGTAGTCAACGCGAAGCTGATCGCTACTCATTTTCGCTTCATTCTCCCGCATTTTCTTTCCGCATTTTGTCCTTTTTCCCTTGATTGAATTCTGGCGTTGCTTCTGGCGGACAGGCATTGCACTGTCTCGTCCTCCATCGCGAATGAGCTTTGATGTTAAATGTGCTGTTTATTCTCATGTATTCTCGTTTATCGAGAATGATGCATTGTTATTTCTCAGTCAAATGCTAGGATAAACAAATGGCCTTTTTAATTGTCACTTCATGACTTCTGCACTTGTCACACCAGTAGCTACTAATGAACGTATTTTGCAAGTGTTGGCCTGTATTGCCCGTCAGGGCGAAGCAATGGCCGCGCGTGAGTTAGCGGAGCAAACAGGTTTGCCGTTGAGTACGGTATATCGTCACCTGTCTGTGCTGAAAAAATGGGGCTGGGTGCAAGAGCATGCGCGTAGTGGTTTATATGAGCCGGGTCCATTGGCAGTACAGCTTGCACATGGCTTTGATCAGCATTCCTGGTTGATGCAGGCAGCTCGTCCGGAGATGGATCAGTTGGTGCAGCGCTCAGGTGAAAGCGTTGGGTTGCTGTGTTATCTGCATGGTCAGGTGGTGTGTCTGGATATGCAGGAAAGCCAGCAGGCACTGCGCTGCTCGTTTGCCAAAGGGCGCGCTAATTCAACGGTGCGCGGTGCTTCTGCCAAGGCGCTGCTGGCGTTTTTACCTGTGACTGTCCAGCAACAATTGCTGGATCAGAATTTCATTGATATGGACGATGCGCAGATGCGCCGTTACTCCATTGAGCAGGAGCTGCTGCAAATCCGCACGCAGCGTTATGCCACCAGTGAGAATGAAATTGATCTTGGCGTATGGGGAGTCAGTGCGCCGGTGTTTTCCGGTAAGTCACAATTGATTGCGACTTTATCACTGATGGCGCCGGTGCATCGCAGTGCCACACGACAAGGGGATTTGATCAGCATGACCTTAGCAGCAGCCGACAGAATCAGCCGTGTATTGCAGGATTAGCAAATCCAACAAGATGAGGACTTACGCAAAACCAGCCCAGCGGCGTTATGGTGCATTGTCGTTCAAGTACGTACTGCCTTCGTCGCCATGTCTTGCCGGGGCAATTTTGCGTAAGTCCTAAAGATTCATAAGACTACATTATTCAGGAGTACCGCATGAGCCAGCCATTTCATTTGCACGCAGGGAGTGTTCCGCTATTGATTTCCATGCCGCATGCCGGCACCGTGATTGCACCGGAGGTCGCTGCGCAAATGCTGCCAGTGGCGCAGGAAAAAGCGGATACTGATTGGCATCTGCCCTTGTTGTACAACATGGCGCAGCAGCTCGGGGCATCCACCATCGTCGCTGAATATTCGCGTTATGTGATTGATCTGAACCGTGCACCGGATAATGCCAGTTTATATCCGGGGCAGGATACGACAGGTTTGTGTCCGGTCGACACGTTTCACAAACAGGCGTTGTACGCACCAGAAAATTTGCCTTCCGCAGACGAAGTGCAGCGGCGCATTGCCGCCTACTGGCAACCCTATCATCAGCAATTGCAGACAGAATTAGAACGTCTTCTGGATTTGCATGGACACGTCGTGTTGTGGGATGCACATTCGATCGCCTCGGTCGTGCCGCGTTTCTTTGAGGGCAAATTACCTGATTTGAATTTTGGCACTGCTGACCAGCAATCCTGTTCGCCTGACTTACAACGAGCATTGCAACAGGCATTGACACAGCGTTCGCAGCAATCCGCTACCGCACTGACTTACAGCCATGTATTTAATGGCCGTTTCAAAGGTGGCTATATCACACGCAATTATGGTCAGCCGCGACGCCATATCCATGCGGTGCAGCTGGAAATGAGCCAGTGTGTGTACATGAACGAGGCAGCTCCGTATGCGTATCGTCCCGATCTCGCCGCGCAAGTTCAGCCTTTGTTGAATGAACTATTACAAGTGTGTATTCATTTTGCACGGGGAGCTGCGGCATGAGTCAGCATCATCAACTTTATCAGCACTTTCCACAAAATCCGCAAAGTTTGTTTGCGCAGCATGCATTATTGCCACAGGGGTGGATGAAAAACGTGCGGCTGCAATGGGATCAGGCGGGTAATCTGACTGCCGTCACGCCAGACACGATAGCAGTTTCAGGCGAAACGCAGGCGACCTGGGTTGTGCCGGGCATGAGCAATCTGCATTCGCATGCTTTTCAGCGTGCAATGGCTGGTATGACAGAGATCGCGGGCGATAGCAAAGACAGTTTCTGGACCTGGCGAGATCTGATGTATCGCTACGCTTTGCACATAACACCCGGGCAGATACAGGCGATTGCAGCACAACTGTACGCAGAATGTCTGCGTCATGGTTATACCGGTGTATGTGAGTTCCATTACCTGCATCGTGATCCTGCAGGTGCGTTTTATGCTCGCCCTGAAGAGATGGCTGCGCGGGTGATTGCTGCTGCGCATCAGACGGGAATCGGTATCACCATGTTGCCCGTTTTGTATAGCTATGCTGATTTTGGTGCGCAGCCTTTGCGCGATGATCAGCGCCGTTTTTCTACAGGTGTCGACGATATCTTGCGTCTTGTCAATGCTCTGGAATCGCAACGTGACTGGCAGACAGAAATAGGTGTGGCACCACATTCCTTGCGCGCAGCGAGCATTGCCCAGATTCAGGAAGTGCTGCGTGTTTTACCTGACCGGCGCCCAGTGCATATCCATATCGCAGAACAAGTGCGGGAGGTGGACGCTTGTTTGGCTGCGACTGGCAAACGACCTGTGGAATTGCTGGCAGATAGCGGTATGCTGGATCAGCGCTGGTGTCTGGTACATGCGACCCACATGAACAAGGATGAAGTACGTGCAGTCGCTGCAAGCGGCGCGGTGGCAGGTATTTGTACGACGACCGAGGGTAATCTTGGTGATGGATTTTTTGATCTACCGGATTATATTGAGGCCGGTGGATGCATTGGTATCGGCAGCGATAGCCATGTATCGCAAAGCCCGGTAGAAGAATTGCGTTGGCTGGAATATGGCCAGCGTCTGCGCCTGCAAGCACGCAATGTCGCCAGTCATCAGCAGCAGCGTCGCGTTGGTGATTTTCTCTGGCAGGCAGCATTACAAGGCGGCGCTCAGGCCAGTGGACGCAAGGTCGGTCAGCTATCCAGCGGATATCGCGCGGATATGCTGGTGCTGGACGCAACGCATCCTAACCTCACAGGCCTGCACTGCGATGAGCTGTTAAATACCTGGATTTTTTCCGGAAACGATAATCTGGTGCGCCATGTGTATGTTGGTGGCAGGCAGGTGATTGTGGATGGGCGCCATATCCAGCAAGCCAGCATACAATCAGCGTATGCCGATTGTATGCGCGAGTTGCGATCGCTGTGATTGGGTTTGATGCTGAACCTATTTCAGCATCAAATTCAGCATCAAATTCAGCATCAAACTCAGTTTTAAGCCCCGCATCAAGCTCTCAGCGCGTCATTGAACAGCGTCAACGTTCTTTGCCATGCCAACTTTGCTGCTGCATCGTCAAATCTTGGCGTGGTGTCATTATTAAAACCATGTTCGACACCAGCGTAGACATATCCTGCGTAATGAATTTCGGCTGCTTTGAGTGCTGCTTCATAGCCGGGCCAGGTTGCCATCAGGCGTTCATCTTTGCCTGCATGATGAATTAATAATCTGGCCTTGATATTCGGAATATCGGCAGTTGCCGGTGGTGCGCCATAAAATGCGACAGCGGCATTCAGATAGGACAGGCGGCTTGCCAGATAATTGGCAATACTGCCGCCGTAACAGAATCCAACGACACCCACTTTGCCATTTCCTTGCGGCAGATTCTTGAGGATATCAGCGGCAGCGATGAAATCTGCTTTGGATTTATTCTGGTCGAGTTTCCCAAACAAATCGCGCGCTTTGTCTTCGTCACCAGGATATCCGCCGAGAGTAAATAAACCATCCGGTGCGAAAGCAATATAATTTTCTAACGCCAGACGTCGCGTAATATCTTCGATATGCGGATTCAGTCCCCGGTTTTCGTGTACCACCAGAATAGTCGGCAGCTTGCCGCTGACATGTGCTGGTTGCGCCAGATAACCACGCAAGGTGCCATAGCCTTCGGGTGACGGATATTCAACATAGCGCGTAGTAATGCGCTGATCGTCAGGTTTGATTTGCTGTGCCTCCGCAAATCGTGGACTCAACGCTTCGAGGATGCCTTCGGCTGTGAGTGCGCCTACCGCAAATTTTCCTGTGGATTGCAAAAAACTGCGGCGACTGATATCGCCATGCACATACTGGTCAAATAGCTTCAAAACTTCCGGATCAAAATCGCTTGCTGTTTTACGTGTCATGATGTCGTCCCTGTGATGTTCGATGAAATGCTTATCGTGCGCTCATGTACCTCATTAATTGATTTACTGATTCATTCATCTACGCGATTGTTTGAGAATGAACGACGATAGTAAAGAGATTTTTTGTTTCTTGCTGACGGGGATAAGAAAATTGATTTTCCGGCGTCTGTTAGCTGACTTGGCAGGATAAGGGATTGGCATGCTATCGGCGAGGTGCCTTAGCAAGACGATGAGCTTAGTAAAAACTGAGTGGAAACTGAGTAAAAAGTTTGGCGGTCATGCGTATCTGCCAGCGTTGATGCTGGCAGAAGGAACAACAAGGTCGGGACTGGAATAAAAGCTGAAAAGAAATGCTCAGGCGCTACCCTTGGCCAGATGTAAAGCTTCACGCAGAATATCAACGTTGCCGATATGGTTTGCCAGCAGCAGTATCAGTCTGGCATTCAGGTCGGCACTTTGTTCCGGGCTGAGGTCACGATGAGCATCGATCAGTGCTTCATAAAAATCATCGCCTGCAGTGTAGTCGCGTTGACCCACTGATTTGGTATGGTGAAAATGCGATTCAATCATCAAAGACATGGTGTATTCCTGTTCCTGTGTCGCTTGTAGTGGTTGTACTCAGTATTCAGAGATGGGCATCATGCTGACATAACACACGCGCTAACGCATGTTTGATGTGATGCTCGTTGGGCGTGTGCCAGCGCGCTGCAATATGCTGATCTGGCCGTATCAGGTAGTAGCTGCCTGCACGGGCCGCATAGCGTTGCTGCAGCAGGTTTTTAGCGTCATACAGAACAACACCGTGAATGTGATCTGTGCTGCAATTTTCATTGCCATCGCTGTCTGCACTGTGCTGGCTGACGATCAACGTTTGCACAGGAACGGGCAATTGCTTTAATCGCTGCATCAATTGCAGATGGTCTGCCGGAATCTCAGCGAGTGCGTCGCAAAAATACAGGCCATGAAATTGCATGCCGGTATAGTCAAGCAAAAATCCTGCCGTATTCTGATGAATGACAGGGCCGTCTTCCATGGCGGAACCGGGAACACAACTGTCGGGAAAATCATCGCTGTCAGCAGTGGTCAGTGCCGAAGACCATAAAATGCTCGGAACTGACAGGCGACCTGAGTTAACCAGTTTGCGTGCAAATGGATATTGTCCTGCCAATGTCAGCACTGCATTACGGAAGGTTTTACTGATGGCACTTTTGGGCGTGATGAAGTCCGTGGAGCGCGTGGAGTTGCTGATGTTTTCATCTGCCGCCATGACGCGTTCATCGGAGTAGCTGTCGAGCAGGGTGTCGGGCGCCTGACCCTCCATCACCAATTTCAGTTTCCAGATCAGATTGTCTGCATCCTGAATGCCAGAGTTGGCGCCGCGTGCGCCAAAAGGCGATACCTGATGTGCAGAATCTCCGGCAAACAGGACTCTGCCATGCCGGAATTTTTCCATACGACGGCATTGAAACGTATATACGCTGACCCATTCCAGTTCAAATTCATGTTCGTCACCGAGCATGGCCTTGATCCGAGGAATCACGTTTTCCGGTTTTTTTTCTTCGACCGGATCGGCGTCCCAGCCGAGTTGAAAATCGATGCGCCAGACATTATCAGCTTCACGATGTAGCAACACCGATTGATTCGGATGGAATGGTGGATCAAACCAGAACCAGCGTTCAGCAGGGAAATCGGCTTTCATCACCACGTCTGCGATCAGAAAGCGATCCTGAAATATTTTTCCTTCTACTTCCAGTCCCATCTGGTTGCGAACCGGACTGCGTGCACCGTCGCAGGCCAGTAGCCATTCTGCTTCCAGTGTGTAGATACCATCCGGTGTCTCGATTTGCAGGCTGCAATAGGTATCGTGTTGCAGCAACGACAGCAGCTTGTTTTTCCAGCGTATCTCCACACCCAGTTGCCGTGCTCTTTGTATCAGATACTCTTCCAGATAATACTGTTGCAAATTGACCATGCCAGGGCGCTTGTGATCTGGAACGGGCAGCAGGTTGAAATTAAACACCTCGGCTTCCCGGAAAAAAGTACGTCCTACGTTCCACTCCACGCCTTTGTTGACGATGGCGTCACCGCAGCCCAGTCGGTCCAGAATTTCCAGTGTGCGCTTGGCATAGCATAAGCCGCGTGAACCAACGGACACGGTATCGTCATCGTCGATCACCAGCACGTCCAGACCTTGCAGTTGCGCATCAATCGCTGCTGCCAGACCGACCGGTCCGGCACCGATGATGACCAACTGACGTCGCGTCGGCTGTTCGGCCTGCAGATCGGCAGGTGGGTGATAGGGGAATTTTTCGTAATGATAATTTTGTAGCATGGTGTCTCCTCCAGCGATCTTGTTATCCCATTTTTTGTTTATTTGTCAGGGATATGGTCAGCCTTCCAGACTCTTCCACATCTGAACATCGCGCTCAGCTGTCCAGATGCGTGGATCAGCGTGACCCGATGCTTCATCAAATGCGCGCGTGACATCGAATGGCAGGCAGTGATCAAAAATCACCCAGTGACCGTATTTGGGTTGTAGTGCTGCATAAGTGTTTTTATAGATGGTGTTCAGATCTTGCTGTTGCGCCGCGCCAGCCTTGACGGAAGCATAAAGGTCGCTGACGAAGGCACGGGTTTCTGTCAGCCCGGCTTTGACCATTTCTGGAGTGGTTAAGGCTTCGCCACGACCAGGAACAAGTTTTTCAGCATTCATGGCTTCCAGATTGCTCAGCGTCTGAGGCCAGTCCTGATAATACGCATCACCGGCATAGGGTGTCGCACCAAACTCAACCAGATCGCCAGAGAACAGGACTTTTTCTGATGGCAGCCAGACGATGGTGTCACCCTTGGTATGACCGCGTCCTACCTGCATGATGTTAACTTCCAGTGTGCCTAGCCAGAGTGTCATTTTTCCGCTGAAAGTGATCGTGGGCCAGGTCAGGCCAGGTACGCTTTCGACTGCGCGGAACAGACGCGGGAAACGTCCGATTTCACTCTTCATATCTGCTTCGCCACGTTCCACAATCAGATCATAGGTGTCGCGACTGGCGATGATGTGTTCCAGCCCTTCCGCTTTGTAGCCGGTGGCGCCCAGCACGCGCACCGCATGGTAATGCGACATGACAACATACTTGATCGGCTTGTCGGTAATCTCGCGTATCCGGCGTACCACGTCTTGCGCCATGATCGGTGTAGCTTGTGTATCGATCACCATGACCGCATCGTCGCCAATGATAATACCCGTGTTTGGGTCGCCTTCTGCTGTGTAGGCATAGGCATGTTCAGACAGTTGCTGAAAACTGACCTTTTTTTCTTCAAGATCGGCGTGTGAAGCGAATTTTTTAGTATTGCTGTTGCTCATGAAAGTCTCCTGTGCGGTCAAGTGGATGAATGTGATGACAATCCTGTAAGCAGACGTTCGCTCAGGACTGACACCCCCTTGCTGCAGATCGTGAACACGTTCTTGCAGAGACCATGTTGCGTCAGTCTTATCATCATCAGATAACAGAGATAAGGATAAGCAGTAATTCGTTAATTGTAAATGTATTTGTTAATGTTAAAATTTAATGGGCTGATATGCTGATTCCAGCGGTCATGACCAGCCCGATTGATCGTGGATGATGCACAGATGCCGGTTGGTGTAATGGTATGAAACGGTGTACAGGCGGTATCATGCGGACAAATGGCAGGATGTGTCTGTCACAAGCGATAAAACATGCGATAACACGAGCGACAACACAAGCGACAACACAAGCGATGGCTGCAATGATTGGAATGATGCCGATGACCACAATGACCAGGGTAGCAGCCAGAATGATTACAGGAAAACTGACAGGTAGTTCATGAGCGAAAAATTAAAAGAAAGACGCGGTATCGGCTCCATCGAAGTGGGTGGCCAGTTGCTGGTGGCGCTGGTGAATGCGGCGCAGCCTTTGTCGTTGGGCGATCTGGCACGCGATAGCGGCATGCCGGCGTCGAAGGCACACCCGTATCTGGTGAGTTTTTGTAAGTTAGGACTCGTGGAGCAGGACGCTGCTACTGGTCAATATTCACTTGGCCCATTTGCGTTACAGATGGGATTGGTGAGTTTGCAACAGATAACACCGGTCAGACTGGCGATTCCGGAAGTGACCCGACTGGCAGCGTTGTTGGACCACACTGTGGCACTGGCAGTTTGGGGAAGTCATGGGCCAACGGTGATTTATATTGCGGAGTCCACGCGCCCGATTCACGTGAATATGCACGCGGGTTCTGTGATGTCGATGCTGGGAACGGCGACTGGTTTGGTGTTCTCCGCGTTTTTGCCGCCAAAACTGGTCGAGAATGTGATCGCCAGAGAGATGAATGACGAGCTGGTCATCGGTCAGGCAGGCGTGCGCATGAAAAAAGCGGACATACAAAAAACGCTCAATGAGGTTCGAGAGCAGGGAATGGCGCGTGCCCAGGGATTGCCGATTCCCGGCATCCACGCATTAAGCGCACCAGTATTCAACCATGCACATACGCTGAGTCTGGTATTGACAGTGACCGGGCCGCAAGGGAGTTTTGATATAGCGCCGGAGGGCGTGATTGCGCAGCAGTTAAAAGCCAGTGCAGCGCAGCTGTCGCATCAGCTTGGTTACGTCGCGACAGCTATATCGTAGCTAAATAGTAGCTAAATAGTAGCTATATCGTAGCTCCATCATAGCCAGTCATTGCAACATAAGATGGCTGGCTATGTCGTGATTTACTGCGCCAGCGCTTTTTCTACATCGGCAACCAGCTTCTTGTCATCGGGAGTGGTAACGCTGGAGTAAGCGGCAACGACATTGCCTTTACGGTCGATCAGATATTTATAAAAATTCCACTTCGGTGTCGTATCGGTTGCCTTGATCAACTGTGCATACAAAGGGTTCACATCTTTACCCTTGACGGAGGATTTGGTGAACATAGGGAACTTCACACCATACGTGTTGAAGCAAAAATCAGCGATCTGTTTGCTATCGCCAGGTTCTTGCTGGCCAAAATCATTCGAGGGAAATCCCAGCACGACCAGACCTTTGGAATTGTATTTTGCATACATCGCCTCCAGCCCTTCATATTGACTGGTAAAGCCGCAATAACTTGCCGTATTGACGACCAATGCTACCTTGCCACGATATTGGCAAAGGTTTTGCGGGGTTTCATCCTGCAGCCGTTTAAAGGTGTGATTCAGTACTGCCGGACAGCTATCTGCCGCCTCAGCCCATGCACTCTGGGAAACTGCTGACATACCTGCGATGCCTGATAACAGCGCAATGCGAAACAAAAACCGTGAAGACATGATGTGTACTCCCGAAAGATAGACTGCACATCTTAGCCCAGCAAAAAAAAGTCTGCTGATTCCCGTCTCATTCCACATTGATTGCACACCAGGGCAGCATTGACTCACCACGTTTATACGAAAATCAGATATCAAATCGCGAAATGATTCGTTTTGATTTATAAGCTGGCACCTTATTCTGCAATCCATCCACTACTTTTTAGTGATTCATTTAGTGATTAAGGAAATGCAGATGACGATCAAAAAACTTCTCCTCGCGGCATCACTGGCAATCGTCGGTACTGTCACCACATTCAGCAGCGTCGCCTATGCTGCAGATATTAATTTACTCAATGTTTCTTACGATCCTACCCGTGAGTTGTATCAGGACGTGAACCAGGCATTCGCGAAACAATACAAAGCAAAAACAGGTGATAACGTCACCTTTAAGCAGTCTCATGGCGGCTCCGGCAAGCAGGCCCGTTCGGTGATTGATGGTCTGGATGCAGATGTGGTGACGCTGGCTCTGGCCTACGATATCGATGCGATTGCTGATGCCGGTCTGTTGGCTAAAAACTGGCAAAAACGCCTGACACACAATGCATCACCATACACTTCAACGATCGTATTCCTGGTGCGTAAAGGTAATCCCAAAGGTATTAAAGACTGGGCAGACATCATCAAACCGGGCGTGTCCGTGATTACGGCCAACCCTAAAACATCCGGTGGTGCGCGCTGGGCATATCTGGCCGCGTATGGTTATGCATTAAAGCTGCCAGGCGGTACACAGGCGACAGCAAAAGATTACATCCAGAAAGTGTACAAAAATGTTCCCGTACTCGATTCCGGTGCGCGCGGATCAACAGTGACATTTGCGGAACGTGGCATTGGTGATGTATTGCTTTCCTGGGAAAATGAAGCGTATCTGGCATTGCAGGAATTTGGCGCCGATAAATTTGAAATCATTTCTCCTTCCATCAGCGTATTGGCAGAACCTCCGGTTTCCGTGGTCGATAAAGTGGTCGATAAGCGTGGCACCCGCAAAGTCGCAGAAGCCTATCTGAACTACCTGTACACCGACGAGGCACAAGAGATTATCGGTAAGAATTTTTATCGTCCTATCAGCGAAAAGGCAGCAAAAAAATACGCCGGCCAATTCTCGAAAATCAAATTGTTTAACATCGACGACACCTTTGGCGGCTGGACACTCGCACAAAAAACGCACTTCGGTGACGGCGGCGTATTCGATCAGATTTATCAGCCAGGTAAAAAGTAAACAACGCTTGCAGATCACTGCAAAAAAAGAAGTAAAGGAAGAGCATCATGAGTATTTTGTTATTGTCGGGTAGTCCATCCTCCCCTTCGCGTTCGACACGATTGTTGCATCATGTCGGTGATCGCTTGTTGGAACGTGGGCAACAGATTCTCAGTGTGCATGTCCGTGATTTGCCGCCACAGGCTTTACTGGCGGCAGATTACACCGATCCGGAATTGCGTGCTGCCAGCCAGCTGGTGGCGCAGGCCGATGCCATCGTGATTGCGACGCCGATTTATAAGGCAGCGTACAGTGGTTTGCTGAAAGCTTTTCTGGATATTCTTCCGCAGGATGGTTTGAATGGCAAACTCATATTGCCACTCGCGACAGGTGGTAGTCAGTCGCACTTGCTGGCGCTGGATTATGCTTTGCGTCCGGTGCTGGCATCACTGTCCCCCAGACACATACTGCCGAGTGTCTACGCTACAGATGCGCAGGTACAGTGGAACGAAGTGCAGGGATTGTTGCTGGACGCACCCATTCAATCTCGCCTTCACGATGGCGTCAATCTGTTGATTGACAGTCTGGCTTTCATGCGACGCCAGACGACAGCGCTGGCAGCTTAAGCCAGAGAGCCGTCGCCCGGAGCAGATCTGCGGCGCGGCTTCTTTTCTCTTTACCCTGATATCGCAAAGAAAAGTCACAACTTGCCACAACTTGCTGGCGCGGCATTTCTTCGCCTGAATGATCGTAGATGTGAATTATCTGACGTACATCCACCCCTATTCTGAGAGCATACGATGAGCAAATATCCGATTCAACACACCAGACGCCGCGCACTAGGCTGGTTGTCTGCACTCGCTGCAACAGCGTTGGCGACGACTTTACCAAAAGCCTTTGCGCAGCAAACGAAAACCATTACTCCGGGCGTACTGCGCATCGGATATCAAAAATACGGCACCTTGACCGTGCTGAAAGGAACCGGTGCGCTGGAAAAGCGTCTGGCCGCCTCCGGTGTAGAAGTCAAGTGGTCAGAGTTTCCGGCTGGACCACAATTGTTGGAAGGCTTGAATGTCGGCAGTATTGATTTTGGTACGACAGGTGAAGCACCGCCGATTTTTGCCCAGGCCGCAGGTGCAGATTTGCTGTATGTCGGCAATGAACCACCAGCACCAAGTGCCGAAGCCGTCATCGTTCCTAAAAATTCTCCCCTCAAATCAGCAGCCGATCTTAAAGGGAAAAAGATCGTTCTGAACAAGGGCTCGAATGTGCATTACCTGTTGGTCAAGGTCTTGGAAAAGGCGGGCATTTCTTACAAAGATGTTGAGATAATTTTCTTGCCGCCAGCCGATGCGCGCGCCGCATTTGAGCGTGGCAGTGTCGACGCGTGGGCAATCTGGGACCCATTTCTGGCAGCCGCTGAAAAGCAACTGGGTGCACGTGTTCTGGTCGATGGAAAAGCACTGGTCAGCAATCATCAGTTTTATCTGGCGGCGCGACCATACGCACAAAAAAATCCGGAAGTCGTGCGCATCGTATTGGACGAGCTTGCCAAAACGGATGCCTGGAGCGCAAAAAATCTGAAAGAAGTCAGTGCCATTCTGACCGCACAACTGGGTCTGGATGCGAGCGTGGTCGAGTTATCGACTTCCCGCTTTGGTTTTGGCGTCAAGCCGTTGAGTGAACAGGTGGTGAAGGAGCAGCAAAATATTGCCGACACTTTTGCCGATCTGAAGCTGATACCGAAACGCATCAATATTCGTGATGCTGTTCTGGCGCTGAAATTCTGAGGCTGCGATGACACTCTCTGCAAATCGTCGACGTGCGTTGGTTTTCCTGGCGGGAACTTCACTGCTGCTGCCCGGCGTTGCCAGTGCGACCGGCAGTGCTACTGTCAGCACCGCTGTCAACAAAGTGGAAAAAAATCGCAAGGGCGATACGCCGCGTGAAATCAGAATCGGGTTTCAGAAAAGTTCTGTCAATCTGAGTTTGCTTAAACAGCGACAAGGGCTGGAAAAGCAGTTGCCAGCGACTAAGGTCAGCTGGTTTGAATTTACTGCCGGTCCACAAATGCTGGAGGCGCTGTCTGTCGGCAGTATCGATTTTGCGATGACAGGTGAGCCACCGCCGATTTTTGCGCAGGCAGCGGGTAGTCAGCTGGTGTATGTCGGTGCGGAACCGGCGAAACCCGGAGTCAGTGCCATTTTAGTCAAGCCAGATTCCAGCCTGAAAACTCTGGCTGATCTGAAAGGTAAAAAGATCGCTTTTCAGAAAGGTTCCAGTGCGCATTATCACGTCTTGCGCGCTGTTCAGCAGGCGGGTTTGCAATGGAGCGATATTACGCCAGCCTATCTTGCTCCCGCCGATGCCCGTGCTGCATTTGAGCGTGGCAGCGTGGATGCCTGGGCCATCTGGGATCCTTACTGGGCGGCACTGGAACAAACGGCATCGCCGCGTGTGCTGGCAACCGGAAAAGGCCTGGTCAACAATCTGACGCATTATTTATCCAGTCGCCAGTTCGCTGATCAATACCCGAAAGTCATACAACTATTTTTTGAAGAACTGACCCGCAGCGACACGTTTGTACAAAGCAACCGGCCAGAAGCTGTGGCGATTCTCGCTGCGAGTACCGGTCTGGACAAGGCGACGATTGCCAGTTTTCTGGATCGTCGTCCACGTTCACCGGTGGTGTATCTGACGCAGAGCATCATCGATGAACAACAACGTGTTGCTGATCATTTTTATCAGCAAAAATTAATTCCTAAAGCGGTCAATATCCGCGATGCAGTCTGGCTGCCACCTGGTAGCAAACTGTAATGTGAAATACAAAGTAATGAGGTCAATGATGAGTCTGAATATATTTTGGTTTATTCCAACCCACGGCGATAGCCGTTATCTGGGCACCAGTCGTGGTGCGCGTGAAATCAGCCACGATTATCTGAAGCAGATCGCGGTTGCCGCTGATACGCAAGGTTTTGACGGCGTGTTATTACCAACCGGACGCTCTTGCGAAGACGCATGGGTGGTGGCATCGAGTCTGATTGACGCTACCACCAGATTGAAATTTCTGGTGGCGATTCGTCCCGGTCTCAGCAGCCCCGGCTTATCGGTTCGGATGGCATCGACGTTTGATCGTATTTCTCAAGGACGCTTGCTGATCAACATCGTTACCGGTGGTGATCAGGGCGAGTTGGAAGCGGACGGCGTATTTGCTGACCATGAAAAACGCTATGAAATTACCGATGAATTTTTGCGTATCTGGCGTGCCTCTCTGGCAGGTGAAGGCGGCGATGCGGGTTACGATTTTGAAGGGGAACATCTGACGGTCAAGGGTGCAAAAACTTTGTATCCACCAGTGCAGAAACCACATCCACCGCTCTTTTTTGGCGGTTCATCAGAACCAGCACATGAGCTGGCTGCCGAACAAGTGGATGTCTATCTGACCTGGGGTGAGCCACCAGCCGCAGTGGCTGCCAAGATTGCGGATATGCGTGCGCGTGCGGCAAAGCACGGACGTACGCTGCGCTTTGGTATTCGTCTGCATGTGATCGTGCGCGAAACCAATGAAGAAGCCTGGAAAGCCGCCGATGATCTGATCCGCTATGTGGATGATGAGGTGATTGCGCGTGCGCAGAAAGCTTTCGACAAAATGGATTCTGTTGGACAAAAACGCATGCAGGCATTGCATGGCGGTAAGCGCGATCAATTGGAAGTATCGCCGAATTTATGGGCAGGGGTCGGGTTAGTGCGTGGCGGTGCTGGAACTGCGTTGGTGGGGGATCCTGAGACGGTGGCGGCGCGTATCAAGGAATATGCTGACCTGGGAATTGACACCTTTATTTTCTCTGGTTATCCGCATCTGGAAGAAGCCTATCGATTCTCGGAACTGGTGTTTCCGCTGATCGGAAAATCTGTTCCGAATGTGAGCAGTACCCTGACCGGGCCGTTCGGTGAAATCATCGCCAACGGGTTTGCGCCCAAAGTATCACAGAGCTAGGAGCACAACATGGGGCCTTTGATTACCAGTGTGGGTGATGGCAATGAACTGGCAGAAACGGCATTGCCGGTATTGAAATCCGCTTCCGGCGTTGCGGGAAATGTCGGCGTCAGCACCGCATCATTGTTGCGGGCTTTACGCCAGTTTGCTCCGTGGATCGTACCTGTCAGCCTAGTGTTGCTCTGGCAGATTGCAGCGCAGGTTGGCTGGTTGTCGAGTCGCATTTTGCCGGAGCCGCTGGCGGTGGCAAAAGCATTCTGGGCGCTGACGATTTCCGGAGAAATCTGGATTCATGCCAAAACCAGTTTGTGGCGCGCGATGACGGGGTTTGCGGTTGGCGGTGGTCTGGGATTGTTACTGGGTTTGCTGACCGGTACTTTCCGTCTGGCAGAGACCTTGCTCGACACCAGTTTGCAGATGATCCGCAATATTCCTGCGCTTGCGCTGATTCCTTTAGTGATCCTGTGGTTCGGGATTGATGAGATGGCGAAACTGTTTCTGGTATCCGTGGGGGTATTTTTTCCGGTGTATCTGAACACGTTTCACGGCATACGTTCGGTCGATAAAGGGCTGATTGAAATGGCGAAAAGCTATGGTTTGTCAGGCTGGCCTTTATATCGTGATGTGATTTTGCCGGGAGCCTTACCATCGATTCTGGTGGGGGTACGTTTCTCACTGGGGTTGGTGTGGGTGTTGCTGATCGTGGCGGAAACTATTTCGGCGCAGGCGGGTATCGGTTACATGACCATGAATGCCAGGGAGTTTTTACAGACAGACGTGGTGCTGGTCGGGATCTTGTTGTATGCCTTGCTGGGCAAGCTGGCAGACGTACTGTCACGGGCACTTGAACATTACTGGCTGCGCTGGCATCCGGGTTATCAGCGAAAGGGACACTGATGCAACATTCTGTAGAAAATGCAGGAACGACGCTGAGTAGCGCTGCGCATATCGCCGCCTTGAAGCGGGAGCTGGATGCTGACTGGGATGGTGAGTCGTCATCCGCTGCAGCGCCGACAGCAATGACAGCAGCAACGACAGCAACAACGACGACCGCTGCGGCCACATCGGCATCGACAGGCAGTACGCACAGAGCCAGTGCCGGGCAGACTGGTCGTCAGGGAACCTCCGTATCGGTGCGCGGACTGCAAAAATCGTATCAGGGACGGCAGGTGCTGAAATCTCTGAATCTGGAAGTCAAAGCAGGTGAGTTCGTCGCAGTGATTGGTCGTAGTGGTTGCGGTAAAAGCACCTTGCTGCGTCTCGTCGCGGGGCTGGAAACGCCGGATCAGGGCAGCCTGGAATTTGATGAGCGTGAACAGCGACCGGATACCCGGGTGATGTTTCAGGATTCGCGTTTGTTACCGTGGAAGACCGTGCTGGGCAACGTGGCGCTCGGTTTGGACAAGAACCGTCATGCAGCGCGGGCGGCCTTGGAGAAGGTGGCACTGTCTGAGCGCGCAGATGAATGGCCATCTGTGTTGTCCGGCGGTCAGCGTCAACGTGTGGCACTGGCGCGGGCGCTGGTGCATGAACCCAGCCTGTTATTGCTGGACGAGCCGCTGGGTGCACTTGATGCCTTGACCCGCATTGAAATGCAGAATCTGATCGAAAAGCTGTGGCAGCAACGCGGTTTTACCGCCTTGCTGGTCACGCATGATGTGCAGGAAGCGATTGCTTTGGCGGATCGCATTATTCTGATTGAGGAAGGGCAGATTGCACTGGATCTGAGCGTCGATTTACCCCGCCCCCGCGCTCGTGGCAATGTCGCTTTTGCTGAACTGGAAGAGCGTATCTTGACCCGGGTACTGAATCGTCCGGCACAGGCACCGGATGGCGATCTGGGAGATGTGTCCCTGCTGCGGACGGTTAGTCAGGTGGCATGGGCGATTTGAACGAATAATATACTCAAGGGGAGTATATTTTACTGTGCCTTATTTATTGGCGACTACCGCTGATTTAATCAAGTTGACCGGGGGAGTATAGGTTTTTCCGGTGAATTTTATCTTTGAAAAGGAAATAAAATGAGTATCCAGGCTATCAATGTACGTAACCAGTTCCGCGGCAAAATCAAGGCCATTATCGAAGGCCCGGTCGTGTCTGAACTGGATGTGGAAACCCCCGCTGGTATCGTGACGTCTGTCATTACCACGCGTTCTATCCGCGATCTGAATCTGGTGATCGGTACCGAGGTCGTGGCACTGGTCAAGGCAACCGAAGTCTCGATCGCGAAGCTGTAACAGAAACGGCAAAGTGCCAGGTCACTTTGCCTGATCGCAGACCAGGGAGGTCTCATGAATAATCCGGCATTACAAGCGTATCTGAGCCGGCTGAAAAGCCATCTTGCCAGCAGTAATCTTTGGCTGGACGAGCAGGGGCGGGCTCGTGGCCGGTATTTTAATTCTTCGCTGACCAGTGCGTTTCAGGCAATCCGCTCCGGCTACGATCGTCAGGTTCTGGCATATGAGGCCTACGCTCGCAGCTATTCGGTCAACGATCAGGGACTGAACGTCTGGAAGTTGCTCGAATACGCGGCCAACGATGACGAATCGGTGGAGCTGGATCGTTTGTGTCGTTTGCTGCACACGATTAACTTTTACCGTCAGGCCGGATCGGCACATCTGGATTTATATCTGAGCGTACACAGCCGTTTGCTGGCGGCGGTGGAGGGAAATCACGGTATGGCGTTTCGCCGCATTCTGGACGTATTGGAATTGCCGCATCAGCATATCGTGTTGCAATTGCCGCAGATTACGCCCAGTCAGCGTTGGGTGTTGACGCATGTGGCAGAGAATTATCGTCGTAACGGTTTTCGTATCGGAGTGAATGCCGGTAATCTGGAACAGGCGCAGGATTTACTGGTTCGCATACGACCAGATGCCATCAAGATCGACATCAGCGCTGCGAACAATCCTGCTGCCCAGATACAGTTGCTGGATCAGGCCAGCCGCGCGCACTGCAATGTGATTTTCCGACGTATCGAAAATGAATCGCGTTACCAGCTTTTACAACAGGCGAATGACACGGTCAGCAGCTATCAGGTACAGGGATTTTTATTTGATTTGCCACAGGCGTCACTGGTAGCCGCTGAACGCGTGCTGCCTGCAACGGCAGGCAACATTGCACAGCTGACCGATCTCGAATAACTTTGACATCAAACTGGATGCGCCGTCTGAACGTTATAAAAATCCTGCGGTGTGCGTGGTGATCTACCGATGGCGTACCAACTTCATTACAGTTCAAGCCTTTACAAGTCTCTTTACGCTTCTTTAAGCTCCTTCACGCCCATGCTGACTGCGGGCGAATACCAATGGCAAGCGACGATTCTCAAGGCGGAGGACGCTTGCCTGGCCTTGCCGGGGCATTTTTTCGTCGGTTTCATATTTGAAAAACAAATAAGAACATAATAAAAAATTCGTTTTTCATATAACAAAAACCTGCCAATATGTACTTTCTATAGTCATATCAGTAATAAAGGCAGCGTATGGCAACATTCTTGAGTCGTAAACCAAAGGTGGGAAGGGTGATTCCGGGGTTTCATTTCTCTCTGGGATTCACTCTGTTTTACCTGAGTCTGATCGTGCTGATTCCCTTGTCAGCGGTTTTTCTGAAAACATTCACCATGACCTGGGAGGCATTCTGGTCCACCGTAACGTCCGATCGTGTGCTGGCATCTTATCGGCTGACATTCGGTGCCTCATTGTTAGGGGCGCTGATTAACGTTGTGTTTGGAGGAATCGTTGCCTGGGTACTGGTGCGTTATAAATTTCCGGGCAAGCGTCTGGTTGATGCATTAGTAGACTTACCGTTTGCGCTGCCGACAGCGGTAGCGGGGATCACCCTGGCGACTTTGTATGCGCCAAACGGCTGGCTTGGCAAGTTGCTGACGCCACTGGGTATTAAAGTCGCGTTCACGCCGCTCGGGGTATTGGTCGCACTGACTTTTATCGGCTTGCCGTTTGTTGTTCGTACCGTACAACCGGTGCTGGAAGAGGCCGAAAAAGAGCTGGAAGAAGCCGCAGTCAGCCTCGGTGCCAGTCACTGGCAAACATTTACCCGCGTTATTTTGCCGACCATATTACCGGCCTTACTGACTGGCTTTGCGCTGGCGTTTGCGCGCGCCACAGGTGAATACGGTTCGGTCATTTTTATTGCCGGCAATATGCCGATGGTGTCCGAGATCACGCCCTTATTCATGATCACCAAGCTGGAGCAATACGACTATGCCGGAGCAACGGCGATTGCGGTGGTGATGTTGTTGATGTCATTTACTTTGCTATTAACGATTAATGCGCTGCAAGCCTGGACCCGCAGCAAACAAAATGCAGGGAGAGAATAATGTCCGCAGTACCCCATTCTGAATCCACTCCTGCACGCGGGATAGAGCCGGTCATTACACCGGCAGCAACCATAGAACCATTCTGGGTCAGAGCATTACTGTTGACGATTGCGCTGGCATTTCTGACCTTATTTTTATTTATACCGCTGGCTGCTGTATTTGCCGAAGCCCTGAAAAAAGGCTGGGAAGTCTATCTGCAGTCGATTACTGAAGCAGATGCACTTTCTGCCATCAAACTGACCCTGATCGCTGCAGGAATAGCAGTGCCACTGAATCTGGTGTTTGGTGTTGCTGCTGCCTGGACAATCGCCAAATTTGAATTCCGTGGCAAGAATGTGTTGCTGACATTGATCGATTTGCCATTCTCAGTATCACCGGTTATTTCTGGTCTGATTTATGTGTTGCTGTTTGGCGCGCAGGGCTGGTTTGGTGGCTGGTTGCGGGAGCATGACATCAAGATTTTATTTGCTGTTCCCGGCATTGTGCTGGCGACGATTTTTGTCACCTTTCCATTTGTTGCCCGCGAACTGATTCCCTTGATGCAAGCGCAAGGCAGCGAGGAAGAAGAAGCCGCTCTGGTGCTTGGCGCGTCTGGCTGGAAAACCTTCTGGCACGTGACCTTGCCCAATATTAAATGGGGTCTGATCTATGGCGTGATCTTGTGTAATGCCCGCGCCATGGGGGAGTTCGGTGCCGTCTCCGTCGTCTCCGGGCATGTACGCGGCGAGACCAACACCATGCCTTTGCAAGTCGAAATTTTATATAACGAATACAACTTCACTGCAGCCTTTGCTGTGGCGTCATTACTGACCTTGCTGGCGTTGCTGACGCTGGTGGTGAAATCCATCGTTGAATGGCGCACCGATGAATCGCGTGCCCGCATCCCACAGGAATAATCGGAGAAACAAGATGAGTATCGCTGTTAATCAATTACAAAAACGCTTTGGCAATTTCACGGCACTGGATAACGTTTCGCTGGATTTTCCGAATGGCGAACTGACTGCATTGCTGGGACCCTCCGGCTGCGGAAAAACGACATTGTTGCGCATTATCGCGGGGCTGGAATATGCCGATAGCGGTCAGGTGTTGCTCGATGGTCAGGACGCTTCTGCACAGCATGTACGTGAGCGTCAGGTCGGATTTGTGTTCCAGCATTATGCCTTGTTCAAGCACATGACGATCTTTGAAAACATCGCATTCGGATTGCGCGTCAAGCCGCGTCATCTGCGTCCGTCAGAAGCAGAAATCAAGGAAAAAGTATCGAAGTTACTGGAGCTGGTACAGCTCGACTGGCTCGCAGATCGCTATCCGCCACAACTGTCGGGTGGGCAACGTCAGCGTATCGCGCTGGCGCGTGCGCTGGCGGTGGAACCACGGGTTTTGTTGCTGGATGAGCCATTCGGCGCGCTGGATGCCAAGGTGCGTAAAGAGTTGCGTCGCTGGCTTCGTCGTTTGCATGATGAACTGCATGTCACCAGTATTTTCGTCACACATGATCAGGAAGAAGCACTGGAAGTTGCCGATAGAATCGTGGTCATGAATCACGGCAAGGTCGAGCAGGTTGGTGCTCCGGCAGATGTGTATCACCATCCTGCCACACCATTTGTGTATGGCTTCCTGGGCAACGTGAATCTGTTCCGTGGACGAGTGCACGAGGGCATTCTGGATGCTGGTGGAGTGGCATTTGAGGCACCGGGACACGCCGATACCCGCGATGCCATCGGCACCGGATATGTACGCCCTCATGAACTGGATATCGACCGTTATTCGCCTGGTGCGACAGGCTTGTTGGTGCAGTTACGCCGTGTACACAGCATCGGCCCTCTGGCGCAATTGGAACTTGAGCGGGATGACAATGGCGAACTGGTAGAAGCGATGATTTCCAGCGAAAAATATCTGCAACTGAAACTCAAGATCGGTGAAGCACTGGTCGTGAAACCGAAACGTTTGCATGTCTTTGTCGATCATCAGTAACCATAAAAAAAGAACAGGATTATCATGAATTTCCAACAATTACGTTCCATCCGCGAAGCGTCCCGACGTGGTTATAACCTGACAGAAGTCGCTAATGTGTTGTTCACCTCGCAGCCCGGTGTCAGCCGCCAGATTCGCGAACTGGAAGAAGAACTTGGCGTGGATATTTTTGAACGCAACGGCAAACGTCTGACAGGATTGACTGAGCCAGGCAAAGATATTTTGCCTATCATCGAGCGCTTGCTGCTGGAGGCCGAAAATTTACAACAGGCCGGCAACGATTATTCTGATCAGACCAAAGGCACACTGGCGATTGCCACCACGCATACCCAGGCCAGATATGTATTGCCAAAAGTGGTACAAGGATTTCGGCAGAATTTTCCGGATGTCCGTATCGCCTTGCAACAGAGTTCGCCAGAGCATATTGCAGAATGGGTATTGTCAGGCAAAGCTGATATCGGTATTGCTACCGAAGGTTTATCGCAATTTAAAGATCTCGTGTCTTTCCCTTGCTATGAATGGAACCATGTCATTGTGGTACCGGAAGGACATCCTTTGCTGCACAAGGAGCAGCTGACACTGGCAGATTTGTCAAATTATCCATTGATTACGTATGACGTCGGATTCACGGGACGTGGTCATATCGACGATGCATTCCAGCAGGCAGGTCTGCGCACGGATATTGTGTTGACGGCGATGGATTCAGATGTGATTCAGCAATATGTGGCCCTGGGGCTGGGTGTAGGAATTGTGGCATCCATGGCGATTGAAGCACAGCGCACGCATCAGCTCAGAACGATTTCTGCTGATCATTTGTTCACGCCGAATGTGACTCGTCTTGCCGTGCGCAAAGGGGCTTATCTGCGTGCGTATACCTATGACTTTATCTTGCAGTTTGCTCCTGCACTGACGCGTGATGATATTCGCAACGCGATCAGTGAAAACGAAGAAAACTGAAGCTCCATGCGGGTTTGATGATGACTGAGCCCTGTCGTGAATCAGTCACAGGTCTCTGGTAAAATGGCTCGCCATTGCTGCTATCTCGCAGTAATGCAGTCATTTATATCAGAGGCTGACGATGCTTTATCCCGAATTATTTAAATCGCTCGAACAGGTTCGCTGGAACATGGATACGGATATTCCCTGGGACCAGTACGACGCCACCAAGCTATCAGCAGAGCAGGCGCAAACGATCAAGATGAACGCCATCACAGAATGGTCTGCCTTGCCTGCGACAGAAATGTTTTTGCGTGACAATCGCGGCGATAGTGATTTTTCTGCATTTATGTCGATCTGGTTTTTTGAAGAGCAAAAACATTCTCTGGTGTTGATGGAATATCTGCGCCGCTTTCATCCCGAACTGGTGCCGACCGAGAAAGAACTTCAGAACGTCCGTTTTGAATTCGATCCTGCTCCGCCGCTGGAAACGCTGATGCTGCATTTTTGCGGTGAAATCCGTCTGAATCACTGGTATCGCTGCGCATCGGAATGGCATACAGAACCTGTCATCAAACACATCTACAAAATTATCAGTCAGGATGAAGCACGTCATGGTGGCGCTTATTTACGCTACATGAAAAAATCTCTGCTGGAAGCAGGCGATGTTGCACGCGCTGCATTCTCTAAAATCGGTGTATTGATGGCCTCTGCGCGACGCACAGAAAAACCTTTGCATCCGACCAACCTGCATGTGAATCAGGCTTTATTTCCGAACGATACCGTGCAAAGCCGTTTGCCCGATCCTGATTGGTTGGAACGTTGGCTGGATGGGCAGATCAAGTTTGACAGCGTCTGGGAAAAAAAGGTCATCGACCGCATCCTGCACAATATGTCGTTGTTGTTTGAGCGCACATTTGAGTCTGTCCAGGATTTGAATCGCTACCGTAAGGAAATCGCGCAGCGCCTGACGCCTGCAGCAGCTTCCTGAGCCCAGGTTCGCATACAATAAGCAAAGCCGCCGTGGATATGTGATCACGGCGTTTTTTAATATACATGTTGTTGATATTTTTTATGCGTTCTTCTGAACAAAAAATCGCTGCCACCACAGAACTATCGTCACGCGTTGCTTCCTTGCCTAAACCGGTGGTGATGACCAATGGCGTATTTGATATTTTACATCGTGGCCATGTGACCTATCTGGAGCAGGCGCGTGCACTTGGTGCTTCGCTGGTGGTAGCAGTCAATACCGATGCTTCTGTGCGACGACTTGGCAAGGGCGATGATCGTCCAGTCAACAGTTGTGCCGATAGAATGGCCGTACTGGCGGCATTGGAATCTGTCAGTCTGGTGGTGGAATTTGACGAAGATACAGCGTTGCAAGCTGTGCTGGCGGCGCATCCGGACCTGTATGTCAAAGGTGGCGATTACGATATGAGCGCGATTCCGGAAGGGCAGGCCGTGTTGTCGTATGGTGGAAAAGTGCAGGCAATTGATTTCCAGCACGATCGCTCCACCAGTCAATTACTCGCCAAGGTCAGAGCACATCGTTAATCTGCTGGCATGCGCTCTCGTCACCAGCATCATGCTATTGCTGTGCCAGCACAGCGGTGAAAGTGCTCTAAGGCAGAAAATGCACTGGATGCAGATGAAGCAGAAATACTGATGCACGCGAATGCATCACTCGGCCTTATACAATGTTTCCAGCAATTGCTCGAACTCTTCCGGTGGCAGTGGTTTGGCGAACAGGTAACCTTGTGCAAAATCGCAGGTTGCCAGCGATAACAATGCACGTTGCTCCTCTGTTTCCACACCTTCCGCAATGACTCTGAGCCCCAGCTTGTGCGCCATCATAATCATGGCTTCCGATAAGGCACTTTCGCTGGAACCCGGGGCCAGATTGCGTACAAAAGACTGGTCAATTTTCAGATAATCGATATCAAATTTGTTCAGGTACGATAACGACGAGTAGCCGGTGCCAAAGTCGTCAATCGCGACTGCAATTCCGGCGTCCCGGAATTGCAATAATTGATTAAAAATTTTATTACTGGCATCCAGTAATAGTCCTTCGGTAATTTCTATGACGATTGCCTGACCTGGCAGATTCAGATCGCGCATTTTCTGTATCCAACCTGCATATCGGCCATCATCGGCCTGGAATTCTACCGGCGATTGATTGACGCTGATCTGAAATTCGGGATGAAAGCGTTCACGCCATTGTTGTACATAAATAAGCGACTGCTCAAATACCCAGTCACCGATATGGTGGATCAGTCCGCTGGTTTCCGCTATCGGAATAAATTCCGGAGGACTGATATAACCCATCTGCGCATGATGCCAGCGTATCAGTGCTTCCGCTTTACGGATGTGACCCGTATTGAGATCAATAATTGGCTGGAAATATACCTGTAAATGTTTTTCGGCAATGGCAGTACGTAATTCGTTGTTGAGCCTGAGTCTGGCTTGTGCGGCAGTTTGCAGATCGGGGGTGAAATAACTGAAGCGATTGCGCCCACTGCCTTTTGCTGCGTACATTGCCTGATCAGCATGTTTTAACAGATCGTTGGCATTGTCAGCATCACGTGGGTACAAGGTGATGCCGATACTGGCGGATAAAAAAATCTGCTCATTCGCCAACGAAAATGGTGCGGATAACTGCTGAATAATTTTTTGGGCAATTTTTTCAATTTGCAGATGATCATGCTGGTCTGGAATCGACACAGTAAATTCATCACCACCCAGTCGGGCAACGGTATCGTATTCCCGCACGCAGTGACGCAGGCGGTTCGCCGCTTCAACCAGTAGCGCGTCGCCAGTAGCATGGCCTAAGGTGTCGTTGACTTCTTTGAAAAAATCCAGATCAATGAACAGCACGCCCAGTTGTAAACCTGTACGCTTACTCTTCTTGATGTCGTAATCCACCCGGTCATAAAAACTGCGCCGGTTTGGCAGACCCGTTAGCGAATCCATATTGGCCTGTTGCCATATCAGTGCTTCGGATTTTTTCTTTTCTGTAATGTCCAGAACAGTACCTAGCATACGCAGAGGATTGCCATCGTTATCCCACTCTACCAGTGCCCCGACGGATAACACCCAGATCCAGTCACCACTCGCTTTTCGCTGCCGGAACTCCACCCGATATTCATCCGCCAGACCATTCTGATAATTGCTATACGCACGGTCAGCGCTTCTGATGTCTTCCGGATGCATACGCTCCAGCCAGGCCGCTTTATTTTCGATAAAATTTGCGTGTTCGTAGCCAAGCATATTGGCATACTCGGCATTGACGATGGTGTCACCGGTTTGTATGTTCAGATCATATAAACCCTGATGCGTCGCTGACAGCGCCATCCTTAGCCGGCCTTCGCTTTCTTTCAGGGCAACGTCGGCTTTCTTTTGTTCTGAAATATCGGTGTGAGTACCGACCACGCGCAATGGATTTCCGTGCTCATCTCTTTGAATCACGGTACCGCGCGACAATATCCACTTCCAGCTGCCATCTTTGCATTGCACCCGGTGTTCATTGATGTAGATGGGTGTCAGTCCTTCAAAATGGGCGATGCGGTCCGCAAGCATTTTGTCCAGATCTTCGGGGTGCGTGCGGCGGTCAAGTTCCTCTGAAAAATCGCTGACTTCATGAGGGCCATAGCCATAGATCGCTTTCAGGCGATCTGACAATATTTCTATGCCAAGTTGCGGATACCAGTCCCAAACACCGTCGCCACATCCTTCCAGCGCCATCTGCCAGCGATTTTCTGTCAGCCTTAATTCCTCTTCCGCCTGTTGATACTGCGTATTGTCGTGCACGAACACATAACAGCCGATGATAGTGTGGCGATTTGAGTAAGCAGGCAGACATTTTGTTGTCATGGATCTGGTGACGCCATGTCTGTCGGTGATCGTGGCATCGGACGTGGCTGGAACACCACGCAAAGCCATCTGCAGCGATTGTTTTAATGATAGGTAAATTTCTTTTCCTATCGTGTCTTCCACTGACTTTCCGATGCTGGCAGATGCCGGCAGAGAAAACCATTCCAGATACGTAGTATTAAAAAATTGATAGCGTAAATCATGGTCAACAAAAGCAATACCGACGGTCAGCGCATTTAACAGCGCGGGGAGTGACATCGTATGGTTTTGTGTCGGCGGCACGCTGGCAGCCAGACCGTCTTGTTCTATGGTTTCGGCAATGCCATGCAAGACGCTGCCATGCTGATCAAAATATGGCTCCAACCGTAGTCGTATGGTTTTAGACTGATCATGCAGCGGTAAGATAAATTGCATGGCAGGCAATGCCATTGTAGAAGTGCGGCCAATCAACGCAGTCAGACTGGTCACAAAGTGTAGCCAGGCATCATTGGCATAGTAGGTTCCCGCATCCTGAGCGCTGACCTGCGTCATATGTAATGGTCTGCCTGACATGGCACACATTCCAGGCGACCAGTAAAAGTCGCCTGTCATGCTATTCCAAGTCCAGATGCCGATGGTATTCAATGCTCGTGTCCTTCACGCTGTTGGCGTTGTCTGTATTGCTTATTTTGTTTTTGGTGGCACTTTTATGGGCTGGAGCTGAAACAGCTCGGTGTTATGGTTGTCTTGCCGTTGGTGACCTATTGTTTTGCGCCATTGTCCGCTCATATCAGAATTTGTTCAGGCAGGAACGTGACGCTCAATATATATCAATATTCTCTATGATCCACCGAGAAAATCGTTTTGCCGCCACGCCTCATACACCACCACTGCAACGGTGTTGGAAAGATTCAGGCTACGGTTATCAGGCCGCATTGGTAATCGTATGCGTTGCGATACCGGAAATGACTCACGCAATGCGGGCGCCAGTCCCCGGGTTTCTGCGCCGAAGACAAAGTAATCACCGGGCATAAAGCGGGCGGTGGAAAATGGTGCTGAGCCATGCGTGGTGAGAGCGAACATCCGATCTGTCGGCGGTTGTTGTGTCGCAAGGAATGCTTCCCAGTTTTTATGTACTTTCATCGTCGCATAATCGTGGTAATCGAGACCAGCTCTTTTCATTTTGCTATCGTCCAAAGGAAACCCCAGCGGCTCGATTAAATGCAGCTGCACGCCAGTATTGGCGCAGAGGCGGATGATATTGCCGGTATTGGGTGGTATTTCCGGTTCGACCAGGACGACATGAAACAAAATAATTTCCTAACTGAAATGAGGTGGTGTACGGGCAAAAACATAATTGGTGATTTTGGCCGCACCGAAACGTTTCAGCATTGTAGCGATTTCATGCAAAGTCATGCCAGTGGTAATCACATCATCAATCACAGCAATGTGTGCTCCGTGTATTAATTCCAACGCATTGGTATCGATGGTAAATGCCTGTCTGACATTATGCTTGCGCGCATCAGGGGGCAAACTACTTTGCTGCAAGGTATCACGCGTTCTTTTTAACATCGCTACGTGTAAGGGTATTCCGAGTTGTTGCGCTAATGGACGTGCGATTTCCGCGGATTGATTGAAGCCGCGCTCTGCCAGACGCTGAGCACTTAATGGTACGACACACAGCAGGTCGGGTAGTGACGTCGTTTGCTGGCTCAGAATCGCGTCTCTTAACAGAGCAGAGCATAGATTCGCCACTGCCAGTTGATGGCCGAACTTCAGTGTCAGCACCAACTGATCCTGTGGTGGTGCATAGTCGCAAACAGTGATGGTCTGATCAAAGGCGGGTGGATGTTGCAGGCAATCACCGCAAACCGTTGAAGCTGCTTGCGGCGGTAATACGAGTGCGCATTGCCGGCAGCGTGTCGAATGGCTCACAAAGTATCTTTGTTTACAAGCAACGCAGAGCGTATTGCTGGCCTCTTGCCGACACAGAGCGCAGATGCCGGGCAGCAATGTGCTCAGGAGTCGTTGCAGCGCTGTGGTGAATAAGTGACGTTGTGTTTGCATGTAGTAATTCTGCGACAGGATGTGCAAGCGTGTAAACTCGGACAATACCGTTTAATTCAACTTAATGATGGCAAGACCATTTCCTGAAGATGCTGAGTGCTCCTATTGATGTGCAACTGGTAAGACAGTTGTTTTCCCGTCCAGAAAAAATAAAACCTTCTGATTTTTTGCGCAGAGAGATTGCGTCCCGTATGAGGGAAAAGCTGGAGCTAGTCAAAATAAAGCCGCAGTGCTTGCTTGACGCCGGTTGTGGTGATGGTGCTGATATTTCTGAATTACAACGCAACTATCCGGATGCGCAAGTCATTGCGCTGGATGCGTCACTGCCTATGCTGAACGTCATACAACAGCAGCGTCAGGCCGCCATGAGTACGGTTGGTCGGTTGATGGCAAAGCTCACGCCCGCTGCATTAAGGACAGACAGCGCGCCGGGCCTGATCAATGGTGACTTCTCCAGATTACCACTGGCATCTGCATCGACGGATTTGATCTGGTCCAATCTTGCATTGCACTGGCATCCTCAGCCTGACCTGGTATTTGCTGAATGGCGTCGCGTATTGCGCACCGAGGGTTTGCTGATGTTTTCCTGTTTTGGTCCTGACACGCTGATCGAATTGCGGCAGGCGTACGCCGCTGTCGACACATTTCCGCATACCTTGCCTTTCGTCGATATGCATGATTTTGGTGACATGCTGGTGAATGCCGGATTTTCCACACCAGTGATGGATATGGAAAAAATTACCGTAACTTATAAAGACGCCCGCAGCTTACTGGCTGATGTTCAGGCGCTTGGCGGTAACCCTTTATTGTCGCGTCGTCCAGGCTTGAGTGGTAAGCACATGCACGCCAACATGTTGCGTGCACTGGATTCTCTGCGGGGGGAGGATGGCCTGATTCCTCTGAGTTTTGAAGTCGTATATGGACACGCATTTCGTCCTGTCAGTCGAAAAACAAGTTCTGGCGAGTCTATTGTTCACTTCGATATTCGTAAAAAAGGAATTTAATCTACATCAAATGCCCTTAAAAAAAGCAAATTATCTGAAATAAATCTTTGTTTCATTTGCGCCAGATCATAGATTTTTGCGCTGCATTCTGCTTGATAAGCCCTTGCTTTACGCCTTATACTCACGCAGTTGTAGATGTTGCCAGTACGCATGCGTGTCTGATTGTATGTCTGCCAGGCAGTCTGTTAAAAGAATTCTAAACGGGGTTTTGGGGGAATGATGAAACATGCTAAGCGATTAAAGTCGTTCATGCTGGGTGCCTCGCTCTTGGCTGCTGGTATGCCAACATGGGCGGTGGTAGATAGTCAGGGTGGTCCTGCGGTGCGTCAGTTAAACCTGCAAGCGCCAGTAACACAGATTGCGGAACAAATTTACTCCATTCATAACCTGATGCTGGTTATCTGTCTGGTGATCTTTGTCGCTGTATTTGGTGTGATGTTTTATTCGATACTGAAACACCGTAAATCAGTTGGTCATAAGGCAGCAACTTTCCATGAAAGTACTGCGGTAGAAATTGCGTGGACTATCGTCCCGTTCTTTATCGTTATCGGCATGGCGTTGCCTGCAACTAAAACAGTCGTGGCGATGAAGGACACTTCAAATGCCGACATTACGATCAAAGCGACCGGCATGCAGTGGAAATGGGGTTACGATTACCTCAAAGGCGAAGGTGAAGGCATTTCTTTCTTGTCTACGTTGTCCACTCCGCGCACTCAGGTTGGTTCCCCAGGCGTTGCTCCGACAGAAGCGCGTGGTGACAACTATCTGCTTGAAGTTGATAATCAAGTGGTCGTACCTGTTAATAAAAAAGTCCGTATTATCACAACAGCGAACGACGTCATTCACTCATGGACTATCCCAGCGTTTGGCGTGAAGCAGGATGCGATTCCAGGCTTTGTGCGTGATACTTGGTTTAAGGCTGAGAAAATTGGCGTCTACCGCGGTCAGTGCGTTGAATTATGCGGTAAAGAGCACGCATTCATGCCTATCGTGGTGAATGTTGTTTCTGACGACGATTACAAAAAATGGGTCGATACCAAGAAAAAAGAAATGGCTGCCAAAGCGGATGACCCGAATAAAGTATGGACTGTTGACGAACTGAAACAGCGCGGCGAGAAAGTCTATGCTGCTAACTGCGTGGCCTGCCATCAGGCAACAGGCAAAGGTGTTCCGGGCGCGTTCCCTGCATTGGATGGCTCTGCCGTTGTAGCAGGTCCGAAAACTGGTCAGGTTGGTATTTTGCTCAATGGTAAAAATGCGATGCCTGCATGGAAAGCAACTTTGTCAGATACAGAAATTGCAGCCGTGATTACTTATACGCGCAATAACTGGTCCAACAAGTCTGCCGAAAATATCGTCCAACCAGCCGAAGTTCTGGCTGCGCGTAAGTAATAACAGGAAGAACAGGAGAAAAGATGAGCACTACTACAATTGATCACGCTCACGATCACTCTCACGACCACGCGCATGACCATCCACATGGTTTCCGTCGTTGGTTGTTTGCTACCAATCATAAAGATATCGGCAGTCTGTATTTATGGTTCGCCTTCACGATGCTGTTGTCAGGCGGCGTGTTGGCCCTGATGATCCGTGCAGAGCTGTTCCAGCCGGGCTTGCAGTTGGTGCAGCCGGAATTCTTCAATCAGCTGACGACCATGCATGGTCTGATCATGGTGTTCGGTGCGATTATGCCGGCGTTCGTTGGTTTTGCTAACTGGATGATTCCTCTGCAAATTGGCGCATCTGACATGGCATTCGCCCGGATGAATAACTTCTCATTCTGGTTGATGCCGCCAGCAGCGATTTTGTTGATGGCTTCGTTCTGGGTTCCTGGTGGCGCGACTGCCGCAGGTTGGACTTTGTATGCGCCGCTGTCGACACAAATGGGACCAGGTATGGATATGGCGATTTTTGCCGTTCATATCATGGGTGCATCGTCCATCATGGGTTCTATCAACATCATTACTACCATCCTGAACATGCGCGCGCCAGGTATGACGTTGATGAAAATGCCGATGTTTTGCTGGACATGGTTGATTACTGCGTACCTGTTGATTGCTGTCATGCCTGTGTTGGCCGGCGCGATCACCATGACACTGACTGATCGTCATTTTGGTACATCCTTCTTTAATGCAGCAGGCGGCGGTGATCCTGTCATGTATCAGCACATTTTCTGGTTCTTCGGACATCCAGAGGTGTACATCATGATTTTGCCCGCTTTTGGTATCGTTTCCCAGATCGTTCCTGCATTTGCCCGTAAGCCTTTGTTTGGTTATGCATCGATGGTGTATGCAACAGCATCCATCGCGATTCTGTCCTTCATCGTCTGGGCACATCACATGTTCACAACCGGTATGCCAGTGACTGCGCAGTTGTTCTTTATGTATGCCACGATGCTGATTTCTATCCCTACAGGCGTGAAGGTATTTAACTGGGTCGCCACAATGTGGAAAGGCTCAATGACTTTTGAGACGCCCATGTTGTTTGCAGTCGGATTTATCTTCGTGTTTACTATGGGTGGTTTTACAGGTTTGATTCTGGCGGTAACACCGATTGATATTCAGTTGCAGGATACATACTACGTAGTGGCCCACTTCCACTATGTACTGGTAGCTGGTTCCTTGTTTGCCTTATTTGCCGGGTATTACTACTGGGGACCAAAGTGGACAGGCTTTATGTATAACGAAACCCGCGGCAAGATTCATTTCTGGGGTTCTCTGATCGCATTTAATGTGACTTTCTTCCCTATGCACTTCCTGGGTCTTGCGGGTATGCCACGTCGCTACGCTGATTATCCTGCGCAATTCACTGATTTTAATCAGATCGCGACGATCGGTGCTTTCTGGTTCGGTCTGATGCAGGTGTACTTTATCCTGGCGGTTGTTATTCCATCGATTAAAGGTGGTCAACCAGCACCGGCGAAACCATGGGAAGGTGCTGAGGGACTGGAATGGACAGTGCCAAGTCCTGCACCATTCCATACTTTTGAAGAACCTCCGATCGTTAAATAATGAATATATGCAAGATGCCCCAGCAAGCTTGTGGGGCATCGTGAAAAATATGAAAAACGATAAAAAGCCGAACAATGCAAGAACAGCCATTATTTTGTTTTCGGTGGCGCTGATATTTTTTATCGGCGTATTCGTTAAACAAACTTTGCTGCGCTAACACGGAATATTCCATGTCTGAACAAGACAACAAAGCTGCATCAATGATCGGCAAGCTGAATGCCAGCATGTTGGGCAAGTTACTGGTGATTGCAGTGATGATGTTTGGCTTTGGCTATGCACTGGTACCGATTTATAAACAAATTTGCGAAATAACGGGCGTAAATATTTTGACTCCCAAAGATATTTCAGTAAAAGAAATATCTAATTCTCAAATTGACAGAAGTCGTGAAATTACAGTTGAGTTTGATGCCAATACGCAAGGTCCGTGGCGTTTTCGTCCTACTGTATCAAGCATGAAAGTACACCCTGGCGAGATGTCCCAAATTGTGTATGAAGTGGTTAACAAGCAAGCTTATAAAATGGATGCGCAGGCTATACCAAGCTATGCACCGCAGCAGGCAAGTAACTATTTCAAAAAAATGGAATGTTTTTGTTTTAAGCAGCAAACACTGGAAGCAAATGAAGCAAGGCAGATGCCAGTCGTGTTTTACATAGATCCGGCGTTACCCAGAGACGTGAAGACGATTACTCTGTCCTATACTTTCTTTGAGGTTGGCGGGAAGCAGCAGACCGCAGTGTCAGCCAGTCAGGCGAAAACATGAGTGATTTAAAGCAGGCTTCACAACGTAAGGCATCATTTCTGGCAACGATGAAAGCAGTATTCTGGTCGTTTCTGGGAATTCGTAAGAAAAATGATTATGAGCAGGATGCTGCGCAACTCAATCCTGTACATGTGATTATTGCAGGGATTATCGGCGCCATCATTTTTATATCGATACTGGTGCTGATCGTGAAGCATGTCGTCGCAAAATAACAATTCGAGTCGTACATTAAATTGCATCGGGAGATGGAAATGAGTTCTCAACACGCTAAAGCGCCATATTATTTTGTGCCAGGACCATCCAAATGGCCTGTTCTGGCAGGTTCCTCTTTGCTGCTGACCATGATAGGCGCATCTGCCTGGGTCAATGGCGTGAGCTGGGGTTCTTATGTTAACTTCGCAGGTATATTCCTGACGCTGGTCGTGTTGTACAACTGGTTTGGTGATGCGATTGCCGAGTCTGAAGGTGGCAAATACAGCGCTCGCATTGATGTCTCTTATCGTTGGAGTATGAGCTGGTTTATTTTCTCTGAAGTCATGTTCTTTGCTGCGTTCTTTGGAGCGTTATTTTACGCGCGCAGTATTTCGATGCCGTGGTTAGCAGATCTGGATCATAAAGTGCTGTGGCCAGATTTTGCTGCAAACTGGGGTAATGTTGGTCCTGCTGGTACAGTAGAGGCGTTCAAAACGATGGGGCCTTTCCCTATTCCAACGATCAATACCGCTTTGTTGCTGACCTCTGGTGTGACGCTGACAATTGCACATCACGCTATTCGCGCTGGCCATCGCAGTAAAACAGCACTCTGGCTGTTCGCAACAGTCTTGCTGGGTGCGGTGTTTATGGGCTTCCAAGCATATGAATATATTCATGCTTACCATGAACTGAATTTGAAACTGACGTCTGGTATTTATGGCTCCACCTTTTTCATGCTGACAGGTTTCCATGGTTTCCACGTAACGATGGGTGCGATTATGCTGTCCGTAGTGTTGTTCCGTGTGTTGAAAGGTCATTTTACGCCTGAGCAGCATTTCGCCTTTGAAGGCGCTGCATGGTACTGGCACTTTGTCGACGTGGTTTGGCTGGGGTTGTATGTTGTGGTGTACTGGCTATAAACTAGGAAATTCTGACGCTGAGAATAAAAAAGCCGCACATGTGTGCGGCTTTTTCTTGGATGGTGAACGATTTTCAGGTTTTTATCTTCTGAGCTTGTTTCAATTTTTGTTTTGGTTGTGCTTTATCGTATTCCAGTGGGCTGTATCAGTCCATAATGGTTGGCCACTAAAATCAGTATAAAAAGTGTAATTGAAAACCCTACGCGAAAAGCGAGCGCTTTCACGGTACGGTTACTTTTTCCCTTATCTTTCATCAAATAGACCAGCGCAGATCCAAGACTGAAAATGATAAGAAAAAACGCAATGGCAACAAGGATTTTCATACGGTTATATTCTGCAGCATTGTGCCAAGATGAGTGATATGTCTATTGTAATGCGAATCGCCTCACGTTTGCGTTTATGGCCGCTGATTGCTACGGTTCTGCTCATTGTTGCAGGGTGTGCCTTGGGACAATGGCAAACTCGCCGAGCAGAGCAAAAAGAAGCCCTGTTTCAGGAAATAGAAAAGGCATCATCTGCGCCGTTGATTTATCTGAATAAAACTACGACTGATCATGTGTTCAGTCCTTTTCGACGCCTCGTTGTTGAGGGCGAGTTTGTTCAAGACTGGCCACTTTATCTGGATAATCGTCCTTTACAAGGCCGTGCTGGTTTTTATGTATTAATGCCTTTACGTGTGACTGGTACCAATCAATTTATTCTGGTTGCGCGCGGCTGGCAGGTTCGGAACCCAGTGGAGAGAACAAAATTACCTCCTTTGTACACGCCGCCCGGACAGATAACGCTGACAGGTATGATGCGGGATAAACTTGATCGTGCGATGCAACTTGGCCAGGCTGAGAAGGTCAAATCAGGCAGTATTATCCAAAACCTTGATCTTAATGATTTGACCGCGCAGACAGGGATGCAATTTTATCCATTTATTATTGAGCAGACTTCAGAAGTTGCCGATGGCTTGCAAAGAGATTGGCCGTTACCATCTTCCGGTGCAGATAAACATCGAGCATACGCTTTTCAATGGTATGCGCTGTCTATCATGGCACTGATATTTTTTTTGGTTACAGGATTTCGTCGTGAAAAAAAATGAAAACCCAACGTCCAAGGGGCGTTGGAAACTATTGTTGATTTTATTGGTATGTGCTGCGCCAATGATTTTTTCTTATCTGGCGTATTACGTGATCAAACCGGGTGGCCGCACTAATTACGGCGTCATACTCGACCCTCGTGACTACCCTGTTCCCGCCTTGAATGCACGTTTGCTGAGCACACATTCCACAGATAAAACAACGGGTTTGGATGCTTACAAAGGCAAGTGGTTAATGCTGAGTATTGATGGGGGAGACTGTCATCCGGCATGCCGTAAAAAACTATATGATATTCGCCAGTTGAGACTGGCGCAGGGCAAAGAAATGGAAAGAATTGAGCGGGTCTGGTTGATCAGTGATGAGCAGCCAGTCGATACAGACTTGATTCGTCAGCACGATGGTATGCAGATGTTGCGCGTGAATGCGGAAATAGTGAAGCGCTGGTTGCCTACCGAAGCGGATACGCAGATCAGCGATCATATTTACATGGTGGATCCCTTAGGAAATTTAATGATGCGCTTCCCCAAAGATGCTGACCCAAACAAAATGAAGAAAGATATTGCCAAATTGCTTAAAGCATCCTCGATAGGGTAAACCGTGTTTATTCAGCTTGCAATGACGGGGTTACTGGTTGCCTTACTACCGTTATCGATTATATTTTTTTCTGCCGAACAAAATAAATACAGAAAATTAGTGACTGTCACGATGGTGCTGACATTCGAGTTGATTATGTTCGGCGCATTTACACGCCTGACAGATTCCGGTCTTGGCTGTCCTGACTGGCCTGGATGTTATGGGCAGGCGAATCCTTTGCAATCGCATGAGGCAATCAGCGCAGCTGAAGTTGCTATGCCCCATGGGCCGGTAACATTAACAAAAGCGTGGATAGAGATGGTACATCGCTATCTGGCAATGAGCGTTGGCGTACTGATTATTGTGCAATTGTTTTTTGCCTGGACTCAGCGTAGCAAGTTGCCGGGAGCATTGAAACTGGCGGGGGTTTTATTGTTTGCGGTATGTCTGCAAGGTGCATTTGGAGCATGGACTGTGACTTTAAAGTTGCAGCCAGTCATTGTGACAACGCACTTACTCCTTGGGATCATCTTGCTGGCTTTATTAGCCGCATCGGTAGAGCAGCAGCGGCCCGCAAAGGAAGCGCGTGGTGCGGGTACCCTTATTGCGCCAGCGACCGTGGCATTGCTGGTGATTTTTATCCAGATAGCCCTCGGTGGCTGGGTTAGTACTAACTATGCTGCGCTTGCTTGTCATGACTATCCTCTTTGCAATGGGAAATGGCTGCCAGACATGGATATGGGGCATGGCTTCAGTCTTTGGCGGCCTTTAGGTCAAACCAGAGATGGCATGTATTTACCATTTACCGCATTGGTCGCCATACAGTGGGTTCATCGCAGCTTTGCAGTGCTGGTGCTCGGACTGGTTGCATGGGTGGGCTGGAAAGCGCTTGCTGTCAAAGGTTTTGAACAATTGGGCAAGTACATACTGATGATGATTCTGCTGCAATTTTTGATCGGTGTTTCTACCGTTTACTTTTCCTGGCCACTTTTACTGGCCGTGTTGCACAACGGCGGAGCGGCAATGCTCGTGCTCTTGTTGACCATGTTAAACTACCGCGTCAGGCATGTCAGCCGTGCCGTTGTTCACTGATTGATCATGACTACTTTAAGCCTCACACAAAACAGACTGGCGCAATATTTGGCGCTGACTAAACCCCGCGTGACTCAGTTAGCCGTATTTTGTGCTGTGATCGGCATGTTTCTGGCAACGCCGGAATTGCCAGACTGGCGCATTCTGGTTGCCGCAACGATTGGTATCTGGCTGCTGGCCGGTGCCGCGTTTGCAGTGAATTGCCTGGTGGAGAGGGAAATTGATTCTCGCATGGCAAGGACGGCGCGCCGGGCGACAGCGCAGGGTGAAATTACTGCATTACAAACGCTGGTATTTTCCGGTGTGATCGGTGGTATCGGGATGTGGGTTTTGTATGCATTCGTCAACCCTCTCACTATGTGGCTGACATTTATCACGTTCGTAGGCTACGCAGTGATCTATACCATTATTTTAAAGCCAGCAACGCCACAAAACATTGTGATTGGCGGTTTGTCTGGTGCCATGCCTCCGGCGCTAGGCTGGGCGGCTGTAGCAAACGATGTACCTATGCAGGCATGGTTATTGGTATTGATTATTTTTGTCTGGACTCCGCCCCATTTCTGGGCTCTGGCCATGTATCGGCGTGATGATTATGCCCGTTCCGGGCTTCCTATGCTGCCTGTGACACATGGTTCTGAATTTACCCGTTTTCATATCCTGCTATACACCATCGCTTTGTTTGCAACGACGATGTTGCCATATGCAGTGCAGATGAGCGGCCTGATTTATCTGGTCAGTGCCATTGTCTTGGGGATTATTTTTTTGTGGTATGCATGGCAGATGCATAAGCACTACAGTGATTTACTTGCACGCAAAGCATTTACATATTCAATCATCTATCTGTCACTGTTATTTGCGGCGCTGTTGCTTGATCATTACATCAAATTATGAAAATCCTGAAAGCTCTGCTCACGATCGCATGCATGTTGTTGTTGGCTGCCTGCGGCAAACCTGCTGACAAATTTAAAAATACCGATATCACTGGCCTTGATTATGCGCAGGGTTTTAATCTGACTGATCATCATGGCAAGCCACGTACTTTGGCTGATTTTCGTGGAAAAGCGGTGGTGATATTTTTTGGCTATACCCAATGTCCAGACGTTTGTCCGACAACAATGGCAGAAATGGCGAATGTCATGCAACAACTGGGGCCGGATGCAGATAAGGTACAAGTACTGTTTGTAACGATTGACCCAGAACGTGATACTCAAGCCTTGCTGGCATCTTATGTGCCAAATTTTGATCAACGTTTTCTTGGCCTGTATGGGGATGCAGTGGCGACAGCAAAAGTCGCTAAAGATTTTAAGGTGTTTTATCAAAAGGTAGAAGGTAAAACCCCTGGTAGTTATACGATGGATCATACGGCTGGTAGCTACGTGTTTGATACTCAGGGACGTATACGTTTATTTCTGCGTCATGGGCAGGGTCCAGAACCAGTTGCGCATGATCTGAAATTGTTATTGCAGCTGACACCTGCTTAACTTGACTGCAGATGATGAATGATAGGCGTATCGTTGATGACGATAAGTTTTGTCATATCGCAAATAAATAGGCATGCTGTTAAGCTGGTTCAGCAGTGAATACTGTTTTCAAGAATCATTGTTGTGTGAAAGCACTGAAGTGCATCATCAAAATCCCACAGAAACCTGCACGATGATACGTTTAAAATAAAAAGGCACTCCGCAGAGTGCCTTTTTTAATATGAGCTTTGCTCACTTTATGAAAAGCTGACGAGCGCGCCCTTCATTTTCTTCAACGCAGCACTCTCAATCTGGCGTATGCGCTCTGCAGAGACACCATATTCATCAGCCAGTTCATGCAGAGTGGATCCGGTGCCATCATCGTTCTTGAGCCAGCGTGACTCTACGATGTGGCGTGAACGTGCATCCAGTTTTGACAAAGCAGTTTCCAAGCCTTCGCTCTGCAGCCTGTCATACTGACGAGCTTCTAACACGCGTGTCGGCTCTTCAGACTCTGTTTTCAGATAGGCAATAGGTGCGAATTTATCATCATCATCGTCTGTCGGCGCATCCAGAGCAATATCACGGCCGGATAAACGCATTTCCATTTCAATTACTTCTTCGCGTTTCACATCCAATGTCTTTGCCAGAGCATCAATTTGCTTAGGCGACATGGTATCCAGACCTTCTTTATGGCTGCGCAGATTGAAAAACAGTTTGCGCTGAGCCTTTGTTGTCGCTACTTTGACCAGGCGCCAGTTTTTCAGGATGTATTCATGCATTTCAGCTTTAATCCAGTGCATAGCATACGACACCAGTCGTACACCTTGATTCGGATCGAAGCGTTTAACTGCTTTCATCAGGCCAATATTTCCCTCTTGAATCAGGTCTGCATGTGGCAAACCATATCCAAGGTAGCCGCGAGCGATAGAGACAACCAGACGCAGATGCGACATCACCAGTTGCTGCGCAGCGGCGAGATCATTGTCTTGCTGAAGTTTGGTCGCAAGACTGACTTCTTCTTCATGCGTGAGCATAGGAAGCCGGTTAACTGCTGAAATGTAGGCGTCAATATTTCCTAAGGTGCCGCTAAAACCAAGTGCCAGCACTGTGCTATCAGAAGCAGGGATCAATTGTGTCGATGTAGTTGCCATTATTTCTCCTCATTGCTGTTGGTATGCATGCAATTGCAAAAACCAACGATGTCAAGCCCTTATATTAGCACTCTCTTGAGAAGAGTGCTAACGCAGCCAAAAAATATGCAGATACGGCAGGATGGCCTATTTTCTGACTGGTCATTTTCTTCTCGTTAGACCACGATGCATCGTAAAAGTTGCAGGGTGTTTGACCTTAACTTGCACGCGCCAGTTGACGTCTGACTGATAGAAACGCACCAATCAATCCCAGGATGACACTCAGGAGGAGGAGGAGCACACTAGGGATCAAGCCCAGTGGCGTGAGACGGAATTCTGATGCATATAATTTTGCAAAATCGGCAATGGCATGATTCAGGGGTTGTAGCGAAGCAGCAATGATTCCAAGTGCCAGTAAACCTGAGAGCAAACCTAATAAGGCACCAGTGTAGTAGTACGGTTTGTGAATGAAGCTGTTGGTTGCTCCAAGCAGTCGGGTCACGGAAATTTCTGCCTGATGGGAAATGACCTGTAGTCTGGTCGCATTAAATACGACGACCACTACCACCACGCCCAACGTGGTTGCCAGAAAAAGCAGGCCTAATTGCAGTATTTGTACTAGTGCTGCCAGACGTTTTACCCATGCTGAATCTACCTGTACCGTGTCAATATCGGGCAAAGCCTGTAATTGCTGTACGAGTCTATCCACTTTACTGGCATCGCTGTTAGATAGCGACATGACATAGGCATCTGGCAGTGGATTTCCACCCAATGTAGACAATACCTCTGCGAGGCTGGAAGAGCCTTCCATTGCAGCCAGAGCCTTGTCTTTTGTGACGAAATTTAATTTCGCCTGGATATTATTTTCTTTCAATAATTTTTTAATAGGGATAGACAATGCTGTTGCATTCGACCGGGATATGTCGGGGCTGAGAAACAGGCTGATTTCTGGCTCGATAGACAATTGTGATGAAATCGGGCGGATATTTTCTATCAGCGTCAGGCCAGCGATAGGTAAGGCCAGTGCGATGGCAACAACCAGAACATTGAACAGGAAATTACCAGGACCCGCACGCAGATGAGAAAAAGCGCTTTTCAGCGCGAACAGATGCTGACGAAACCAGATTGTCATGACGTTTTCCTTGTAACTTTAATCGATCAGGCAGCTAAATCTGTGCCCCAGGTATCGCTGATCTGCCCATGATTCAGATAGATAACACGGCTGGCCTTGTCCAGAAACTGTTCATCGTGGCTGGAAATAATGCAGGTTACTCCTGCACTTTGAAAGGCTTTGAGTGCACTGAGCACCTTATTCGCATTTTCCCGGTCCAGAAAAGCCGTAGGCTCATCCGCGAGAATAATCTGTGGGCGATTCACAATGGCACGGGCAATGGCGACCCGTTGCTGCTCACCACCGGATAGCGCCATCGGATACATGCCGGCCTTATCCATTAGATTCACTTTTTCCAGCGCAATATGCGCGCGGCTTTCTGCTTCGCTAACGGAGGCGCCGGTGACAATCAGTGGCAACATGACGTTCGACAATACACTGCGATCAGGCAATAATTTTTGATCCTGCAAGATCAATCCGAGTTTGCGACGCAGATAAGGAAGGCTGCCAGTTTTGAGTTTGCCGATATCTTGACCGTTTACGCTGATACTCCCAGACGTAGGCTTTTCTATGCCGGCGATCATTTTTAACAGAGTAGACTTTCCCGCGCCGGAAGGACCAGCCAGAAAAATCAGCTCACCATCATTAATGGACAGTGAAATATCGCGCAGAGCAAACGCTTCCGGCGAGTATTGTTTAGAGACGTGGTCAAATTCGATCATGGCAGGCGAAAATCACAGTCTGGTTTCTAGTTAAACAGAGCATCGACAAATTCTTGTGCATTAAATGGCTGCAAATCTTCAATTTGCTCGCCAACACCAATGAAATACACGGGAACAGGGCGGTTTTTGGCGATGGCGGCAAGAATGCCGCCTTTGGCCGTGCCATCAAGCTTGGTGATGACAAGTCCAGTTAATTGCAGGGCATCATCAAACGCCTTGACTTGTGCAAGTGCATTTTGCCCGGTGTTACCGTCAATGATCAGCAATATCTCTTGCGGCGCGGTATCCATACCTTTTGCAATGACACGTTTGATTTTCTTCAGCTCTTCCATCAGATGTAACTGTGTGGGCAAACGTCCAGCTGTATCAACCATCACGACGTCAATCCCGCGCGCGCGCGCGGAAGCGACTGCATCAAATGCAACTGCTGCCGGATCACCAGATTCCTGAGAGATCACCGTGACGTTATTGCGCTGACCCCAGATGGTGAGCTGCTCACGCGCAGCCGCGCGGAAAGTATCACCTGCCGCCAGTAACACCGATTGCTGATGGGTTTGCATATGTTTGGCTAATTTACCAATCGTGGTGGTTTTGCCTGCACCATTAACGCCTGCAATCATCATAACAAGTGGCTGATGTCGGCCAAGCTCCAGCGGTTTTTGCAAAGGAAGAAGCAGCTCTTTGAGTAATTCTTTGAGTGCTGTTTTGACTTGTTCCGCATCAGTTAATTTGTCCTCTTTGACTTTTTTCTTCAAGCCATTCAACAAAAATTGCGTTGCTTCAACACCCGCATCTGCCGTGAGGAGTGCGGCTTCCAGCTCTTCATATAAATCATCATCAATGCGGGCACCGATAAAGAGCGTAGTCAGGTTGGAGGATGTTTTTGCCAAGCCCGCTTTTAATCGGCTGAACCATGATCTTTTGGGTTCGGCAGAAGGTTCAATGACGGTTGCAGGGGAATCGATTACCGTATCTGGCGTAACAATCACATTGTTAGTCGGCGTCGGTGTTGTTATTGCAACGTCCGGTGTACTGGCGATAACAGGCTCAGGCGCAACAACAGGCGTTGGCGCTGGCTCTTCTTTCGGTTTTCTTTTGAAAAAACTAAACATCGGGGATAATCTGTAGAAGAGTTGGGGGAGTAACAATGCAGTGGGCGGTGAAAAGCATTGATTTCTTGTCAGGACATGCGGATTAGTATCGGCGTGGCATCTGAGTGAGAAGATAGATCAGCGTTTCATCCGAAAACTGGAATAAGTTATCACCCCTAGTATTAGAATGCTGCCATTCTAACAGACCGTGCACGGTAATTTTATTTGCCAGTGTCATTGAAATAATGAAATCAAATACAAGAACGAAGCCCATCAAGTCCGTTTCGCCTAAGCGTGTGGCGCATCAGGTCAGAATTATTGGTGGGCAGTGGAAGCGCTCATTATTAACTGTGGTCGATGCAGAAGGCCTCAGGCCGACGCCCGATCGTGTTCGTGAAACGGCATTTAACTTGCTGAATCACTTGATTGATGGCGACTGGCAGCGGAAGTCTTGCCTGGATTTGTTCGCTGGTAGTGGGTCTCTTGGCTTTGAAGCAGCTAGTCGCGGGGCAAAACAGGTCATGATGGTCGAGTCACATACACCCGCTTTTAAGCAGTTGGAGCAGGTGAAAGATAAACTGGGTGCGACCCAGATTCAGTTGATCAGAGGCGACGCCAGTCGCGTCACGGACAATTTAGTGGCGCAACAACAACGGTTTGACATGATTTTTCTGGACCCTCCTTTTCATCAGGACTGGCTACCCCGATTATTGCCCGCTTGCGCACGTTTATTGACTGCCGGAGGTGTGATCTACGTGGAGGCCGAACATGCCTTGCCGGAGGTAGAAGCAGCGCAAACAGCATCCAACTTGTTAGATGGATGGCAGGTGATCCGTGCAGATAAAGCAGGTAGTGTGTACTTCCATATACTGCAACGCAACATTTTGCAGCATGAATCGCACGAAAATCAGGCATAATGCCAGATCAATTTAGTGCATATGATTATGCTGTCAGCAAATAAAAGGAGTGAAGATGGTCACAGCCGTTTATCCGGGAACATTTGATCCACTGACTCGTGGTCACGAAGATCTGGTGCGCCGTGCATCGGGGCTTTTTGACACGCTCGTAGTCGGTGTGGCGGATAGCAAAAGCAAAAAGCCATTTTTCAGCCTGGAAGAAAGACTGTCGATTGCCAATGAGGTATTGGGACATTATCCCAATGTGAGAGTGGAGAGTTTTTCGGGCTTGCTCAAGGATTTTGTCCGTAAAAACGATGCTCGCGTGATCGTACGTGGTTTGCGTGCCGTGTCTGATTTTGAGTATGAGTTCCAGATGGCAGGCATGAATCGCTATTTATTGCCAGATGTAGAGACCTTGTTCCTCACACCATCTGATCAGTATCAGTTTATTTCCGGCACCATCGTTCGCGAGATAGCCATGTTTGGCGGTGACGTGTCTAAATTTGTTTTTCCTTCAGTTGATCGCTGGCTGCAACAAAAAGTGGCGGCATTCAATGAAAGTAATGAACAACGATAGTTTCGCTTACAATGCGGAATGAGTAGTCGGCACTACCTGTGCCGCATGTATGAAAGAAGTGAGTTTGTATGGCCCTGATGATTACGGACGATTGCATAAACTGTGACGTTTGCGAACCCGAATGCCCTAACGATGCGATTTATATGGGCCCGGAAATTTATGAAATTGATCCGCATAAATGTACGGAATGCGTAGGTCATTACAAAGAGCCTCAGTGCAAGCAGGTGTGCCCTGTCAATTGCATTCCATTTCATCCTGAATGGCGCGAGACCCCCGCTCAGTTGCAGGCAAAATACGAACGATTGCAAGCAGAGCAAAAAACCTAAAGATTGATCGCGTAGCGGTTTCTGCCAGTGTTTTTTGCTTCATATAATGCTCGATCTGCACGCAGGAGCATCTCGCGTGCAAGTGTGGCAGCATCACCCGTATTTGCCCGCTCATGAATTGTTGATATGCCAATTGAAATAGTTGTTTGGCACTGACATGCGTCGCTGAGTTGGAATATTTTTCCTGCAATGCTCTGACGAATACGTTCTGCCACCAGAATAGCGTCTTGCACATTGGCATTGATGAGCAAGACAACAAATTCCTCGCCGCCAAATCTGCCTAGCGTATCGCTGAGTCTGAGTTCAGCCTTGATTCTGCGCGCCACTTCGCAGAGCACGTCATCGCCACCCTGATGTCCGTGTTGATCATTGATTTTTTTAAAAAAATCGATATCCAGATACAAGCAAGCAATTCCATACTGCTGTCGTTGTGCTCGTGCAATTTCTTCTAACGCTCTTTGTTCTACGTAACGACGATTACTGATGTTCGTTAAGGGATCGGTTAGTCCAATATAAGTCAGACGCTGATTATTCAGAACGTTTTCCAGGCAGATCGCGATGATAGAGCCCAGGCGCTGAATAAAATCTGTTGCCATGCTGGAGAGAAATCGATCCGGTTTAAAGCTGCCAAGATTCAGACAGCCAATCAGGCGATCCTGTCGCCACAACGGAATAATAGCAATGCTCGCCGGTTCTTTTTCGCCGGAACTGAATAACTCCTGATGCAGAGACCTCTCGTATTTTCCTAATGAAGGTATTCCATTCTCTGTTATATACGGCTCTATATCCTGCTCACTGCTGACAAACAGCAAATGTGGAAATGTGTGCAAGTCAACTTTCAGATCTGCCAGCATTTGTTGCAGATGGCTGCGTTGATCGACCAGAATCAGTGTCAGCATATCCAGTTCTGGCGTTTCTGCCAGACCACTAAAAATACAGGAAATTAATTCCTCAAAATGACTGGCACTAATGAGCTTCAGATCGAAGCGCTGGTGCCTTGCCATGATGTGCTGATTACGATGTGCCTGATCCAGTAAGTCTTCCAGCCTGGCGCGCAGCAAGGAATTTTCCATGCGCAATTCATCCAGATTTTTATAAGGCGTGCTGCCAGCGGTGTGGGAAGGGGGTGACGTAGCTCTGTCCATACAGTGATGTCCTGATTCAATCAAATTGGCGTTGAGCTGATTCAAAACGCAATCGGCATATCCACAACATCACCGATGCGCAATATATTGGTCGTTGCTTTTTCCAGAATCACATTCATGCCAAATGTGATTTCGCCATCGACGATAGGGTTGGCTCGATAGCTTTGCAATATATCCACTGGATTTTCTTTCACTTCACCAGTCAGTTGATCCACCGCAGGCATAGGGCAGCGAGGGCAGGGTTTGACTGGCTTGAGTTGTATGGTGTCACCGATATCATATGACGCAGCGTAATCTTCTTCAAATGCCTCGATGCCATCAATCACAATATTCGGTCGGAAACGGTTCATGGGTACGACAGACCTGCCTTGCGACTGAGCCCGGTGGTTCAGATCATCCAGAGATGCCTGAGAAATTAACAGTATCGGATAACCGTCAGAAAAGCGGGTTGGTACTTGTTTTTCACCTGTCCACTTGTTGCTGGCAAAGCGTTTGGCATCTGCTGCAAAACGCACCAGTCTGCATGCTATTCCCAAACTTTGACTGAACCAGGCTGCTGCTGCCTCGCCTTCGTCTATGGCATTCAGTTCTGAATCCCAGATCAGCACGTCGCGCGTCATCTGCTGCTCTTGTCGTACACATGGCAGATGCAGCAAGGGCATTCCCGGTGCGCTCACCTGTAACTTTCCGTCTTGAATAGTCGGCCGCAGACATGCCATTTTAGGTAGTTCACGTTGACTCAGGAATTGACCCTGCAGATCAACCAGCATCCATTCCCGGTCACAGATGCCCTGGTAACGGAGTCCAGCTTCTGTCAGCTCTGCACTTTCCAGTGCGATGCCAGCGCAGGATTTAATCGGATAAATCGTCAATTCAGTGATAGAAGGCATGCACGGTTTCCGCAGGTGAGAACGAAGAATTTTCCGCTAGTAATACGGATGTGCTTATTTTAATGGGTCTGATGCGATGCGCCGGTGCTGATTGAGAATAAATTCATGATGAGAGGTATTGACGTACTCTTCTTACCACTAAAGCCCGCGTCATTAGCTACAGGTAAGAGATGCAATGCGTACAAAAAAATCAGCGTCATATACTACTCAGGCCAATCGTTAACTGAGGCAAGGAGAGGGTGATAGTGTCAGGATGATATAAGCAGAAATGGTGGGCTTTTCCGTAGCGAAAAGAGAAGGTGTGCTGAAAAGAAAACGCAGCCTTTTTAATCGGCTGCGTCGTATTTCAGATAAAGATGATTACTTTGCAAGGCAGGATATCCGGAGCAATATTTTGTCCTTGCGAAAGACGTCTGACAGATTGAACGTAAATTAGACGTAAATTAGACGTAAATCAAACATTAAACAGGAAGTTCAGTACATCGCCGTCTTTGACGATGTATTCCTTGCCTTCAGCACGCATTTTGCCTGCTTCTTTAGCGCCAGCTTCGCCTTTGAACTGGATAAAGTCTTCAAACGCGATGGTTTGTGCGCGGATGAAGCCGCGTTCGAAATCGGTATGAATGACGCCCGCTGCTTGCGGTGCGGTGTCGCCGACGTGTATCGTCCATGCGCGGACTTCTTTAACACCTGCGGTGAAGTATGTTTGCAGGCCGAGCAATTTGTACGCAGCGCGGATCAGGCGGTCAAGGCCAGGTTCTTCCATGCCCATGTCGGCGAGAAAGTCTGCTTTATCCGCGTCATCCAGATCGGCAATTTCAGATTCAATCGCAGCGCAGATGGCGACGATAGGGGCATTTTGTGATGCCGCGTAGGCCGTCAGCTGATCCAGAAGTGGGTTGTTGCTAAAGCCATCATCGGATACGTTGGCAACATACATTGCTGGTTTTGCTGTGATCAGACAGAGTGGTTTGATCAACAGCATTTCCTCTGCATCCAGTCCCAGCGCACGTACTGGTTTGGCGTCGTTCAGGGCTGGCATGATGCGTTCTAACAAAGCGACCAGTTTGGCGGCATCTTTGTCGCCGGAACGCGCTTTTTTGTTTTCGCGATGGATGGCTTTTTCTACCGTACCCATGTCGGCCAGTGCAAGTTCGGTCTGGATTACTTCGATATCATCCAGTGGACTGACTTTGCCAGCGACGTGAATCACGTTGTCGTCTTCGAAGCAGCGTACGACGTTGACGATCGCATCTGTTTCACGGATGTGCGCAAGGAACTGGTTACCAAGACCTTCACCTTTGGATGCACCAGCAACCAGACCGGCGATGTCGACAAATTCAACAATCGCGTTTTGAATGCGCTCTGGCTTGACGATCTCGGACAGTTGCTTCAGACGCGGATCAGGTACTTCTACCACGCCGACATTTGGCTCAATCGTACAGAAAGGGTAGTTTTCTGCCGGAATGCCCGCTTTAGTCAGTGCATTAAACAGAGTAGATTTGCCGACGTTAGGCAGGCCGACGATGCCGCATTTGAGACTCATGATGATTTGCCGATTAGATTGGATTAACCCGCTATTTTACCGGAATTAGCTGCCATTCTGATTCTATGACTGCTGATTCGGTGCAAATAAGCCAGCAATAGCACGCCTGCCACGGTCAGACCGAGCACCAGGCCGGTCCAGAATCCTTGTGCTGCCATAGGGTTTGCAGGGCGCCAGGGCAGCCATTCTGGTGCTAATCCCAGTGCGCATCCTATGGGCAGAGCGAAGCCGTAAAATGCCATCAGGTGAATCAGCATTGGTGTTCTGGTGATTTTATAGCCGCGAATTGCGCATGAAGTGGTGACTTGTGCAGCATCTGATAGCTGAAAAATCGCCGCAAATAACAAGAGCTCTGAGGTTAATTGCTGAACTTCGGCATCTGAGGTGTAGGCGGCGGCGATCAGATCGCGCGACAAGGTAATCAGGCTGGCAGAAATAACGGCAAATAACAGGGCAATGCTTACCCCTACCCATGATACAAAGCGTGCCCGTTGCACGTCTCCTTCTCCCAGTGTCTGACCCACTCTGGTTGTCAGGGCAATACCGATACTCATGGGTACCATGAACACCAGTGAAGAAAAATTCAGTGCGATTTGGTTGGCAGACACCGGAACGACGCCAAAACGTGCGACCAGCAGGCCAACCGCACAAAAAGCAGATACTTCCGCAAAATAGGTAACGCCGATAGGTAGGCCGAGTTTGAGCATGGCACGTATCTCCGCCCAGTACGGTGCTTCGCGTCGCTGAAAAGGAAAAGTGGCGCGATACACATCGGACTTGTGTATCCAGAAAATCATTGCTCCCAGCATCAGCCATAGTCCGATTCCGGTGGCAACGGCACATCCTGTCGCGCCTAATTGCGGTAATCCGGCATGACCATAAATCAGCAGCCAGTTAATCAGGATGTTAAACAGCAAGCCACCAAGCGCAATCAGCATGACCGGCTTGGTCTGGTTCAGGCTGGTGGTATAGCCATATAGCGCACGGTACATGCCAAATGCAGGAAGTCCTATACTGATGACATGTACAAAGCGGGCGGCCTTTTCGTGAACGCCTGCATCCAGTTGCAGGTGAGAGAAAATCAGGGTGGAGGCGTTTAACAAAAGGCAAGCCAGCATACCGATGCCGAATCCCATCCATAACGACTGGCGCATCAGATGTGGCACGCGCTGCAAGGTGTTGGCACCTATCTCATGCGATATCAGTGAGTTCACTACCATCATGATACCCATTACAGTGACCAGGACTATCGTCCATAGCGATGCCCCCAGAGATACGGCGGCAAGTTCGACCGCACTCAGATGTCCTGTCATGCCAACATCCGCGACACCCATGCCGACGGTCGCAAGCTGACCGATTAAAACAGGCCAGGCAATTTGCCAGAGAGCGGCAGCTTCGGTACGTATTTCGGTGCGGGTACGGGTTTTCATGCACTACATCATCCATTTTGGGACAAGCATCTTACCTCATTCCGCGACGCAAACGATTGCTTTGCACTGTTTTGGCGCAATTCTGAGTCATGTTCAGGGTATGAAGTTTGCTTGTTACTAAGTAAATTTTAACTCAGCAGGGGGGATAACATGAACCGACGCCATTTCATCAAAACTGGCTTGTTAGTCACTGGAAATCTTGTTTTATTGACCGGTGCAATAGCCCAGATATTAAATATCAATGATGCCATCAATAAATCCGGACGTCAGCGCATGCTGTCGCAGCGACTGGCGAAAGCCTATCTGCAATTAGGGCAAGGTATCGACGCGGAGCGTTCTAAAAAAGTACTGGAAAACTCCGTCACACTGTTTGAAGCTCAGTTGGCTGAGTTGAAAGCTTATGCACCGACGCCGGATAACCGGCAAATTTTGTCGGAGATGGAAAAAGCGTGGAGTAGTTACAAGCAGGTACTGGCTGGCAATGCGCCCAATCAGGAAGGAGCCAGAAATATCATGGTCATTAACGAAGATATCCTGAGTATGGCGCAGACTGCAACAGTGCAGCTGGAAAAATACTCTGGTACCAGTTCCGGACAATGGGTCAATGTATCTGGCCGTCAGCGGATGTTATCGCAACGGATGGCAAAATTTTATCAGGCGATGCAGTGGGGTGTTGCTCCGCCTGATGCGCAGGCTAAACTGGAGCTGGCCCGGAAAGATTTTGTCACGGGGATGAACACGCTACAGAACGCGCCGGTGAATACACAAAAAATCCGTGACGAGCTGGCGTTGGCACAGCAGCAGTGGATGTTTTTTGACAGTGCATTGCGACAAATGAATGATGCTAAAAACAATAAATTATTTGCCACCAATGTCGCCACGACCAGTGAACGTATTTTGACGGTCATGGATGGTATTACCGGCCTGTATCAGCAATTGTCCTGACTCTTGGCGTATATCGTGAATGCACTGAGTGCCCTGATTTTTTGGTTTTTGAGTGATGCAGACTCAAAAATTGATAAATTCACACATGTTGACACTCAGAAGTTCAGTGCCTGGACTATTGATAAATCGGGGCGTCGGACAAATTCGGCAAAGGCATCCCGCAGTCTGCCGCTTTCACTGATAGCCAGACGCCAGTTCTGGATGCGAAACTCATGATCCGTGTTGTAGTAGAAAAAATCCTGTCTGTCCGGCAATTTGCCGCGTGATAAGGTTTTAAGAAAACTGGCAGACGGTGACACCATGATCAGATTATCAACCCAGTGACGATGGGCACCTTTGCCTGCTCGTCTCCACGTCAGAGCCTTGTCCAACCATCCCGGAATGATTTGGTGCGAAAAGTGCGGATACAGCACCAGAGCGCCTTCTTTGCCACCTGCCAGACGTGAGTAAGGAAGATCCAGATGATAGTCGATCATCCCGCCGTCCCAATAGCTGCCTGCTGGCGCTTGTGGAATATGGCTGACCGCTTGCATCACCAGCGGCAGCGTACCTGATGCCAGTAATGAAGGGGCCAGATTGCTTTCGGTAAGAGGACTGAAATGTGTATCAAAAGCATCAAATCGCGCTTTTAGCCAGAATAATGGATCGCGGGCATCACCGATGATCACGCGCTCCATATGTTTTGCCATTCGAGAGCGTGATATCAGGTTTGACACCGCAGCTTGAGCAAAGCCCAGTCTGGCCTGATTCGCAGAGGATGGCATATCCAGCAAACCACGACCACGGTTCGCCAGTATTTGTAAGCGATGCTGTGGCTGATGCACGATCTCGTGCTCATGTCCCTGGATAAAAGCCTGCAACAGGTTCTGAATCACCTCTGTTACGTAAGCGGCGCTGGGTTTGACGGGATAGCGTTGTTCGCAGTACAAATTCCCTAGTCGTTCAAACGCGGCCACCGGGTCGGCACAACTGGCCGCCGCCATACGCCATGCACCTATCGAAGCGCCGATCAGGGTGCGTTCGCGTGGGGACGATGGCAGCCATTCACCAAATAACCACTGATCCAATGCTTGCAAAATCAGGCCTTTGGGGCCGCCTGCTGCGGCTGGAATTACGGCGATGTCGGCTGCCTGCAGACCGTGTTGCTGCATGTGGCGATAAGCAGTTTTTCCGGCAAAAATCTGGATGGGAGAAGGCATGATCACTCCGGTAGCGATTACTTCGCGGCGGTATGTAAACGGGTCATGGCTTCTGCGAATTCACCAGCGACCATCAGCGGCAGTACATCCATACTTTTGGCAATGGCTTCGTCAATCAACGGCTGTTCTTCCTTACGTGGGCGGTGCAATACAAAATCTGCCACGCCCTGATTCAGATTCAGCGTGCGCGGATGACCGATGCCGATACGCAACCGCCAGTAATCCTGAGTACCGAGCGCGGCGGTGATGTCTTTGAGTCCGTTATGGCCACCGGACGAGCCGCCTTTTTTGAGCTTGGCGACACCTGGCAGCATGTCCAGTTCATCATGCACCACCAGAATCTGATCCGGTGTGATTTTATAAAAGCGACAGATCGCACCGACCGACTGGCCGGAGCGGTTCATGAAGGTCTGGGGTTCCAGCAACCAGACTTCTTGGCCGGCGATCCGGGTTTTTCCCACCATCGCATTAAAATTTTTGTCGCGCTGCAGGCTGACCGGAAATTGATCAACCAGCCAGAAGCCCGCGTTATGGCGGGTTTGTTCATACTCCGGCCCCGGGTTACCGAGGCCGACGATCAGACGGATAGACATACTAATTCAAGGTTAATTAAGACTTATTTGTTGTGTTTTTTCAGCAGTGGCAGCAGGTATTTACCCGTCACGCTGTCGGGATTGGCCGCTACTTGTTCCGGTGTGCCGGTAGCGATAATTCTGCCGCCACCCGCACCACCTTCCGGACCCAGATCAATCAGCCAGTCAGCGGTCTTGATCACATCCAGATTGTGTTCGATGATGACCAGCGTATTGCCCTGATCACGCAAGCGGTGGATGACTTTGAGCAGCAGCGCAATATCATGGAAATGCAGACCGGTAGTCGGTTCATCCAGAATATACAAGGTGCGGCCGGTATCGCGTTTCGACAATTCCAGCGACAGCTTCACCCTTTGTGCTTCGCCACCGGACAGCGTGGTGGCGCTCTGACCGAGACGGATATAGCCAAGACCGACATCCAGTAACGTGTGCAGCTTGCGTGCAATCACCGGCACCGGTTTGAAGAATTCATGCGCATCTTCAACCGTCATTTCCAGCACTTCGTGGATATTCTTGCCTTTGTACTGGACTTCCAGCGTTTCGCGGTTATAGCGTTTGCCATGGCAGACATCGCAGGGGACGTAGACATCCGGCAGGAAGTGCATTTCGACTTTAATCACGCCATCGCCTTGACAGGCTTCGCAGCGGCCGCCTTTCACGTTGAACGAGAAGCGGCCAGCGCTGTAGCCACGTTCTTTGGCGGTCGGTACCGTGGAAAATAAATCACGGATAGGGGTGAATAAGCCGGTATACGTGGCTGGGTTAGAGCGTGGTGTGCGGCCTATCGGTGCCTGATCGACAGAAATCACTTTATCAAAATGCTCGAGTCCGCTCACATGGTCAAACGCAGCAGGCTCGGTCTGTGAGCCATACAAATGGCGGGCCGCCACATGGTAGAGCGTGTCATTCACCAGCGTGGATTTGCCCGAGCCGGATACGCCGGTCACGCAAGTCAGCAAGCCGACCGGCAGCGTCATATCCTGATTTTTCAGATTATTGCCACGCGCACCCGCAATCAGCAATTGCTTATCCGGATCGGCGGCGGTACGTTGCTTCGGTACGCTGATTTCCAGTTCGCCGCTCAGATATTTTGCTGTCAGCGAACGCGGGTTTTGCATAATGTCATCCAGCGCGCCCTGGGCGATCACTTCACCACCATGCACGCCAGCGCCTATGCCCATATCGACCACGAAGTCGGCGCAGCGTATCGCATCTTCGTCATGCTCCACCACCAGCACGCTGTTGCCGATATCGCGCAAATGCTTGAGCGTATCGATCAGACGGTCGTTGTCACGCTGATGCAGACCGATAGATGGTTCATCCAGTACATACATCACGCCGGTCAGGCCCGAGCCGATTTGCGAAGCGAGGCGGATACGCTGTGCTTCACCACCCGACAAGGTATCTGCGCTGCGTTCCAGCGACAGATAATCGAGCCCTACGTTATTGAGGAAAGTCAGGCGGGCTGTGATTTCCTTAATGATGCGGTCGGCGATATCGCGTTTTGAGCCTTGCAGTTGCAGATTTTCAAAGAAATGCAGGGTGGCTCGCAAAGGCATGGCGCTGATGTCGAAAATCGCTTTTTCCTGCTCACCATGACCGACTTTGACAAAACGCGCCTCGATGCGCAAACGCGCGCCATGGCAAGATGGGCATTGTTTTTCGTTGATGAATTTCGCCAGCTCTTCTTTCACCGCCATCGAATCGGTTTCGCGATATCGACGTTGCAAGTTATTAACCACGCCTTCAAACGTATGTTCTTTGACGACAGTCCGCCCTTGCTCGTTAATGTAGGTGAACGGAATGGTTTGTTTGCCCGATCCATACAAAATGATTTGCTGCGCCGATTCCGGTAATTGTTCAAATGGCGTATCGATATCGAAGTCATAAAAAGCCGCCAGATTTGACAGCATCTGGAAGTAAAACTGATTACGACGATCCCAGCCTTTGACGGCACCACTGGCCAGCGACAGATTGGGGAAGGCGACGATTCGCTTCGGATCAAAGAATTCGATATGACCCAGCCCGTCACATTCCGGACAGGCACCCATCGGGTTATTGAACGAGAACAGACGTGGTTCCAGTTCTTGCAGTGAATAGCCGCAGGTCGGACAGGCGAATTTGTTCGAAAACAGTTGTTCATGCCCGTTTTCCATATTGACTACCAGAGCACGGCCATTGGCGATGCGCAGGCATGTTTCAAAGGATTCCGCCAGACGTTGCTTGATATCTTCGCGCACTTTGACTCGATCCACCACCACGTCGATGGTATGTTTTTCAGTTTTTTTCAGCTTGGGCAGATCGTCAACCTCCACAATTTTGGCTTCATGCGTGCCACTTTGTACGCGGAAGCGGACAAAGCCCTGCGCCTGCATCTGTTCAAACAGATCCACATGTTCGCCTTTGCGGTTCGATACTACTGGTGCCAGTATCATCAACTTGCTGTCTTCCGGCATGGCCAGTACGGAATCCACCATTTGCGAGACTGATTGCGCCGCCAGCGGGTTTTCCGGATGATCCGGGCAATATGGCGTGCCTACCCGTGCGTACAGCAGACGCAGATAGTCATGAATTTCAGTGACCGTGCCGACGGTGGAGCGCGGATTATGCGAGGTTGCCTTCTGCTCGATAGAAATCGCCGGCGACAGACCTTCGATTAGATCGACGTCTGGCTTTTCCATCAGTTGCAGAAACTGGCGCGCGTAGGCGGACAGCGATTCAACGTAGCGGCGTTGCCCTTCGGCGTACAAAGTATCGAAGGCTAATGAGGATTTGCCAGAGCCGGACAGTCCGGTAATCACCACCAGCTTGTTGCGCGGCAAATCCAGATTAATGTTTTTCAGATTATGGGTACGTGCTCCACGTACCCGGATCAGCTCGCGCTTTTGCATCAGGGCAATATCGTCAGCGTCGAACTCGATTTCGGCAGGTTTTGATGCTTTTGCAGCTTTTGGTCGTGTCGTCATGGTATTTGATCTGAATTTGGGCGGAGGCAAGCAACCTGCTACTATAACGGGTTTTTGAACATTACCGCAGGCTCGTCTTTGCTTTGCGCAAATAACACCGATTAGGCGAGTTTTTGATATGACTATGGCAACAAATTCCAACGCAGCGACTGAATCAGATTCAAACTCTGCCGGTATGAGCCGGGATGAGATCCGCTCCGCAACATCCTTGGCCTCCATTTTTGCTCTGCGCATGCTGGGATTGTTTTTAATTCTTCCGGTATTTGCGATCCATGCCAAAACCTTGCCGGATGGCGATAACAGTATGCTGGTTGGGCTGGCGATGGGGATTTACGGCTTAAGCCAGGCGTTTGGGCAAATTCCGTTCGGTATTGCATCCGATAAATTTGGTCGTAAGCGCATTATCGTGATCGGCCTGTTGCTGTTTGCCGCAGGTGCTTTTGTCGCTGCGATGGCAACGACGGTCATGGGCGTCCTGATTGGTCGGGCGATACAGGGTGCTGGTGCGATTTCGGCGGCGATCACTGCGCTGATTGCCGATTCAACGCGAGAAGAGCATCGTACCAAGGCGATGGCGATGGTGGGTGGCTCCATTGGACTCACGTTTGCATTATCACTGGTGGCGGCCCCCTTGTTGTATCAGCGTATTGGCATGCAGGGCATTTTTGGACTGACAGCAGTACTGTCATTGATGGCCATCGCGGTGGTGTTGTATGTGACTCCCGAAGCACCAGCGGTGCCGCATGAGCCTGTGCCGTTATCTGTGGTGCTAAAAAATCGCGAATTGATGCGCTTGAATTACGGCGTGTTTGTATTGCATCTGTCGCAAATGGCGATGTTTGTCGTGGTGCCTTCGGCACTGGTGCAATTTGCCGATTTGCCTGTGGTATCGCATTGGAAAGTCTATCTGCCCATCATGTTCGTTTCTTTTATTGCGATGTTGCCGGCGATTTTTGTGGGCGAAAAATATGGCAAGATGAAACAGGTATTTGTTGGTGCTATTGCGTTGCTGTTGCTGGTACAACTGGGATTCTGGCAATTTTTACAGCAACCGTGGGCATTGATTGCGTTGCTGTTTGCATTTTTTGTGGCGTTTAATATTCTTGAAGCTAGTCAGCCGTCGTTGGTGTCGCGGATCGCGCCACCATCGGCGAAAGGTGCCGCGCTCGGTGTCTACAATACCTTGCAGGCGATTGGCCTGTTCTGTGGCGGCGCTATCGGAGGCTGGTTGAAACAGCATATGGATGCCTCATCGGTCTTTATTGTCAGTGCCATCATGACGATGCTGTGGCTTATAATCGCGGTCAATATGCCTGCGATTGCAAAACGCAGCAAACCTGCCACCGTGCAGGCTTAAACTTTATTTGAATTACAGGAAAACAGGAGAATTACATGGCATCCGTGAACAAAGTCATCATCGTCGGCAATCTGGGCCGCGACCCGGAAACACGTTATATGCCAAGTGGTGATGCCATGACCAGCATTACAGTGGCAACGACGGATAGCTGGAAAGACAAGGCGACCGGTGAAAAGAAAGAGCAGACAGAATGGCACCGCATCACCTTTTTCGGCAAATTGGCAGAAATCGCCGGACAATACCTGAAAAAAGGCTCTCAAGTCTACGTGGAAGGGTCATTGCGTACTCGTAAGTACACTGACAAAGACGGTGTCGAGAAATATGCAACAGACATCAAGGCTGACAGTATGCAGATGCTGGGTAGCCGTCAGGGTATGGGCGGAGCGCCTATGGACGACGGTTATGGCAGCAGCCCTGCGCCAATGCCACGTCAGTCTGCTGCACCAGCGCCACGTCAGCCAGCGCCTTCACGTCCAGCACCCAATTTTTCGGATATGGATGACGATATTCCATTTTGAACAATTTTCAGTATGCTAAAAAAGCAGCCCCAGTGGCTGCTTTTTTTATGTCGCGAACTGGCGTTTGGGAAGCGTTAAGCAAATGATTTGTGGTGCAGTATGACATCGTGATTTTGAATATCCATCAATGTTGCTCAGTACGAGCGATATTTCATTGCGACCTGATGTCAAACATCAACTGGAGCTGATGAAAGTTAGACGAAAATGCGGGCAAGGCTGGACATAAGCTGTCATCCGGTGAAGTCGGCTTCTCGTGGTCAAATTTATGTAGCAATGTTATTTTTATTAACACGGGGTTAAAAAATGAAAATAAAATAACAAAAAATATTTTTTTACTATTTTTTATAAAATATTTTTACAAAAAACTGAAAATTTGTAACGAAGCGTGTCAACTGAACTGTAAATTCATCCGTTTTCAGACGTAAAGAATCTTTGCCAATAACATCCAACAAGCGAAGATTTCCTCACAGGAGTCTGAAAATGATTTACGAAATACTGGTTCGTGCCGCTGAGAATAAAAAAATCACTTCCGATCATCTGATCTGGATTGAAAGCGATTTACCGACACGTTCATTCGAAAAATGGTTGCAAGACAGATCGTTGTTGGATGCAAGCGGCAAATCTCCGGTTGTTCGCTGGAGTATCGTGCAGACGCAGCGTCCTGCACATTTTAAGCTGGCGACTCAGGCGAAAGCACTGAAAACCAGAATCTCAGAACTTTTGAGCGGTGTACATGAGATCGTCGATGTACCTGACGCATCCCGTGCACTGAAGGCATTTCGCCTGAAGACAGCCAAGCGTGAACTGGTCAGCGCCTACATGTAATCAGGGTTCTGCCGTGTTGGTGAGACTGATGGTTCTCACAACATACTGACAATCTTTAGTCTAGGATTCTGCTAAGCAGGTTCAGATGTTTTATGTCAAAAAGTCCCGCCTTATACGTTGTTGATACATTCATCATGTCATAACAGCATATAAGACGGGACTTTCGTATTCATAGAAATTGTTGGTAACAGTGCTTAGCAATACTTGTCAGGGATTGCGATTGCGCCACTATTGCGTTCGGTAGGTAGTAGCGCCGCAGTGCACACAAATTCAAAATTCTTCCCAGTCCTTATCCGCTCGATGATTGGTCGACGGAGTTTTTGTGTGTGCCGCCAATAATCCTGGTCGTTGTGCTGCCCGTGGTTTTTGACTGCTACTCATGGCTCTCTGGGGCGCGCTGGATGTTACTGTTTCTCCGGCAATTTTAAACTGCGCAACGACTTGCGATAATTTCAGCGACTGATCGCGCATACTTTCTGCCGATGCTGCTGCCTGTTCAACCAGCGCTGCATTTTGCTGCGTCATTTCATCCATCTGTGTGACCGCCAGATTCACCTGTTCTATGCCTGCGCTTTGTTCGCGGCTGGCAGAGGTGATTTCATTCATGATGTCGGCCACTTGCTGAACGCTGGATACGATGTCTTGCATCGTTTTTCCTGCGGTATCAACCAGCTTGCTGCCATGTTCTACTTCACTGACTGAATCGTTGATCAGTGCCTTGATTTCTTTGGCCGCCGACGCGCTGCGTTGAGCCAGGTTGCGAACTTCTGTCGCGACGACTGCAAAGCCACGCCCCTGTTCGCCCGCTCGTGCTGCTTCTACTGCGGCATTCAGTGCCAGGATATTGGTTTGAAATGCAATGCTATCGATCACGCCGATAATATCGACAATCTTACGTGAGCTGTCTTTGATAGCGCCCATGGTACTCACCACCTGATCCACCACCTCACCGCCACGCACTGCTACGCCAGATGCTGACAGAACCAGTTGATTGGCATGTTGCGCATTTTCTGCATTTAATCTGACCGTGGAAGTCAACTCTTCCATGGAGGAGGCTGTTTCCTGCAGGGAACTGGCCTGTGATTCTGTGCGTGCCGATAGGTCTGCATTACCGGATGCAATTTCACCTGATGCGGTCATGATTGTTTCTGTCCCATGACGCACTTCCGAAATAACCTGACTTAATCCGTGACTGACGCCATTGATGGCTTCCATCATTTTGCCGATTTCATCATGACGCTGTATTTGAATTACGCCACTTAGGTCACCTGTCGCCATTTTTTCTGCAACTTCTGTCGTCAGTCGCAGTGGGTGAGTGATGGAGTTGGTGATCAGCCAGGCGCATACCAGAGACAGTGCCGTCACTAATATTGATAATATGATCAATAAGATACGGCTAGCTTCGTAGGTGTTTTGTATTTCCAGGGCGGTTTGGTCAATTTTATCGCGCTGGCCTTTTAATAATTCTTCAATTTTTTGAGTGTAATATTTGCCCGCCGGTGTGAAGTTTTTTTCCAGCGACTGATTGGCCTCTTCAGTTTTATCTTCTTTTTTCAGATTTACGATGGTTTCGCGGGCAGCGAGATAACTTTTGCGTGCCTCGCCAATTTCTTTGAAAAGAATTTTTTCCCGATCCGATTGCATATGCTCCTCAATCGATTTTTGCAAGATCGCAGACGTTCTCGTTGACTCTGCCTGATCTTCAGCGAAAAAAGTTGCCAGTGATGGATCGCTGCTTTTGGCAATCGCGGTCGTGCGCCGGATTCCAGTATGAATATTACGGTACCAGTCGCTGACTAAGCGCTCTGTCGTTAGAGGGTCTTTCATTAACTGCTCACTGGCTTGCGCGACAGTATGCAATCTGGCGATGGCGATGATGGTGGTCAGCAGAGACAGAAATAGAATGATGGCAAAACCCAGACCGAGGCGTTTCGCAACGGACAGGTGTTTAATTGAATTGCTCATGATGTGGTGTAAACCTTTTTGTGTAGTGCGAGGGCTTTAAAAACGACTTTGTCACTGTCTCCCTGACAAGTCACGCGGCTTCTCAATAAATCTATCCACTTGGCAATATTGTAACCGTTCACCATATTCATGTAATGGTTATTCATCAAATGAAGAAAAATCTATTTCAATAGTAAAAAATTTTTGTTGTATAAATTTTTACTTGGGAAGATGTCGCAAGTCTCAGCCTATGCCATAGTCGGTGACCTTACAATACGTATCTTCCTACTTCAGTGAGAGCATTTTCATGGCAAGACTTCCACGCCTGGTCATTCCTCAGGCTTTGCATCATGTGATACAGCGCAGCCATGATGGCACACAATTATTTCGCGATAATGAAGATCATCAGCGGTTTATTGCCTGGCTGGCAGAGGCGGGGAAGCTGTTTCAGGTTTTGGTGCATGCGTATGTATTGATGCCGGATCATGTGCATTTGCTCATGACGCCTGCTGACGACACTGGTCTGGGGAAAATGATGCAATGGGTAGGGCGCCATTACGTACCGTATTTCAATCGCAAATATCAGCGTAGCGGCAGCCTGTGGCAGGGACGTTTTAAGGCAACGGTGATTGAAGGTACACGATATTTTTTACCTTGCAGTATTTACATTGAAAGTAATCCTGTTCGCTCCAGACTGGTGCAGGAGGCGGCTGATTATCCGTGGTCGAGTTATCGTCATCACATCGGTTTGCAAACCGATCCTCTGATTGCCGATCACTCATTGTATTGGGCTCTGGGAAATACACCTTTTCAGCGTGAGGCTGCCTACAAAGAGCGCATGGAGCAATCTTTTAGTCAAAGCGATATCGACGCAATGACAAACGCCACGCTCAAGGGGTGGCTGCTTGGCTCCGCACAATTCAAAGAAGACATGAGTAAGTTGACTGAGCGCCGGATTGAGCCTGTTCGTCGTGGCCGACCACGGAAGGTGACGTGAAGGTGCTTGACGTTGGTTGCCAGAGAATGCGGTGATCAATTTCAGAATGTGCAATCAGTGATGTACATTGCATTATCGTTTTGCTTCAAGTTATTCCTTCGCAGCCTGTGAATTTTCCGGACACGGTTTGTCACTGAAGCTGGGATTTTGATTGTTTTTACTATGTCCCCAATAAAAAAAATATTTGTTTATGATATTTTTAATTTAACACTGACCCTATATTTTCAGGTTGAACTTTCTATTGCACTGCACTATCCTCTGTACTAGTCTTTTAATTTGTCCCGGAGATAGCTATGCACGCTCAAGGTATGTACGACCCGTCTAATGAACATGATGCCTGTGGTGTGGGTTTTGTTGCCCACATTAAAGGTAAGAAAACCCACGCGATTGTGGATCAGGGTTTGCTGATTCTGAAAAATCTCGATCACAGGGGCGCTGTAGGTGCGGATGCTCTGATGGGCGACGGTGCCGGTATCTTGATTCAGATTCCGGATCAGTACTATCGCGAAGAAATGGCGAAACAGGGAATTGAGCTGCCTCCTCCGGGCGAGTACGGCGTTGGTATGATCTTTTTGCCGAAAGAATACGGCTCACGTCTTGCTTGTGAGCAAGAAATTGAGCGCGCTGTGCGTGCCGAAGGTCAGGTTGTATTAGGCTGGCGTGATGTGCCCGTCGATGCGGATATGCCGATGTCGCCGACCGTACGTGAAAAAGAGCCAGTCATTCGCCAGATATTTATCGGTCGTGGCCATGACATCATGGTGACTGATGCTCTGGAACGCAAACTGTATGTCATTCGTAAATCTGCGGTGCATGCGATTGAGGCGCTGAATCTGCTGCATGGTAAAGAATATTTCGTGCCTTCCATGTCTGCACGCACGATTGTTTATAAAGGTTTGCTGCTGGCAGATCAGGTTGGCGTGTACTACAAAGATTTGCAGGATGAGCGTTGCGTGTCCGCGCTGGCGCTGGTGCATCAGCGTTTTTCCACCAATACTTTCCCAGAATGGCCACTGGCTCATCCTTACCGCATGATCGCGCATAACGGTGAAATTAACACTGTGAAAGGTAACTTCAACTGGATGCGTGCCCGTGAAGGCGTGATGAAGTCCGCTGTGTTGGGTGATGATCTGCAAAAACTGTATCCGCTGATTTTTGAAGGTCAGTCTGATACCGCAAGCTTCGACAATGCACTTGAACTCCTGGTGATGGCGGGTTACCCGATCGCTCAGGCGATGATGATGATGATTCCGGAAGCCTGGGAAAATCACACGATGATGGATGACAACCGTCGTGCTTTCTACGAATATCACGCAGCGATGATGGAGCCGTGGGACGGCCCGGCTGCGATGGCGTTTACTGATGGTCGTCAGATCGGTGGCACGCTGGATCGTAACGGTTTGCGCCCTGCGCGTTACATCGTGACCGATGATGATCTGGTGGTGATGGCATCAGAATCTGGTGTATTGCCAATTCCTGAGTCAAAAATCATCAAAAAATGGCGTTTGCAACCCGGCAAAATGTTCCTGATCGATCTGGAAGCTGGTCGTATCATTGATGACAAAGAAATCAAAGATACGTATGCCAATGCCAAACCATACAAACAATGGATTCAATCTGTCCGTATTAAATTAGACAGTCTCAAGGCTGAACTGGATGCGGCTCCTGATGCTGCGAGTTTGCTGGATCGCCAGCAGGCATTTGGCTACACGCAGGAAGATCTGAAGTTCCTGATGGCACCAATGGCCAGCAACGGCGAAGAAGCAATCGGTTCCATGGGGAATGATTCTTCGCTGGCTGTGATGTCGAACAAACTCAAGCCACTGTACAACTACTTTAAGCAGTTGTTTGCGCAGGTGACGAATCCTCCGATCGATCCTATCCGTGAGGCAATGGTGATGTCGCTGGTGTCGTTCATCGGTCCTAAACCTAACTTGCTCGATACGAATAACATCAATCCACCGATGCGTCTGGAAGTATCGCAGCCAGTGCTGGACTTTGCCGATATCGCCAAATTGCGTAACATCAGCGCCAATACTGGCGGCAAGTTCAAGTCTTATGAACTCGATATCTGCTATCCGGTATCCTGGGGTAAAGAAGGGATTGAAGCGCGCCTGGCTTCTATTTGTGCCGAAGTCGTGGATGCGGTCAAATCCGGTCATAACATCATGATCATTACTGATCGCAAAATGAATGCCGATTTCGTGGCGATTCCTGCTTTGCTGGCGACATCGACTGTGCATCAGCATCTGGTCAGTAAAGGTCTGCGTACCACCACTGGTCTGGTCGTCGAGACAGGTTCTGCGCGTGAAACGCATCACTTTGCTTTGTTGGCAGGCTACGGTGCAGAAGCCGTGCATCCTTATCTGGCAATGCAGACGCTGGCTGACATGGCGAAAGACTTGTCTGGCGATCTGTCGGCAGATAAAGCGATCTACAACTACACCAAGGCAGTGGGCAAAGGCCTCATGAAGGTCATGTCGAAAATGGGTATTTCGACCTACATGTCGTATTGTGGCGCACAGATTTTTGAAGCCATTGGCCTGAACAAATCACTGGTCGACAAATACTTTAAAGGTACAGCATCGAACGTTGAAGGTATCGGTGTGTTTGAAGTCGCAGAAGAAGCCTTACGCCTGCACAAACTGGCATTTGGCCAAGATCCTGTTCTGGCGAATGCGCTGGATGCTGGTGGCGAATACGCATTCCGTGTTCGTGGTGAAGATCATATGTGGACACCAGATGCCATTGCAAAATTGCAGCATTCCACACGTTCCAACAGCTATAACTCGTATAAAGAATATGCGCAGATCATCAACGATCAGTCCAAGCGTCATATGACTTTGCGTGGCTTGTTTGAATTCAAGATTGATCCGTCAAAAGCGATTCCGCTGGAGCAGGTTGAGCCTGCAAAAGAAATCGTCAAGCGCTTTGCTACCGGTGCAATGTCTTTGGGTTCCATCAGTACAGAAGCTCACGCGACGCTGGCGATTGCGATGAACCGGATTGGCGGTAAGTCAAATACAGGCGAAGGCGGTGAAGATCCGGCACGTTACCAGCAAGAGTTGAAGGGTATTCCTATCAAGCAAGGCGCCACATTGGCTTCTGTGATTGGCAAGGAACAGATCGAAGTGGATATTCCATTGATGGAAGGCGATTCACTGCGCTCTAGAATCAAACAGGTTGCTTCCGGTCGTTTCGGTGTGACAGCCGAGTATCTGACATCTGCCGACCAGATCCAGATCAAGATGGCGCAAGGTGCAAAACCTGGTGAAGGCGGTCAGTTGCCTGGCCATAAAGTATCTGAATACATTGCTAAATTGCGTTTTTCTGTACCAGGCGTCGGTCTGATTTCTCCGCCTCCGCATCACGATATTTATTCGATTGAAGATTTGGCGCAGTTGATTCATGACCTGAAAAACGTCAATCCCAAAGCATCTATTTCAGTCAAGCTGGTTTCTGAAGTCGGCGTGGGTACTGTTGCCGCAGGTGTTTCCAAAGCGAAGGCTGATCACGTTGTGATCGCCGGACACGATGGTGGCACTGGCGCTTCTCCATTGTCTTCGATTAAGCATGCCGGTTCTCCATGGGAACTGGGCTTATCCGAAACGCAACAGACACTGGTATTGAATGGTTTGCGTGGACGTGTTCGTGTACAGGCTGATGGTCAGATGAAGACCGGTCGTGACGTGGCGATTGCCGCTATCCTTGGGGCTGATGAAATCGGCTTTGCGACTGCACCGCTGGTAGTTGAGGGCTGCATCATGATGCGTAAATGCCATCTGAATACTTGCCCGGTCGGTGTCGCGACACAAGATCCTGTCTTGCGTGCGAAGTTTTCTGGCAAGCCAGAATATGTGGTTAATTACTTCTTCTTCGTTGCCGAAGAGTTACGTCAGATCATGGCGCAACTGGGCATCCGCACTTATGACGATCTGATTGGTCGTGTTGATTTGCTGGATAAATCCAAAGCAATCAGCCATTGGAAAGCAAAAGGTCTGGATTTCAGCAAGATTTTCTATCAGGCCGAGTTAGGTAATGACACACAGGTTCGCCATGTTGATGTGCAAGATCACGGTCTGGACAAGGCACTGGATAACAAACTGATTGCACAGGCCAAGAGCGCACTTGAGACCGGTGAAAAAGTCTCCTTTATTTCTCCGATCAAGAATCTGAACCGTACTGTTGGTGCGATGTTGTCCGGTGAAGTAGCGAAGAAATATGGTCACGCTGGCTTGCCTGACGACACCATCCACATTCAGTTGCAAGGCACTGCAGGTCAGTCCGCAGGTGCATTCCTGGCACACGGCGTAACGCTGGATCTGGTGGGTGAAGGCAATGACTACGTTGGTAAAGGTTTGTCCGGTGGTCGTATCATCATCCGTCCCAATACCGAGTTCCGTGGTTGGGCAGTCGATAACATCATTTGCGGTAACACCGTCTTGTACGGCGCGATTTCCGGTGAAGCATTTATTAATGGTGTCGCCGGTGAGCGTTTCGCCGTACGCAACTCTGGTGCTGTGACGGTCGTTGAAGGTACTGGCGATCATGGTTGCGAATACATGACTGGCGGTACGGTCATCGTGTTGGGCAATACTGGTCGTAACTTTGCCGCAGGTATGTCTGGCGGTATCGCGTATGTCTATGACCCAGACGGTGAATTCGAAGCGAAATGCAATATGTCCATGGTCACGCTGGAGCAAGTGCTGGCAGGCGATGTACAGGTTGCTACTGTGGATAAATCCATCTGGCACAGCCGCTTGCGCGGCGGTGAGGGTGAGACTGATGAAGCGATTTTGCGCAACCTGATTGAGCGTCACTTTAAACATACAGGCAGTACCCGTGCACGTAATTTGTTGGACGACTGGGCGCGTAGCCGCGCCAAATTCGTCAAAGTATTCCCGACAGAATACAAACGCGCACTGGCTGAAATGTATGCGGCCAAACAGGCGATAGCGAAAAAAGAAAAGGTCACTGCCTAATTCAGTGTAGCGACGTCCGCATTGAGTGTGCGGACGTTGGCTCCTGTAGTAGTCAGGACGAGTCAAGATCAGTCAGGATGGAATGGGCAATGGCCCACAACAATATTGAGGTAAAAAATGGGTAAAGTCACCGGCTTCATGGAATACCAGCGTTTGCAGGAAGCAAGCGAAGCGCCACAATCGCGCAAAAAACACTATAAAGAATTTACAGTTCATCTGGATGACGCTCAGGCAAAAGTCCAGGGAGCACGTTGTATGGATTGTGGCATCCCTTTCTGTAATAACGGATGTCCAGTGAATAACATCATCCCTGACTGGAATGATCTGGTGTATCACGGCGATTACCAGCAAGCATTGGACGTATTGCATTCTACGAACAATTTCCCGGAATTTACCGGTCGTATCTGCCCTGCGCCTTGTGAGTCTGCATGCACGCTTGGTATTAACAGCGATGCTGTTGGAATCAAATCGATTGAGCATTTTATTATCGATAAAGGCTGGGAAAACGGTTGGGTCAAGCCCCAGATTCCAGCTATCAAAACGGGTAAAAAAATCGCTGTTGTCGGCTCTGGTCCTGCGGGTTTGGCTGCCGCACAGCAATTGGCCCGTGTTGGCCATGACGTGACAGTATTTGAGAAAAATGATCGCGCTGGTGGTTTGCTGCGTTACGGTATTCCTGATTTCAAAATGGAAAAATCTCACATTGATCGTCGTGTAGATCAGATGCAGGCAGAAGGCGTGACATTCCGCACCGGCGTGTTGATCGGCAAGGATTTCCCTACCACAGTCACAAACTGGTCCAAGGAAACGATTTCTCCAGAGCAGCTGCAAAAAGATTTTGACGCTGTCATCATCGCTGGCGGAGCTGAAAACCCACGCGACCTGCCAGTACCTGGCCGTGAACTGAAAGGCGTACATTTCGCGATGGATTTCCTGCCAGTACAGAACAAAGTGAACGCTGGTGACAAAGTCAAAGACCAGATCATGGCGACCGGCAAGCACGTAGTGGTCATCGGCGGCGGTGACACTGGTTCAGATTGCGTTGGTACATCGAACCGTCACGGTGCTAAATCTGTGACACAGTTTGAATTGCTGCCGCAGCCACCGGAACAAGAAAACAAACCACTGGTCTGGCCTTACTGGCCAACCAAGTTGCGCACATCCTCTTCTCATGAAGAAGGTTGCGAACGTGACTGGTCTATCGCGACTAAACGTCTGGAAGGCAAAGGCGGCAAAGTTGAAAAGCTGATCGCCTGCCGCGTTGAGTGGAAAGACGGCAAGATGCAGGAAGTGCCAGATTCAGAATTTGAAATGAAAGCGGATCTGGTATTGCTGGCGATGGGCTTTGTTTCTCCTGTGCAGCAAGTGTTGGATGCTTTCGGTGTGGAGAAAGACGTGCGCGGTAACGCCAAAGCAACGACTGATGGCGCTGGTTGTTACAAAACAAATGTCGAGAAGGTTTACGCGGCAGGTGATATGCGTCGCGGTCAATCGCTGGTTGTGTGGGCGATTCGTGAAGGCCGCCAGTGCGCGCGTGAAGTGGATGCATTCCTGATGGGTGATTCAGTACTTCCACGTTAACAATCGAGTTCAACCCGGATGTAAATGATGATTCGGGTTGAATTTCAAAGGCTGGCTTTTATATTTAATGCATTATTTTTAATAAAAGCCACCTTTCGCATTTGCAGCATCACAAATCTTTCGTTGATTTTTGGTGGTTTTCTGTTGTTACTGACTAATGATTCATTAATTTTTGCGCGCTGCAAAATTAATTTTTAAATTAAATACTCTTTAAATTTAAATTAGTAAATTAATGTTTGTTTTTTTATTAAAAACGAAATAATCATTATTTCGTTGTTTTTTTTGCATAGTTGTTGGCATCACTCTCTTTCCTGTTCTGGATTACAATCTAGTTTTTCCAAACACTCCTTTCTGACGTGCCAAATCTAGTTGAAATTCGAGATGTCCAATTTGGATATGGAGACCGGACCATTTTGTCTGGACTTCGTATGGATTTCCCACGCGGTAAAGTGATCGCCGTGATGGGCGGATCGGGGTCCGGTAAGACCACGATACTTCGTCTGATTGGCGGGCAAATACGACCGCAGAGCGGTTCCGTCATCGTGGATGGTCAGCAGGTACAAACGCTGGATAATAGCGGTCTCTACGCCATGCGCAGAAAAATGGGCATGTTATTTCAGCACGGTGCCTTATTTACTGATCTGGACGTGTTTGACAATGTGGCGTTTCCTATGCGCGAACATACCAATCTGCCAGAAACCATGATTCGTGATCTCGTGTTGCTGAAGTTGCAGGCAGTAGGTTTGCGTAACGCATATGCATTGAAGCCAGCTGAAATCTCCGGTGGGATGGCGCGTCGCGTTGCGTTGGCCAGAGCTATCGCGCTCGACCCACAGTTGATCATGTATGACGAGCCGTTTGCCGGACTAGACCCCATTTCCATGGGGGTGACGGCCAATCTGATCCGCAAGCTGAATGACGCGTTGGGCTCCACGTCTATTCTGGTGTCACACGATGTGCATGAGTCTTTTGCTATTGCCGATTATGTTTATTTTCTGTCGCAAGGCAAAATCGTCGCCCAAGGAACGCCAGAGCAGATGCAGGCATCGGAAGACCCTTATGTAAAACAGTTTGTTCATGCAGAAGCAGACGGACCTGTACCTTTCCATTATCCGGGAAAAACACTGGCGGATGATCTTGGACTCAACGAGGGGCGCAGATGATAGAACGTTTAGGACGTGTAGTCAGAAGTAGTCTGGCTGATCTGGGTTATGCCACGCGTTGTTTCTTTTCCATCTTGCTGAATGCGAGAGGTTTGTGGCGTCGACCCAGGCTGATCACGGATCAGATTCATTTCATTGGTAATTATTCGCTTGTCATCATCGCTGTATCAGGTCTGTTCGTTGGTTTTGTGCTCGCCTATCAAGGCTATTACACCCTGAACCGATATGGTTCCGAGGAAGCGCTGGGATTGCTGGTGGCGCTTGCATTGACGCGTGAATTAGGGCCGGTGGTGACTGCCTTGTTGTTCGCAGGGCGAGCCGGAACGTCTTTGACAGCAGAAATTGGGCTGATGAAAGCGGGAGAGCAGTTGGCTGCGATGGAAATGATGGCGGTCAATCCTATACAACGAGTACTGGCACCGCGTTTCATTGCTGGTCTGATCGCTCTTCCTGTGCTGACGGCGATTTTCAATGCCATGGGAGTGATTGGCGGGTATATCGTCGGCGTGAAGCTGATCGGAGTCGATAGCGGTGCTTTTTGGTCACAGATGCAAGCGGGTGTAGAAATTTGGCAGGACATCGGCAATGGCGTGATCAAGAGCATCGTATTTGGTTTTGCGGTCACGTTTGTCGCCCTGTTTCAGGGGTATGAAGCGCAACCAACGCCTGAAGGTGTGGCGCGTGCCACCACACGTACTGTTGTCGTGTCGTCATTGCTGGTGTTATGGCTGGATTTCCTGCTGACGGCGTGGATGTTTCAGTAGTGATCTGAACCAGATACTGGTACCAGTATCAGCTTATCGGCGCGCTACGCCTCGATGCAAGCAGCGCGAATTGAATATTGATATGGATACTCCCCCATTTATTGTGATTGGGGTAGAAGAATTGGGAGCAAATATGCAAAAAAAATCCTTGGATTTCTGGGTTGGCCTGTTCATCTTGCTGGGCGCGGCAGCGTTGTTATTTCTGGCACTGAAGGCCGGCAATATGAGCTCTTTGTCGCTGGAAAAGACCTATGATGTAGTAACACGCTTTGACAACATTGGCGGCCTGAAGCCACGTGCAGCCGTGAAAAGTGCAGGGGTTGTGGTTGGTCGTGTTGGTGAGATCAAGTTTGATGACAAAACATTTCAGGCCTCCGTCACTCTGCAATTGGAAACACGATACAAATTTCCCAAAGATACATCCGCAAAAATTCTGACTGCGGGCTTATTGGGTGAGCAATACATCGGTCTGGAGCCGGGCGGCGATACGACGAACCTGGCTGCTGGTGACAGAATCAAAATGACTCAGTCCGCGGTTGTGTTGGAAAACCTGATCAGTCAGTTTTTGTTCAGTAAGGCGGCTGATAGCTCGGAAGAAAAAAAATGAAATCAAAATTGAAAAAAAACTTGCCGCAACAAATGGCCAGCGTGTTGTTACTTGCAGCGAGCATATTGTTGACTGGATGCAGCACGGTTGCCGTTGATAAAATCAAAGACCGCGCAGACCAGACATTAGATGTCATTAGTACCAAGACTAACATCGGTAAAAATCCTCGTGATCCTATGGAGGGTTTTAATCGCATCATGTTCAACTTTAATGATGCGCTGGATCAAAATATCCTTCGGCCTGCCGCACAGGGTTACCGCGATATCACGCCGTCATTTGTACAGACAGGGATAGGGAATTTTTTCGGCAATATCGGCGATGTCTGGAACGCTGTGAATAACCTGCTGCAGGGGAAGCTGGGTGAAGGCATGAGCGATGTGATGCGTGTGGCGGTGAATACGACCTTTGGTTTCGGCGGTTTGCTGGATATCGGTTCGGAAGCCGGCCTGACCAAGCATCGTGAGGATTTTGGGCAGACACTTGGACGTTGGGGCGTCAGATCGGGTCCTTATCTGGTGTTGCCGCTGCTTGGCTCTTCCACTCTGCGTGATGCGATAGCAACGCCCGTGGATTTTAAAGGCGACATCTGGTCGTATAAAACACCAGTATATCTGCGCAATTCGGGTACGGCTTTACGTCTGGTGGATAAGCGTGCTTCGGTACTCGACGCAGGTAACCTGATCGAAGAAGCGGCTCTGGACAAGTATGTCTTCATTCGCGATGCGTACCTGCAGCGCCGTGCAGGCCAGATCAATCCTGATGATGATTGATTTGTATTGATATGCATTGGTTTGTATTGGTTTGAGGATGTCTCGTATTTGTATCAGAGAAAGACATTTGTAAGAAATAATGACCCGAGTCAACCACCAATCAGGTTGGCTGGTTAATGGTGGTGTGACCACTGTTTTAATAGGATAAAAAGACATGAAAACATTTTTTGTACGATTTTTTTTATTGTTCATGAGTGCCCTGGCATTTGCCGGTAGCAGCATGGCCGCTGACGAAGCGCCTGATCAGTTGGTGAAGCGCCTGAGTCAGGAAATTCTTGATATCGCCAAAAATGACAAGGATATTCAGGCGGGTAACCAAAAGCGTGTCTATGATCTGGTGGAGTCCAAGATTTTGCCTTACATTGATTTTCAGAAAATGACGGCATTGGCTGCTGGAAAAAATTGGAGAGATGCTACGCCCGAGCAGCAAAAACAACTGACGAATGAATTCCGTACCTTGTTAGTCTTTACTTATTCAGGTGCGATTGCCCAGATCAAGGATCAGCGTGTTGAGTTCAAACCGATGCGTTCTGCCCCGGAGGATACCGACGTTGAAGTGCGCTCACAGGTCATACAAAGTCGTGGTGAGCCTATACAACTGAATTATCGTCTGCAAAAAATGGCGACAGGCTGGAAAATCTATGACATCAATGTACTCGGTGCGTGGCTGGTCGAAACCTATAAAGGTAGTTTTTCTGCAGAGATCAGCAAATCTGGTATTGATGGCCTGATTAAGACGCTGTCGGATAAAAACAAAAAACTGGCAGCGGCAACACCTGCCAAAACAGCTTCCAAATAATCTGCGGAGCTCAGCGTGTATAAAATAAGCGGCGACTTGTGTCAGGAGAATGCGAATGTAGCAGTTGCTGCAGGCCTGGATGCGATCAGACAGGGCGAAGCGACATTCGATTGCTCGCACCTGTCCCGCATTGATTCGACAGCGGTTGTCGCGATGCTTGCATGGCAGCGTCAGGCGCATGCCAGTGGCAAGTCTCTGCAGTTTGTCGGTTTGCCTGGAGGCTTGCTGAGTTTGATCAGCCTGTATGGTTTAACGGATCAGTTTCAGTTGGAATCGACCGAGCGACATTGATGCCCGCCTCTGGCGCACCCGTATAATTGTTATTCGGGATGCTGATTCAGTTCAAACACTGAAAATCCCCTATAATCAAAGGTTTCGCCGGTTCACTGGCGAGCCTGTTGAATCCCCGGACACTGATTGGGCACGAAAGTGCAAACACGCCATATGGCCGCCATACAAATTACCAATATTCAAAAACGCTACCAGTCGCTACAAGCGCTGGGTGGTGTCTCACTTTCTATAGAAGAGGGTGAATTTTTCGGTTTGCTTGGCCCCAATGGTGCTGGCAAGACGACGCTGATCTCCATATTGGCAGGTTTAAACAGGGCTGATGCCGGACATATCACCGTAAAAGGACATGATGTTGTCACGGACTACCGTAACGCTCGCCGCAACCTTGGCGTTGTACCGCAGGAATTAGTATTTGACCCTTTTTTCACTGTGCGCGAAACACTGCGTATGCAATCCGGCTATTTTGGATTGAAAAACAATGATAAGTGGATAGATGAGATCATGGAAAATCTGGATCTCACGAATAAGGCCGACACCAATATGCGCGCTTTGTCTGGCGGTATGAAACGTCGGGTACTGGTCGCACAGGCGCTGGTGCATAAGCCACCCGTGATCGTACTGGATGAGCCTACTGCCGGTGTGGATGTGGAGTTGCGGCAGACGTTATGGAAATTTATCGCTCGCCTCAACCGCGAAGGCCATACCGTTGTGCTGACCACGCATTATCTGGAGGAGGCACAGGCGCTTTGTAATCGCATCGCGATGCTGAAGCTCGGTAAGGTGGTCGCTCTGGACAGCACTGCCGCATTGATCAAACGGATATCTGGCTCACAATTGCGAGTGACCCTTGCATCAACCGGTAACGTGGGATTACCTGCCAGCCTGAAAGATAAAATCATTACGCATGAAACGCCATCTGATCCACGTCAGTTTGCCTTGCGTGTAACCGACTACAATCAGGTTGAAACGATGTTGAATGAGTTCCGCATGGCTGGTTGCGTGCTTGAAGATTTGCAATTGCTGCAAGCGGATCTGGAAGATGTCTTTCTGCAAATCATGGAGGGCAAATAAATGCATGGCATGACCGGTTTTAATACGCTGCTTTACAAAGAAGTGCTGCGTTTCTGGAAAGTAGCAACCCAGACCATCACTGCGCCCATCATGACCGCTTTACTGTATCTGCTGATTTTCGGGCATGTACTGGAAGAGCATGTACAGGTGTATCCGGGAGTGAAATACACGGCATTCCTGGTACCTGGCCTGGTGATGATGAGTGTTTTGCAGAACGCTTTTGCCAATTCGTCGTCGTCGCTGATACAGTCCAAAATCACCGGTAACCTGGTATTTATTTTGCTACCGCCCTTATCTCACTGGGAAATTTTTGGTGCTTATGTGATTGCATCCATTCTGCGCGGATTGGCTGTGGGCACGGGCGTGTTTCTGGTGACTGCATGGTTTGCACATCTCAGTTTTGTCGCGCCACTGTGGATAGCACTGTTTGCCCTGATGGGGGCCGCCATGCTGGGAACGATGGGGTTAATTGCCGGTATCTGGGCAGAAAAATTTGACCAGTTGGCTGCCTTCCAGAATTTTCTGATCATGCCGGCAACGTTTTTATCCGGTGTGTTTTATTCCATTCATTCTTTGCCCGGTATCTGGCAAAGTATTTCCCGTTTTAACCCCTTCTTTTATATGATCGATGGCTTCCGTTTTGGCTTTTTCGGGAAATCAGACGTCGATCCGGTTTATAGTCTGACCATCGTTTCCATCTTCTTTCTGTTACTTGCGACCATTGCAGTGCAGATGTTGAAGCGTGGTTACAAATTGCGCCACTAATACGTCATTAGTTGTTTTTGAATTGTTTTTGAAAGAACGCTCGTGTTTCCTACACCTGAACAAATTAAAACTTACATTGCAGCCGGTCTGGAATGCAGTCATCTGGAAGTCGAAGGCGACGGCCAACATTTTAACGCGGTGATCGTGTCGGCTGCTTTTGCCGGTAAACGTCCGATTCAGCGTCACCAACTGGTATACGCCGTTCTGGGCGATCGTATGCGCGAAGAGATTCATGCCTTGTCCATGAAAACACTGACCCCGGAAGAGTACCAGGCATAATGGACAAGTTATTGATTACAGGCGGTTATCGTCTGAACGGTGAAATTGCCATTTCCGGCGCCAAAAATGCCGCGTTGCCCATTCTGTGTGCTGGTTTGCTCAGTGCAGAAGATGTCGTTCTGCACAACGTACCATCGTTGCAGGATGTCAGCACGATGCTGCAATTGTTGCGTCAGATGGGCTTGCAAGTGACGCAGGAAAATGGCGTGACGACCTTGAACGGCGCGGCCATTGACAAACTTGAAGCACCATATGATCTGGTGAAAACCATGCGCGCATCGATTCTGGTGCTGGGGCCTTTGCTGGCGCGTTTCGGTGAAGCCAAAGTGTCGTTGCCTGGCGGTTGCGCTATTGGCTCCCGTCCGGTTGATCAGCACATCAAGGGCTTACAGGCCATGGGTGCAGAGATTACCATTGAGGCCGGTTATATCCATGCCAAAGCCAAGCGACTGAAGGGAACACGCATTGTCACCGACATGATTACCGTAACAGGTACTGAAAATCTGTTGATGGCAGCGACGCTGGCGGAAGGCGAAACCATTCTGGAAAATGCGGCGCGTGAGCCCGAAGTCACTGATCTGGCGCATCTTCTGGTGGTGATGGGCGCTAAGATTGAAGGCATAGGTACTGACCGACTGGTGATTCAGGGTGTTAGTCAATTGCATGGCGCAACGCATCAAGTGATTGCTGATCGTATTGAAACCGCGACTTTCCTTTGTGCTGTCGCTGCTACAGGCGGTGACCTCACATTGACAAATACCCGCAGCGATATTCTCGATGTGGCACTGGATAAATTGCGCGAAGCTGGTGTGATACTCACGAGTGGACCGGACTGGATTCGTGCTCAGATGAGTGGTCGCCCCAAGGCAGTTGGTTTCCGCACGACCGAGTATCCCGGATTCCCTACCGACATGCAGGCACAGTTCATGGCAATGAACTGTATTGCTGAGGGCATGAGTCGTGTCACTGAAACGATTTTTGAAAACAGATTTATGCATGTTCAGGAAATGAATCGTCTGGGCGCAAAAATTGAAATTGATGGTCATACAGCGATGGTCAGCGGTGTTGATCAACTGGTCGGTGCTCCGGTCATGGCGACTGATCTGCGCGCTTCTGCATCGCTGGTGATTGCAGCGATGGCAGCAAAGGGCGACACCTTGATTGACCGGATTTACCACCTTGATCGTGGTTACGATCGTATGGAAGTCAAACTGTCCGCAGTTGGCGCACACATTCAGCGGGTGAAATAAATGACAGCACAATTAACACTGGCTTTATCCAAGGGCCGCATCTTTGAAGAAACCCTGCCTTTACTGGAAGCTGCCGGTATCCGGGTAACCGAAGATCCGGAAAAATCCCGTAAGCTGATTCTGTCGACCAATGATCCCGATGTTCGCGTGATTATTGTCCGTGCTTCCGATGTGCCGACGTATGTTCAGTATGGCGCCGCTGATTTTGGTGTAGCTGGCAAGGATGTCTTGCATGAACATGGTGGCGAAGGCCTGTATCAACCTATCGATCTGAATATCGCCAAATGCAGGATGTCGGTTGCGGTATCTGCTGGTTTTGATTATGAAAATGCCGTACGTCAGGGGGCGCGTCTGCGCGTGGCAACGAAATATACCGAAACTGCACGCGAACATTTTGCCAGCAAGGGCGTACACGTTGATCTGATCAAACTCTATGGTTCCATGGAACTGGCGCCGTTAGTCGGATTGTCAGATGCGATTGTCGATCTGGTCAGTACAGGCAGCACCTTGCGTGCCAACCATTTGGTAGAAGTCGAACATATTATGGAAATTTCTTCGCGTCTGGTCGTGAATCAGGCAGCGTTGAAACTCAAGCGTGAACGCTTGCAGCCGATACTGGAAGCCTTTGAGCGCGCTTCTAAAGTAAAAGCAGTCTGATATTTCAGGACTTACGCAACATTGTCCCGGCAAGGCGAAAAAAGCTGCCTGTTCTTTGGGAAACCTCACTTACAAGTGAGGTTCGTTTCGGCAGAAGGCAACATGTTGCCTGAAACCCTGGCCACACCATGGCGACGAAGGCTGTAGTTTGTACTACTGTGCTTGTACGGAGTTTCGTACAACAAGGAGCCATAACGCGGCTGGGGCGATTTTGCGCAAGTCCTATATTTTTGAAGAGAACAACATGGCATCCCTTATCACCCGGCTTGATTCAGCCGATGCAGATTTCTCCAGCAAGTTGTCTTCGTTACTGGCTTTTGAAGCAAGTGAAGATGAAGCGATTGATCGTGCTGCGGCACAGATTCTGGCCAGCGTTAAAACGACTGGCGATACCGCCGTCCTGGAGGCAACGAATCGCTTTGATCGCCTGAATGCGCACAGTGTCGCTGCTCTGGAGTTATCCCAGGCTGAAATGCAGGACGCGTTACAGTCGTTAAGCCCTGAACGCCGCTCTGCTCTGGAAACAGCGGCCCAGCGTGTGCGTTCTTACCACGAAATTCAGCGTACAGAATGTGGTTCTGCCGGTTTTAGCTATACCGAAGCCGATGGTACGGTACTTGGTCAAAAAGTGACTCCGCTTGATCGCGTCGGTATCTATGTTCCAGGGGGTAAAGCAGCTTATCCTTCCTCGGTATTGATGAATGCGATTCCTGCCAAAGTCGCAGGTGTGCAGGAAATCATTATGGTTGTGCCAACACCGGATGGTATTAAAAATCCTCTGGTGCTGGCCGCCGCCGCCATTGCCGGAGTGGACAGGGTTTTCACTATTGGTGGCGCGCAAGCGGTCGGTGCCCTGGCTTACGGTACCGCGACCATTCCGCAAGTAGATAAAATCGTTGGCCCTGGGAATGCGTATGTGGCCGCCGCAAAACGCCGTGTTTTTGGCACGGTGGGGATCGATATGATTGCGGGACCATCCGAGATTCTGGTGCTGTGTGACGGCACGACTGATCCTGACTGGGTTGCGATGGATTTGTTCTCTCAGGCAGAACATGATGAACTTGCGCAATCGATCTTGCTGTGTCCGGACGAAGCCTATCTCGATGCCGTGCAAGCCAGCATCGTCAAGCTGCTTCCTCAGATGCCCAGACAAGAAGTGATACGCACATCGTTGGCGAACCGGGGCGCGCTGATTAAGGTGCGGGATATGGATCAGGCTTGTGAGATCGCTAATAATATCGCTGCCGAACATCTGGAAATCTCCGCAGAACAGCCGCAGCAATGGGCAGATAAAATTCGCCATGCCGGTGCTATGTTCCTGGGGCGTTACTCATCCGAAGCGCTGGGCGACTACTGTGCTGGTCCTAATCACGTTTTGCCGACGTCACGCACAGCGCGTTTTTCATCCCCGCTGGGCGTGTATGATTTTCAAAAGCGCTCCTCGATGATTTACGTGAGCGAACAAGGTGCGCAGACGTTGGGTAAAGTGGCAGCAGAACTGGCTTATGGCGAAGGTTTGCAGGCACATGCACGCAGTGCAGAATTGCGCCTGAAGTGACATCTCCTACGAGTCAACAGTGATGAGTGCTGATTGGCGGAATCAGATTTTTTGTGAAGACGCGCTGACAGGTTTGGCGCGACTGCCGGATGCCAGCATCGATTTGCTGCTGGCGGATCCCCCGTATGGTCTGGGTAAGGATTACGGTAATGATTCCGATAAAATGGAAGCAGAGGCTTATCTGGCATGGATGGCCAGATGGATTGATGCCGTATTGCCAAAACTCAAGCCGAACGGCAGTCTGTATATTTTTCTGACCTGGCGCTATTCTCCGGAAGTATTTGTCCTCCTGAAGCAACGGCTGCTGATGATGAATGAAATCATCTGGGATCGACGTGTGCCTTCGATGGGCGGCAGTGTACGTAAATACTCTTCCGTGCATGACACGATCGGGTTTTTCGTTAAGGCGAAAGATTATTACTTTGATCTGGATGCCATCCGGATTCCGTATGACGCAGCGACCAAAAAAGCGCGCAGCCGGAAAATTTTTGAAGGTGCAAAATGGCTGGAGCTGGGATTTAATCCCAAGGATGTCTGGAGCGTTTCGCGTCTGCATCGCGAACATGCGGAGCGTGAAGAGCATCCGACTCAGAAACCACTCGAAATTATTGAGCGCATGATCAAAGCCTCTTGCCCACCTGGTGGCGTGGTGCTGGACCCCTTCATGGGCAGCGGCACGACCGCCGTTGCTGCAAAACGCTGTGGACGTGATTATGTCGGTTTTGAGTTGAATCCAGACTACTGCACGATGATCCAAAAACGTCTGGCGCAGACTGCCGCAGTGACCGCCCCCGTGACCGTATCTGAGTCATAATCAGGGGAGTATGCTGATGCGATCTGATCTGCACTTGGTAAATACTGTGTTGAATCAATTCATAATGGCATACTGCCTGGAGTATTAGATGAATATCATCAATATCATTCGCCCTGAAATCGCTAGTCTCGCCGCCTATCATGTGCCTGACGCGAGCGGTTTTCTGAAGCTCGATGCCATGGAAAATCCTTATGTTTTACCAGTATCTTTGCAGCAAGAACTGGCAACACATCTGGCGCAGGTTGCGCTGAATCGCTATCCCATACCGTCTTACAGCACATTGAAAGCCAGTATTGCCGAAAAACTGGGCGTGCCAGCCGGTCACGACATTGTTCTGGGGAATGGTTCTGACGAGTTGATCAGCATGATCTCGGTGGCATGCGCGAAACCGGGCGCCAAAGTCTTGGCACCTGTGCCGGGTTTTGTCATGTATGCCATGTCTGCCAGATTGGCTGGTCTTGAATTTATTGGCGTTGACCTTACTTCTGACCTGAAGCTCGACAAACAGGCGATGCTTGATGCTATTGCGCTGCATCGTCCGGCAATTACCTATCTTGCGTATCCGAACAACCCTACCGGCACTTTGTATGAGGCTGACGATATCGTTGATATTTTGGGTGCTGTCGGCGATAGCGGTGTCGTGGTGGTGGATGAGGCATATCAGCCATTCGCACAGGCCAGCTTCATGTCGCGGCTGGCAGAGTTTGATCATCTGATTGTCATGCGCACGGTTTCCAAGCTGGGTCTTGCAGGTATTCGTCTTGGTTACATGGCTGGTAACAATGCGCTGATGACTGAATTTGAAAAAGTCCGGCCACCGTATAACATTAATGTATTGACGCAAGCTGCCGCGGAGTTTGTGCTGTTGCATGTGGAAGTGCTGGACGCGCAGGCGGCGGATCTGATCGTACAACGTGCTGCGCTGGCCAATGCCATGAGTGAGTTGCCTGGTGTTATCGTGTACCCATCGTCAGCTAATTTTCTGCTGATTCGTGTTGCAAATGCCGAACATGTTTTCGCAAAATTATTGGAACAAAAAATTTTAGTCAAAAATGTAGGTAAAATGCATAATCTGCTGGAGAACTGTCTGCGCATCACAGTCAGTACCCAGGCAGAAAACGCTCTTTTTCTTGCTGCACTTGCAGCGTCTTTATCATCAACATGAATAACCAAACTCAACGCATTGCGGCGGTAACCCGCAATACCAACGAAACGCAAATCCGCGTTGCCATCAATCTGGATGGAACAGGTCAGCAAAAACTGAACACGGGTGTGCCGTTCCTTGACCATATGCTCGATCAGATTGCCCGTCATGGCCTGATCGATCTGGATATCGAAGCCGTCGGCGATTTGCATATTGACGCACACCATACGGTCGAAGATGTCGGCATTACGCTGGGCCAGGCTTTTGCTCAGGCGATTGGCGATAAAAAAGGTATACGTCGTTACGGTCATTCATATGTACCGCTGGATGAAGCGCTGTCTCGCGTTGTTGTCGATTTTTCAGGCCGGCCCGGTCTGGAATACCATATTCCATTCACCCGCGCCATGATCGGTAACTTTGATGTTGATCTGACACGCGAATTTTTTCAGGGCTTCGTCAATCATGCGTTGGTGACACTGCATATTGATAACCTGCGTGGTGACAATTCTCATCATCAGTGTGAAACCGTGTTCAAGGCGTTTGGTCGTGCCCTGCGTATGGCGACTGAACTTGATCCGCGAGCAGCGGGTACGATCCCTTCAACCAAGGGCAGTCTTTAATTTTTGATATCTGTATCCCGATGTCTGCCTGTACAGACAAATCATTATGAACAAAATCGTTGTTGTAGATTATGGCATGGGGAATTTGCGCTCAGTAGCGCAAGCCTTGCGTGCTGTTGCACCTGAAGCCAATGTGCTGATTTCAGGTGAAGTTGCTGATATTCGCAGCGCAGACCGGATTGTCTTACCAGGTCAAGGTGCCATGCCCGATTGCATGAGCAGCCTGCGGGAATCTGGCGTTCAGGAGGCGGTGCTTGAGGCTTCGCGCAATAAGCCTTTATTCGGTGTTTGCGTTGGTGAGCAGATGTTGTTTGATGTCAGTGAAGAAGGTGATACGCCAGGTCTGGGTTTATTGCCCGGGAAGGTGGTGCGCTTCGATCTGCATGGCAAACTTCAGGACGACGGATCACGTTTTAAAGTTCCACAAATGGGCTGGAATCGCGTTCACCAGACGCAGCCACATGCTTTATGGCAGGATATTGCTGATGAGGCGTATTTTTATTTCGTACACAGCTATTACGCCCAGCCTGCCAACCCTGCGCACACCGTCGGTATGACCGATTATGGTCAGCCGTTTGCCTGTGCTGTAGCGCAGGATAATATTTTCGCGACGCAGTTTCATCCCGAAAAGAGCGCTGCAGCTGGCTTGCAACTGTATAAAAATTTTGTACACTGGAAACCCTGACCGTTATTGCGTTGCGACGTGTGACCAGATTGAATCTGATCTGCATTATTCGATTACCCTATTGCCCTATTGTCTATTAGACGAAACCTTTTCTCTCTCACATCATGCTGCTCATTCCTGCTATCGACCTGAAAGATGGTCACTGCGTACGCCTTAAACAAGGTGATATGGACCAGGCTACCGTATTCTCTGACGACCCCGCAGAAACCGCACGCCACTGGCTCAAACAAGGCGCGCGTCGCCTGCATCTGGTCGATTTGAACGGCGCTTTTGCTGGCAAGCCCAAAAATGAAGCGGCTGTCAAATCCATTATCCAGGCGGTTCGTGATTACGCTGAAGAAACAGGGACTGAAGAAATTCCTGTGCAGCTTGGTGGTGGCATCCGTGATCTCGATACCATCGAGCGCTACCTTGATGACGGCTTGTCCTACATCATTATCGGCACGGCGGCTGTCAAAAATCCCGGCTTTCTGGCGGATGCTTGCAGCGCATTTCCTGGTCAGATTATTGTCGGCATTGATGCCAAAGACGGCAAAGTGGCGACCGATGGCTGGAGCAAACTGTCTGGTCACGAAGTGATTGATCTGGCACAAAAATTTGAAGGTTATGGCGTGGAAGCCATTATTTATACCGACATTGGCCGTGACGGCATGATGGGCGGCGTAAATATTGACGCTACCGTAAAACTGGCGCAGGCAGTCACCATTCCTGTGATCGCTTCTGGCGGCGTACATAATCTGGCCGATGTGGAAGCCTTGTGTGCAGTTCAGGACGAAGGGATTGAAGGCGTCATTTGTGGTCGCTCCATCTATGAGGGCACGCTGGATTTATTGACTGCACAGGATCGTGCTGATGAACTCAGTGATGATCTTGGTGACGAATTCGATAGCGAAGAAGAATAAGTATGGCATTGGCAAAACGTATTATTCCTTGTCTGGATGTGACTGCCGGTCGCGTCGTGAAGGGAATTAATTTTCAAGAGCTAAGGGATGCCGGTGATCCGGTAGAGATCGCCCGCCGCTACGATGAGCAGGGTGCAGATGAGATTACTTTTCTGGATATCACGGCATCCTCTGACGGTCGTGATTTAATCCTGCACATCATTGAGGCCGTTGCTTCTCAGGTTTTTATTCCGCTGACTGTGGGAGGCGGTGTGCGTACGGTGGCTGATGTGCGCCGTTTGCTCAATGCAGGGGCCGATAAAGTTGGTATCAACACGTCGGCTGTCACGAATCCGCAGTTGGTGGCAGATGCTGCACATAAATATGGTTCGCAATGCATCGTCGTCGCGATTGACGCGAAAAACGTTGCGCCAGGTAAATGGGAAGTGTTTACGCATGGCGGACGCAATGCGACTGGTCTGGATGCTGTCGAATGGGCGCAAAAAATGGCGCAGCTCGGCGCAGGAGAGATTTTACTGACCAGCATGGACAAAGATGGAACCCGTTCTGGCTTTGATCTTGGCTTGACGCGCGCAGTATCTGATGCGGTACCGATTCCGGTGATTGCATCCGGTGGTGTAGGTGGATTGCAGGATCTGGCAGACGGCATCAAGATCGGTGGCGCAGATGCTGTGCTGGCCGCGAGTATCTTCCATTATGGTCACCATACTGTTGGAGAGGCCAAGCAATTCATGGCAGCTCAACAAATACCTATGAGGCTGGTATGAGTGCGGCCAAATGGTTGAATAAAGTACGTTGGGACGAGCATGGGCTGGTGCCTGTAATTGCACAGGAAGCGGCTAGCAATGATGTGTTGATGTTTGCCTGGATGAATCGGGATGCGTTATCAAAAACGGTAGAGCTTGGCGAAGCTGTTTACTGGAGCCGTTCACGTAAAAAACTCTGGCACAAAGGTGAGGAGTCGGGACATATCCAGAAAGTGATGGAAATCCGGCTTGACTGTGATGAAGATGTGATTTTGCTTAAGATTGAACAAGTCGATAGCATCGCCTGCCACACAGGGCGTCATTCCTGTTTCTTTCAGAAATTTGAAGGCGGGCTGAACGATGGTGACTGGGAAGCAGTTGATCCTGTATTGAAAGACCCTGAAAGTATTTATAAATGAACACGTCGCAAGAACAAATACTGAAGCGCCTGGCGGAAGTGATTGAGAGTCGCAAGCTGGTCAATGGCGGAGATCCTGAAAAATCTTATGTTGCACGTTTATTTTCTAAAGGTGACGACGCGATCCTGAAGAAGATAGGCGAAGAGGCAACTGAAACCGTGATGGCTGCCAAGGATGCCCGGGTATCCGGCGATCATACTAAATTGCTCTACGAATGTGCTGATTTATGGTTTCACTCTATGGTCATGTTGGCGCAGTATGATCTTTCTCCGCAACAAGTGATTGATGAACTTGCCCGGCGTGAGGGATTGTCTGGCCTCGACGAAAAAGCAGCACGCAAAGAAGCGTAACTGTAGGTGAATGAGCTGATTCTGTTTTGATGATATTGATCGGATAAAAAGTGGATAACTGTATTTTTTGTAAAATTACTGCCAAGCAGATTCCTGCTGGCATCGTTTATGAAGATGAAGAATTACTGGCATTTAAAGATATTAATCCGGCAGCGCCAGTTCATTTGCTAATTATTCCCAAACTGCATATTGATACTTTATCGTCTGCACAACCAGAGCAGGCAGCGTTGCTGGGAAAGATCCTGGCATTAGCTCCCAAGCTGGCCGGTGAGCATGGCTGTGCACCGGTGACGCATGCTGACGGCAGTGTTACCGGTGGATATAAAACCTTAATCAATACCGGGCCTGATGGCGGGCAAGAGGTGTATCATTTGCACGCACATGTGATTGGTGGTCCAAAACCCTGGCGTGGTCAGCGTTGATCGAACACATTCAAACAAATTCAAGTAAATTTTTTGAGAGTGCGCTCTCACAAGGAGTAAATAATGGGTTCCTTAAGCATCTGGCATTGGCTGATTGTTCTTGTGGTTGTTATGCTGGTTTTCGGCACTAAAAAACTGGGCAATGTAGGCTCTGATCTTGGTAAAGCGGTCAAAGGTTTTAAAGATGGCATTAAAGGTGAAGAGGAAAAAACTTCCGCACCTGCCACTGAAAAAACGACCATTGATGTTGATGCCAAAGAAAAATCCAGGCAGTGATTGCTGTATCGCTGATAACGGGGCAGACCAATGATTGATCTTGGTATCACGAAGTTGGCCTTGATCGGCGTGGTGGCGCTGGTGGTCATCGGACCCGAGAAATTACCCAAAGTTGCGAGAATGGCGGGTACTTTGCTGGGGCGCGCTCAACGTTATATTAACGATGTGAAGTCCGAAGTCAGTCGTGAGATTGAGCTCGAAGAGTTTCGTCGTATGCAAAAAGATGTGCAGGATGCTGCGTTGAATGTGGAGCAGTCGGTGTCAAAAGCGGTGTCTGAGGCCGAAGATGAGTTCCGCTCCATTGGAAAGACATCGTTTGCAGACGCATCCCCGCTGCTTGATCCGCCGACGACTGACTCTCTGTCCGTAAAAGCAAAAGATTTCCGGCGCAAAAAATTATCTCGCACCTCGGCAGTGCCTCTCTGGTACAAAAATCGTCATGGTCAGCGGAGCCATGTTATTTCCGGTTCCGCCAGAATGGCCCGGCACAGGCCAGGCAGCTCGCGTGGCACTTCTCACAATAGTTTTTTCTAATTTCTCACTTATGTTTTTGCCTCTATTATTTCCGGCGGTCTGCGCATGAGCGATCATATTGAGAATGGTGTTGAAGAGAGTTTTATCTCTCATCTGGTTGAATTACGCGATCGTCTTGTCAGAGCGAGTATTGGTATTGCATTGATGTGTGCGCTCTTGATGCTGTGGCCGGGGCCTTCTGCGATTTATGATTTTTTGGCACAACCCATGCTGGCTTCTTTGCCTGCAGGGGCCAAGATGATTGCGACCGGTGTGATTTCCCCTTTTCTTGTACCGATGAAAGTGACTTTACTGATCGCTTTTATGCTGGCCTTGCCTTGGGTGTTGTATCAGGCATGGGCATTTGTGGCACCAGGACTGTATACGCATGAGAAAAAACTGATTGCGCCGTTGGTCATCTCATCTTCTCTGTTGTTTTTGGGTGGTGTCGCTTTTTGTTATTTCCTGGTTTTCGGCAGGGTATTTAAATTTATCAACGAGTTTGCTCCAGCATCAATCAGCGTAGCGCCAGATATTGAAAATTATCTCGATTTCATCATGTCTATGTGCCTGGCATTCGGCGTGACGTTTGAAGTGCCGGTAGTGGTCGTGGTGCTGGTCAGAATGGGATTGGTACCGTTAGAAAAGCTGAAGGCAATTCGCTCGTATGTGATCGTTGGTGCCTTTGTGATTGCTGCGATTGTGACGCCCCCGGATATTGTCAGCCAGTTCTCACTGGCGTTGCCGATGTGGTTACTCTATGAGTTGGGTTTGCTGGTTGCACCTTTATTTGTCAAGGCAACTCAGGCACCAGCCGAGCAAGATTAAATCCATACCTGCTGTCAGGCGGTGCGCAACCATTTTACTAATGGAAATGCGCTTTTGTACCCTGTCAGTAGCGTGGATATCAACTCCGATGTATCCATGTCAGTCATGCTGCATTCTGTCCACACCATAAAATTCTTTAACTTGATTTGTTCCATGTGAGGAAGTGATGGATCAAAACCCTTAGGTGGGCGCACAAGCTTGCCTTCTTCTTGTAAAGTACCAAAAATTTGCTTTAATTTTTTGTCTTTCAGCATTTTCCCAAAACCGTCTGGGTCTGCTACGATGCGTTCACGTATTGCGCGCAATCGATCTGATGGCGGCATATATTCACCACAGGCAAAAAATAATCTGCCATTTCCATCCAGCTGGAAATAGTAGGCAGGACCTCCACCTTCGCTTGGTTTCTTTCTGCCGCTCGGTAGTATCGAGGCAGAAAATGTGGTCTTATAAGGGGATTTATCGTGTGCAAAGCGAACATCCCGGTTAATTCGGAACAACGCCTTTTTGGGTTCGCAGCCGATGATGACTGGGTCAAATTTGCTAATGCCTGCGATCAGCTCCGTCACCAATTGCAAAAATTCGTTACGCAATATATCGTAGCGCGGCTTGTTCATAACAAACCAGGCGCGGTTATTGTTATCCGCTAACTCGCTCAGATAAGAGCGCAAATCAATTAAATGCATAGTGATCCTGACTGAATAATGGCGGCAATTTTATTCTTCTTTGCGTATAGGAGGGCGTTTGCCGATCAGCACTTCCAGTGTTGGCTCCTGAGTATTGCGCAGGATGGTCATTTTTGCTTTATTGCCTGGTTTGAGTTGAGCGACCAGATTCAGCATTTCCGTGGTGTCACTGACAGATTTACCTTCAATCGCGATCAAAATATCGCCTGGTCGCATACCTGCTTTATCCGCTGGGCCTCCGCGAATGACTCCTGCAATGATGGCGCCAGACTTTTGCTTCAGGCCAAAACTTTCAGCCAGTTCCGGAGTAATATCTTGCGGTTCTACACCTATCCAGCCCCGCACGACCTGACCGTGACTGATGATGGATTCCATGACCAGTTTGATCGTGGTCACCGGAATCGCAAAACCGATCCCGACAGAACCGCCATTTTGTGAATAGATCGCAGTGTTAATGCCGAGCAAATTACCATTGACGTCCACCAGTGCACCACCTGAATTTCCTGGATTGACTGCCGCATCGGTTTGAATGAAGTTTTCGAACGCATTACCTGTCAGATGATTCCTTCCGAGAGCGGAAACAATGCCCATTGTCACGGTCTGACCTACGCCAAATGGATTACCTATCGCCAGTACCACATCTCCGACATGCGCATCATCGGCATGGCCCAGGGTGATGGCAGGCAAATTGGGTAAATCGATTTTGATGACGGCCAGATCGGTTTCCGGATCGGTTCCCACCACTTTTGCATTTGCTTTGCGCCCGTCTGCCAGAGCCACATCAATTTCGTCGGCTGATTCTACGACGTGGTTATTTGTCAGAATATAGCCTTCGGTGCTGACGATGACACCGGAACCAAGGCTGGACTGACGCTCAACCTGCTGATTTTGTTGTTCGCCAAAAAAACGCTTCAGAAATGGATCATTCAACAGAGGGTTACGTGTCTGCTTCACCTCTTTGGAGGTATAAATATTCACCACTGAAGGCATCGCCTGTTTTGCTGCACTCCGGTAAGAGCTTTGAGCCTGCACCGCGTTTGCTGGCGCTTCTTGCATGCTGACGGTGGATGCAAGGCGTAACTGTTGATTAGAACTTAACGTACGGTTAACCCATTCTGGTTTCAGGGTCGTTACAATAAACCATATCGCCAGACCTACCGTGATGGTTTGGGCGAACAAAAGCCAAAGACGTCGCATAGAAAGTGAATAATGAGTATAAATACAATCGATCGGAATGAACTTGCAAGATTGATAGAGTCTGAATTGCAAGTGAATCGTTTCCGTGATTATTGCCCAAATGGCTTGCAGGTGGAAGGGCGATCAGAGATTAAGCGTATTGTGACCGGCGTGACAGCGAGTTTAGCTTTACTGGAAGCCGCAGTTCAGCTGCGTGCCGATGCAGTGCTGGTGCATCATGGCTACTTTTGGAAAGGTGAAGATGCCAGAGTTATTGGCCAAAAACAAAAGCGCCTGAAGTTATTGCTGCAACACGATATGTCGTTATTTGCCTATCATTTGCCGCTGGATTCCCATCCTGTGCTGGGAAATAATGCCAGACTGGCTCATCGCTTGAATTTGGTAGAAAAAGGGCGATTTGGTGAAGATGGGCTAGGCTGGTGGGGATATCATCAACAGCCTCAAATGCGCGTCTCTGAATTGATGTCTCTGATAAAACAACAACTGGGGCGTGCACCTTTGCTGATCGGTGATCCTGATCAACAACTGGGGACGGTTGCCTGGTGCACTGGTGCAGCACAAAATATGCTGGATCAGGCGATTGCTGTCGGGGCAAATGTATACCTGAGTGGCGAAATTTCTGAGCCAACCGTGCATCTGGCGCGCGAGAGTGGCGTGGCTTATCTTGCTTGCGGTCACCACGCGACAGAGCGCTATGGAATTCAGGCTTTGGGCGAATATATTTCCCAGCAAACAGGAGTTGAACACCAGTTTGTAGATATTGATAATCCAGTGTAAATCTAGATAAGGTGATTGCTGCTCATTGGCCGGTCTGGTTCGTCAAGGCCAGACCGATCATCGGTGAGAGCTTATTTTTTCAGTGCGTCTCTGATTTCACGTAACAACAGCACATCTTCCGGCGTGACGACGGGTGCTGGCGCTGGTGCGGGTTCATCCTTTTTCATTTTATTGAACAGCCTGACCATTTGAAAAATGATAAAAGCCAGTATCAGAAAGTTCACAGTGACGGTAATAAAATTGCCATATGCCAGCACGCCGCCAGCTTTTTTCGCCTCAATCAATGTCAACTGGGTTCCTTGTCCATTGAGTGGCAGGTAATAATTAGAAAAATCCAGTCCGCCAAATATTTTTCCAACGATAGGCATCACCACATCGCCGACAAGCGAGTCCACAATTTTGGCAAAGGCGGCACCGATAATGACACCCACAGCCAGATCAACCACATTTCCTTTGCTCGCAAATGCCTTAAATTCTTGCAACATACTCATAAAAATCTCCTTGTTTTGAGTCAGATCATCATTTGACTAAGCGTCAACTGTCACTATTCTAATGTGACAGATATCTAAAAAAACTACTATCTTTGTCAATTTTCTTTTCGTTTGCGCTCTTTTTACGTATACAGGAGGGATTTAGGACACAAAAAACACTGAATGTCATCGAAATTAACGACAAAGTGTGCATAGTTAGTGTTTCGGATATCTTTTTCTTTAAAACCATACCCGGCTACTTTATAATTTAATGTTGCTAGAAGTTGGGTGTGCTTCTCAAGTTTTGATTTTTGACAGATTGGGGTTGGTATGAGTAACGAAAAGCAGGTCGATTCCGGCCGTCGCGGTTTGCTCGTCGCCACTTGCGCGGCGGGTGGTGTGGCAGGCTTGGCAACGGCAGGGGCGCTGGTTAGCACTTTCCAGCCATCTGAGCGTGCAAAAGCAGCAGGTGCTCCGGTGGAGGTTGATATCTCGGCTCTGAAACCGGGTGAAATGACCACTGCCGAATGGCGCGGTAAGCCAGTTTGGATTTTGAAGCGTACGCCAGAAATGCTGGCCAGCTTACCTAAGACAGAAGACAAGGTAGCTGATCCTCAATCTAAAAAGCCTTACACGATGGATATGCCAGACTATTGCGATAAGCAAAGTCGCTCTCGCAAAGAACATCCTGAGATTTTGGTAGCAGTAGGTATCTGTTCTCACCTCGGCTGTTCCCCAAGCTCAAAATTCCAGGCAGGCGCTCAACCTTCTTTACCTGATGACTGGCAAGGTGGCTTTCTTTGCCCATGCCATGGTTCCACATTCGATCTGGCAGGTCGTGTCTATAAAAACAAACCAGCGCCACAAAATCTTGACGTGCCACGTCATATGTTTTTGTCAGATACCAAAATCATCATCGGTAAAGATGAGAAAGGCGAGGCTTAATCATGGCATTTGTTGAGAAAAAACTCCCGGCTGACGCTCCTGTCGTGGATAAAGCCTTGAACTGGGTCGATTCCCGTTTTCCGCTGACGAAGCTGTGGAATGATCAGTGGGGCAAATACTACGCTCCTAAGAATTTCAATTTCTGGTATATCTTCGGCTCCCTGGCGATGCTGGTGCTGGTGATTCAGATCGTGACTGGTATTTTCCTGGTCATGCATTACAAACCAGACGCAACGCTGGCGTTTGCTTCCGTTGAATACATCATGCGTGATGTCCCTTGGGGCTGGCTGGTGCGTTATATGCATTCGACTGGCGCTTCGGCATTCTTCATTGTTGTGTACCTGCATATGACCCGTGCTTTCCTGTACGGCTCGTATCGCAAACCACGCGAATTGATCTGGTTGTTTGGTTTTGCGATTTTCCTGTGCCTGATGGCAGAAGCATTCTTCGGTTATTTGTTGCCTTGGGGTCAGATGTCTTATTGGGGTGCTCAGGTTATTGTTAACCTGTTTGGCGCCATTCCTTTCATCGGCCCTGATCTATCCCTGTGGATCCGTGGTGACTATGTGGTGTCTGATGCGACATTGAATCGCTTCTTCTCTTTCCACGTTATCGCAATTCCTCTGGTATTGCTGGGTCTGGTCGTTGCTCACTTGATCGCTCTGCACGAAGTGGGGTCTAACAATCCTGATGGTATTGAAATCAAAGAAAACCTGGGGCCTGATGGTCACCCTGTTGATGGCGTGCCTTCTCACCCTTATTACACTTTCCACGATATCTTTGGTGTGACTGTGTTCCTGACTATTTTTAGTACAGTCGTATTCTTTGCACCGGAAATGGGTGGTTATTTCCTCGAATATAACAACTTCATTCCAGCTGATTCGCTGAAAACGCCACCACATATTGCGCCAACATGGTATTTCACGCCTTTCTATTCGATCTTACGTGCTACTACTTCTGAGTTCCTGTATGTGGTACAAGCGGGTGTAGTTGCTTATGTCGGCTTGATTTACATGGGCTCAAAATTGGATAGCAAAATCAAAGCAGCTATTGCGGTGATTGCGCTCTTGGCGATTGCCGGCATGATGCCTGGTGCGTTGGATGCAAAATTCTGGGGTGTTGTTTTGTTTGGTGGCTCAGTGGTGATTCTTGCTTTTCTGCCTTGGCTTGATTTGTCTCCAGTGAAGTCGATCCGCTATCGCCCTGACTGGCACAAATATGTGTACATCGTATTTGGCATTGCTTTCGTTACTTTGGGATACCTCGGCGTACAAGCTCCGTCCCCAACTGGTGAACGTATTTCCCAAGTCTGCGCCATTATTTATTTCGGCTTTTTCTTGCTGATGCCATGGTGGAGTGCAATGGGTACATTCAAGCCTGTACCGAAACGCGTTACATTTGCGGCTCACTGAGCGGACTAAGCGAGGAAGAATAAGCATGAAATTACTTAAAAAACTGATCGCTGTGCTGGCTTTTGCACCTGCACTGGCGTTAGCGAGTGGTGCCACTTTCCCTTTGGATCGTGCTCCTGATCGGTCTACGGACATGGCAGCTTTGCAAAACGGCGCAAAATTGTTTGTGAATTACTGCCTGAATTGCCATTCCGCATCTGCAATGCGTTACAACCGCTTGCGTGATATCGGACTGACTGAAGACCAGATTAAAGACAATTTATTGTTCACCGGTGAAAAAGTGGGTGATCTGATGAAAACGACGCTGGCACCTAAAGATGCTAAAGCGTGGTTTGGTGCAGTGCCTCCTGATTTGTCTGTGATTGCACGCGCCAAGGCCTCTGATGCTGGTTCCGGAGCTGACTGGATATACACTTATTTGCGTACTTACTACAAAGATGATTCCCGCCCAACTGGCTGGAATAATATGGTATTCCCTAGCGTAGGTATGCCACATGTGTTGTGGGAGCTACAGGGTGTACGTACTGCTAAATTCGTTGAGGAGAAAGATCCGCATGACGAATCTAAATCCGTTCATAAATTCAGTGGTTTTGAAAAAGTGACAGCAGGTACGTTATCCCCAGCGGAGTACGATAGTGCAGTCGGTGATCTGGTTGCTTATCTTCAGTGGATGGGTGAGCCAGCACAAAGTACCCGCAAGCGCCTCGGCGTTTGGGTATTGATATTTTTAGCTTCTCTGGCAACTCTCGCATGGAGACTGAACGCGTCTTACTGGAAAGAAGTAAAATAAATGTAATGTATCTTGTGTGAGTTGTCGAAATTTACACAAGAATTTTTGAGATCGTCCGTTTTTCTCCGTCGTAAGCGGACGTGTAATCCCCGGGGTGAGGTGCGCAAAACTGGCTCCTCGCCCTGATTGTTTCTAAGGAACTATAAAAATGATGGTTCTCTATTCGGGTACAACCTGCCCCTTTTCCCAACGTTGCCGCCTTGTTTTGTTTGAAAAAGGCATGGATTTTGAAATCCGTGATGTTGACTTGTTCAATAAGCCAGAAGATATCTCGACCATGAATCCTTATGGTCAGGTGCCAATTTTGGTGGAACGTGAATTGATTTTGTATGAATCCAACATCATCAATGAATATATTGATGAGCGTTTTCCGCATCCGCAATTGATGCCAGCGGACCCGCTGCAACGCGCACGTGCACGTTTGATGCTGTTCAATTTCGAGAAAGAGTTGTTCGTTCATGTACACACTCTGGAAAATGACAAAAATACAGCATCTGCTAAAGTGCTCGATAAAGCACGCGCAGAAATTCGCGATCGTTTGACGCAGCTGGCACCTTTGTTTATTAAAAACAAATACATGCTGGGCGATGAGTTCTCTATGCTTGATGTGGCTGTGGCGCCTTTGCTCTGGCGTCTTGATCATTATGGTATTGAGTTGTCTAAAACAGCCGCGCCATTAATGAAATATGCTGAGCGTATTTTCTCTCGTCCTGCGTATATCGAAGCGCTGACGCCATCAGAAAAAGTCATGCGCAGATAAGTCATCGATTAATACATCGATTGCTGACCTGACAGAGAATGAGGCTGACTGATGATTGAGTCAGCCTTGTTCTTTTTGGTTGTCAGGCTTATCCTTTAATACTATTTAGTTGATATTTACCGTTATGTCAGAAACTTCTACAAAGCCTTATTTTATGCGCGCCATATACGAATGGTGTACCGACAACGGCTATACACCGTATATGGCTGTGAAAGTGACTCCTGTCGTGCGCGTGCCGATGGAGTTTGTGCGCAATGGTGAAATCGTATTGAACATCAGCTTTGGTGCGACCAGTGGCCTGAAAATGGATAACGATGCCGTCGCTTTCCATGCGAGATTTGGCGGAGTTTCAAGAGAAATCTATGTCCCTGTAGGAAACGTGCAGGCGGTGTACGCGAGCGAAAATGGTCAGGGAATGGCATTTGAAGTCGATCTTTCAGAACCTGACATGGCAGGGATATCGCCTGCTGCTATCCCTGAGATAACGAAGCCTGCGATAGGGCTCGCCGCCGTCAGCACGCGGGCTGAGACGGGAGAGAAAAGTACCGACGCAGCCCAAGCGAAACCAGAAAAAAAATCAGAAAAACCCTCGCTAAAAATAATAAAGTAGACTATAATATTCGTCTTCGGTAAGGTGTAAGAAATTTTATTTTATCGAAATTTGCCGACTTAGCTCATTTGGTAGAGCAGTTGACTTGTAATCATCAGGTGGCCAGTTCGATTCCGGCAGTCGGCACCAGTTTTTCTAAGGGCTCGCAGAAATGCGAGCCCTTTTGATTTTATTAGCTCTGAATGATTAAAGTGAACGAGCTTTCTCAGTTGGTTACGTGATATTTGCATTGGCAGTTTTGCCGAGCTAATCGCATCAAACGTTCCTTGTAAAGTTCGCTAAGTACTCGCAAAAAATAAAAAATTAAGCTATAATCTTGTTTCTTTAAAGCTTCAGAAGTAATTCTTAAGTGTAAAAGTATCGCCGACTTAGCTCATTTGGTAGAGCAGTTGACTTGTAATCATCAGGTGGCCAGTTCGATTCCGGCAGTCGGCACCAGTTTTTTAAAAAAGCTCACAGCAATGTGGGCTTTTTTATTGCCAAAATCAAATGTGTGTCCCACATACGCACTGACTTCTTCCAGTCTGTTTTTTGAGCAGGGGATAGCTCAGGATGGTGTTTTCAGGCCTTGCCAACGTGGCGTCAGCTGATGGGGAAGTGCATACATATCAAGAACGCGACCGATTGTATGGTCGACCATTTCCTGTATCGATTGGGGTTGGTGATAAAAGCCAGGAAGTGGTGGAAAGATGATTCCGCCCATCTCTGTGACGGCAGTCATATTGCGTAAGTGCGCAAGATTGAATGGCGTTTCCCTGACCATCAGTATCAACCGGCGACGCTCTTTCAATACCACGTCTGCGGCTCGTGTAATCAGATTGTCGGATAAACCATGCGCCACAGAGGCCAAGGTTTTCATGGAGCAAGGCGCAATCACCATACCATCGGATTGAAATGATCCGCTGGCAATACTCGCACCCACGTCTCGTACATTGTGGCTGACATCTGCCAGTTCTTCGACTTGTTTGCGCTTGAATCCCATTTCCTGATGCAGATTCAGGACTCCTGCTTCGGAAATTAAAACATGACTTTCAACTTCCGGAATATCGCGCAATGCTTGCAGCAGCCGCACGCCATAAATCGCGCCAGTTGCGCCAGTGATGGCGACAATCAGACGCTTCGGTGTGGCTGCGCTCATGAAAGATCAGTCTTTCAATAATGTTTGCAGTTCGCCGTTTTCAAACATTTCATTCATGATGTCAGAGCCACCGATGAACTCACCTTTGACATACAGTTGTGGAATTGTTGGCCATTGAGAGAATTCCTTGATGCCCTGGCGAACTTCCGGGTCTTCCAGAACATTGACAGTGACCATATTCTGTACGCCGCAGGCTTTCAATACCTGCACTGCGCGACCAGAAAAGCCACATTGCGGGAATTGGGCAGTTCCCTTCATGAACAGCACGACAGGATTTTGGCTTACGGTTTCTTTGATCCAGCTTTGAACGTCACTCATGGCATTTTCCTTTAAAAACGAATGACCACATTATAGTTGAAAGCCGGAAGCCGCGTCGCTGACGCGCGTCAAGCGAAAATCCCGTAATCAGCGGGCCATCGGGCGACTGCGTTGTAAATCCGCTTCTTCAAGCAAGCTGTTCTCTTCATCGGTAAAGAGACGCGATCGGGTCAGAAAGCGTTTTCCTGTGCCGTTGTCCAGAGAAAACATACCTCCCATACCGTTGACAACATCAATAATGAGTTGCGTATGTTTCCAGTATTCGAATTGATCGTGCCCCATATAAAACGGTGTTCCATCCAGGTCGCCCATATACACATCTTCAGCGCTGACCTGAAAATCTCCTTGCGCATAGCACAGCGGCGAACTGCCATCACAACAACCACCGGATTGAAAAAACATCAGAGAGCCATATTGTTGACGTAAGTTGGTCAACATTTCCAGCGTAGCGGGTGTGGCGATCACTCTTGGTACAGATACTGCTGTCATGATGAATTCCATTTCTGAAAAAACTGGGATGCGGGGCATACACCCTGCATCCCAGTATATGACTGATTCAGCAGATATAAAGTGCTGACCGGCTTAGAACGCGTTCACGATCTTACTGCGAGGGCGTGATTGGGTACTCAACAGTGCTCAATATCCTCATGTACTTGAGTACATTCCGGTGTTTCCGCGCTGTTGAGCGCCCACTGACTCCCTCTCGCTACAGATCGTGAACACGTTCTCAGAAGAATCCGAGAGCATTCGGGCTATAGCTGACCAGCAAATTTTTAGTTTGTTGGTAGTGATCCAGCATCATCTTATGATTTTCACGACCGATACCGGATTGTTTGTAGCCGCCAAATGCTGCGTGAGCAGGATACAGGTGATAGCAGTTCGTCCAGACACGACCGGCTTGTATGCCACGACCTACGCGGAAAGCGCGGGAGCCGTCACGAGTCCACAAGCCAGCGCCAAGGCCGTACAACGTATCATTGGCAATTTCCAGTGCTTCGGCTTCATCTTTGAAGGTAGTGACAGACACAACCGGGCCAAAGATTTCTTCCTGGAAGATGCGCATCTTGTTATGGCCTTTGAAAATAGTCGGCTGAATGTAGTAACCGCCTTCCAGTTCGCCGGATTGCTGTTGACGTGCTCCGCCCAGCAGGCATTCCGCACCTTCCTGTTTGCCGATGTCCAGATACGACAAAATCTTTTCCAGTTGTTCCTGAGAAGCCTGTGCTCCAATCATGGTTGAACTGTCGAGTGGGTGACCTTGCTTGATCGCGGCAACACGCTTGATTGCACGCTCAATAAAGCGCTCATAAATCGATTCCTGAATCAACACGCGGGATGGGCACGTACAGACTTCACCCTGATTCAGCGCGAACATCGCAAAACCTTCCAGACACTTATCGAAGAAAGCATCGTCCTGATCCATCACATCCGCAAAGAAAATATTCGGTGATTTACCACCCAGTTCCAGCGTGACAGGAATCAGATTTTGTGACGCGTATTGCATGATCAGGCGGCCAGTACCGGTTTCACCTGTGAACGCAATTTTAGCGATACGCTTGCTGGATGCTAATGGCTTACCGGCTTCCAGACCAAAGCCATTCACAATGTTCAACACGCCAGGCGGTAACAAATCCTGAATCAATTCGACCAGCACCATGATCGATGCCGGTGTTTGTTCAGCTGGTTTCAGCACGATACAGTTACCAGCAGCCAATGCTGGCGCCATTTTCCAGACTGCCATCAGAATCGGGAAATTCCACGGAATAATCTGACCAACAACGCCGAGTGGCTCATGGAAATGGTAGGCGTAAGTTTCGGAGTCGATCTGTGCAACAGAACCTTCTTGTGCGCGGATGCAACCTGCGAAATAACGGAAATGATCAATCGCCAGCGGAATATCCGCTGCCATGGTTTCGCGAATAGGTTTACCGTTATCAATCGATTCAGCGGTTGCTAGTGTCGCCAGATTGGCTTCCAGACGATCTGCGATTTTATTCAGGATATTGGCGCGTTCTGTTTGCGATGTCTTACCCCAGCTTGCTTTAGCTGCATGCGCTGCATCCAGCGCCAGTTCTATGTCTTCCGCTGTTGAGCGAGCCACTTCACAGAAAGCCTGGCCAAAAATCGGGCTCAGATTTTCAAAATAATTGCCGTTGACCGGCGGAACAAATTTGCCGCCAATAAAGTTGTCATAGCGTTGTTTGTATGGATTGCTGAGGCCAAATTTGCTGATATCTGTCAAGTTCATGATGCTGTCTCCGGATGAATGCTTGTTGAATATGCCGAAATAAAATCAGGTGCATGTTGCACATGCTCTGATTTGCAATCGGCGTGCCAACTCAACAAAATCCTTGGCTTTCACCAGGTTTCAGAGTGGGATTTTTAAAAATACGATGAGGAATGCGTGCAGAAGAATCAAATGCACTGTCACAGTTGTATCGTTTTAGAACAGGCAAAAAATGCGCAAAAAAGGGCTGTTCCAAATTGTGACAGTACGTCTTATTCAGATGAACAATGACACTAAAAATCCGATATTCGGTTAATTAACGGAGAGGAGTTTCAAAAAAGGGTGCGTGGAACGCACCCTACGTTTGCTGGATTAAAACGCACGTGAGGTTGCGAACATATTGGTGCATAAAAAACCTCACTCAAGTGCCTCCAAGCTACTTTCGTAGTAACGGAGAATGTAAGGTCTACTGGTCGGCTGCCCATCGGGAAACGCCTCGCCAAAGAATGCCACATAAGTGTCAACGTCTCCGTGTTCATTTTTCCACGTGTAAATAACGACGCCCACTTCTCCGGTAGAAATAAGCTTAACCTTTTGACCGATTATCAAAGACATATGTTGTAAGCATAGAGCGCGTTTTAGGCACCGCGTCAGCGGTAAAAAAAATGATAATAAAGCTGAAATATTAATGTAATTAGCTGCCGTTCTTTTTAATCATTGGTATAAAAAAGTCTTTTTGTCTTAAGTAATGTATGGACATTCATAAATTGATTTACGGTGAGGGGGTAAAAAATTGGTGCGTGTAACGCACCCTACGCTTGCTGCGCGGCTTTTTGCGCAGGTCCGCTCGACTGCCGGGTTGGGGGTCAGGCCGTCATCTACGAACTACCCCGACCACCATAATTTATTGGCTTGGACTTTTCAGTAGCAATGTCTGTCTTGCATTCCGGACAATGAAGAAAGCGTCCGTGTGGCTGCAATGTGGTTTTCTTTTTCTTATCCACGCAGGCTGTACAAAGATAGTGCATTGGCTCGCCGCACTCGCTTCCCGCCTTCAAAGCGTAAGCGAGTGCGTTGGTAGCGGGAAACTGAAAAAGCGCATAGCGTTGAATTTGACTCTTCCAGTCCTCGATCTCTGCTATTTGCTTTTCAAGTTCGCGCACCCGTTCGGCGAGCGCCGCTTGCTTCTCTTGGCTCGCCAACTCAGAAGCGATGGCGTCCGTGAGCTTTATCTGAACAGCAGTGACAGCGGTAAGAAGCTCACTGTAATTGGAAAGCCCGTGAGCGGCTTTGACAAGCTCGATAGCCGTCTTGGTGCTCTGAATAGCAGCGGTGATTTCGGAGTACATATCAAGACCCCTAACTTGTTTTAAAGTGCAAAATGGCAAAATAACAGATAGATGATAAATAAGCAACAAGTTCCAGTGCGTTGCAAGTCCTTATTTGGTATGGGTTTTTTTCTTTATACTGATTGAATGTGCAGTATAACAACAGGAGCCTGTCATGAATGCTCATTCTCCTCAATTCGTTTGCCTTGTTCTGGTCTGCGTCATTTACCGGGAATAGGGGGCTTGAATGGTGCTTCGTATTTGCTTGCGGTGACAAGATAACAAAAAAACACCCCGGTAAAAACCAGGGTGTTTAGTTATGTTACTGCTGCGTTTTCTTTCGCAGAATTTTTAATCTCAACCGCGTAATTTCGCAAACGCGGCTGCCATTGCGTTGCCTGCCGGGGCGGCTTCTTGTTTGCGTTGTTGCTGGTGCTGGCCCAGGCGTTTGGCGTCGTTGCGGTCGCCGCGTTGTTCCGGTTTGCTGCCGGGCTGTGGTGCGCTGTCGGTGAGGCGCATGGTGAGGGCGATACGCTGGCGTTTGACGTCGACTTCCATGACTTTGACTTTCACCACCTGACCGGCTTTGACGACGGTGTGCGGGTCTTTGACAAAGGTGTTCGACAGCGCGGAGATATGCACCAGACCATCCTGATGCACGCCGATATCGACGAAGGCACCAAACGCGGCAACGTTGGTGACGACGCCTTCTAAAATCATATCGGGCTGCAAATCTTTGATGTCTTCCACGCCGTCTTTAAAGGTGGCGGTGGTGAATTCAGGGCGCGGATCGCGGCCTGGTTTTTCCAGCTCTTTGATGATGTCGGTGATGGTCGGCACACCGAATTTTTCGTCGGCGTATTTGGCGGCGTTCAGCGATTTCAATAAGCCGCTGTCGCCGATGACACCTTTCACATCTTTCTTGATATCGGCCAGAATTTTTTCGACCAGCGGATACGATTCCGGGTGAACTGCCGACGCATCGAGCGGATTGCTGCCATTCATCACGCGCAAAAAGCCAGCGGCTTGTTCAAAGGTTTTGTCACCGAGGCGCGGTACTGCGCGCAGATCGGCGCGGGAACTGAACATGCCTTTGGCATCGCGGACATTGACGATGCTTTGCGCGACGCTGGCAGACAAACCGGACACCCGTGCCAGCAAAGGCGCGGAGGCGGTGTTCACATCCACGCCGACTGCATTCACGCAGTCTTCCACCACCGCATCGAGCGAACGTGCCAGCTGGGTCTGGCTGACATCATGCTGATACTGACCAACGCCGATCGATTTCGGATCGATCTTCACCAGCTCCGCCAGCGGGTCTTGCAGGCGACGTGCAATCGAGACCGCGCCACGGATGGACACATCCAGATCCGGCAATTCTTTAGACGCGAATTCTGAGGCGGAATACACCGACGCGCCAGCTTCAGAGACGACGATTTTGGTCAGCTTGAGTTCTGGTTTGAGTTTGATTAAATCCTGCGCCAGTTTGTCGGTTTCGCGCGAGGCGGTGCCGTTGCCAATCGAGATTAATGACACCTGATATTTTTCAGCGAGCTTCGCCAGCGTGTGCAGCGAACCATCCCAGTCATTGCGCGGCTGATGCGGATAAATCGTGGCGTGTTCCATCACCTTGCCAGTCGCATCCACAATCGCCACTTTGACGCCGGTACGCAAGCCGGGATCAAGACCCATCGTGGCGCGTGGGCCTGCAGGTGCGGCCAGCAATAAATCTTTGAGGTTGCGCGCAAATACGTTGATCGCTTCAATTTCTGCATTCTCACGCAACTTGCCCATGAGCTCGGTTTCCAGATGCATGAAGACTTTGACGCGCCATGCCCAGCGCACGGTATCGGCCAGCCATTTATCGGCCGGGCGATCTTTCTGACTGACGCCGAAACGTGCGGCGATGCGGCTTTCACATGGGTTCAGCGGCGCATCCCATTTTGGTTTTTCTTCTTCGGTATCGAGTCGCAAAGTGACGGTCAGCATTTCTTCGCGGCGACCACGGAACAAGGCCAGCGCGCGGTGCGATGGAATGGTGCCCAGCGTTTCTGAGTAATCGAAATAATCGGCAAATTTTTCGCCTGCGTCTTCTTTGCCTGCCACGACTTTAGATTCGACGATGCCGTGGTCGTTCAGATATTCGCGCAGCGCTTGCAACAGGCTCGCATCTTCAGCAAAACGTTCCATCAGAATCTGACGTGCGCCATCGAGCGCGGCTTTGGTGTCAGGCACGCCGGGGTTGTCGCCGTTGTCGGTGCTGAACGCGGGTTTCAGATAATTGGCGGCTTTGGTTTCCGGCGTCAGCATCGGGTCTGCCAGCAAGGCGTCGGCCAGCGGCAACAAACCGGCTTCGACGGCGATCTGCGCTTTGGTGCGGCGTTTCGGTTTGTACGGCAGATATAAATCTTCGAGACGGGTTTTGTCTTCGGCGTGGGTAATCGCCTCAAGCAAGACTGGCGTCATCTTGCCTTGTTCATCGATCGAGGCGATGATGGCGGCGCGGCGGTCTTCGAGTTCGCGCAGATAACGCAGACGTTCTTCGAGCAGACGCAATTGCGTATCATCAAGCCCGCCGGTGACTTCTTTACGGTAACGGGCGATAAACGGCACGGTCGCGCCTTCATCCAGCAAGGCAACGGCAGCGGCCACCTGTACCGGCTTGGCGGCGAGTTCTACGGCGAGTCTTTGTTCAATCGAATGCAGCATAAATCCAGAATCCAGACAATAAAAAAGCAATGAAGGCGCAGATGATACGCAATTTGCAGCGTTGCGCCAGTCTTGACAGTGTCAGAGTCTGGCGAATTATCGCAATAATTAACTCAATTTCACTTCAATTATTGGGGGTATAGATCAAAATAGGCCTTGCAGACCATATATTTAAAGCGGAGATTTTTATACTGGAGGGAGTATATTTTATCGTCCTACGGCGGATTCTATGCTGGTTGCTATCGTGCATCCGGCGTCACACGCTGGTATGAATGTGGATGTTGGTGGCATGTGAGTCGTATAGAGTCGTGTATTGTGGGCTTATTGTCGGTACATTCATCGCTCATTCGTCATAGATCATTCGGCCGAGATCATTCGCGAGAGATTTGGTTGATCGAATTGCATGATTCCCCTGATTCTTGTTACTGTGCTGACTCCGATGATTTCTTTATCTCATGTGTTTTCCTACTTTGCCTCCTTATGTTGATGCATTTGCGCCGTAGACGATTTTCTGACGTAGTGCATTGGGCATTGATGCTGCTTCTGGCCCTATTGTCATTATTGTCTTCGTGGAATGCCTTGGCAGACGTCACGGTAGATGCAGTTGCGGACACAGCGGTAGATGCCGCCGCAGATATCGCAGCAGTCGTGCGACCGGTTGCGCAGGAGTTTCGTTTTCAGGATGGTGGGGCGGCGATTTTTTATACGTTGGATCGTGTGGGGGGGCGTGTACCTTCCTTACCCGCCGATTCGATGAGTCAGCCAGATCATCTTGTCTTTGTCATTGCCGGAGCCGGTTGCCGGAGCATGGGATCGCTTTTACCTGACTACTTTACCGGGCTGGACGGCGAGCGTTTCCCGATACGGATATTGATCTTGCAGAAGCGCTATATTGCACCGAGGGCGGATGGGCAACATTGCAGTGATGCGTTTGTGGAAGCGGATCATCCGTCCCAATGGCTGGCAGATCAGCGGGAATTTATCGAGCGGCAATTGGCTTTGCATCTGCAACAGCAACAAAAACAGCAACAACAGCGGCGGCGCGATCAGCACTCCCGCATTGTGCTGATGGGGATTTCAGAAGGGGCGGAGCCGGCATCCTTGCTTGCTCTGCAATTACCGGTTAGTCACGTGGTGCTGCTGTCACATAGCGGTCTGGCTCCGCTCAATCTTTATCGTCAACTGGCCGCAGATTATCCCCACATGCGCGAGGGATGGCGCGTTGTGTCTGCGGCCTTATCTGCGGCACAGCCTGACCAGGCTCAGCGAATACATGGACGTAGCTGGCGTTACTGGTCTGAATCAGCCCGCGTGCAACCATCCTCTGCGCTGCTGGCATGGAATCGACCTGTGCTGATCGGTGCAGGTGAAGCAGACCCCCTTGTTCCCGTGCAGGCGCTGCATGCTTTACAGAAACAATTTGCAGATGCAGAGAACCCGCATCTGACAGTCCGTATTTTTCCTGATGCGGACCATGGACTTCGTAGCAAAAACAGAAATTATTTGCCGGATTTCATGCATCAGATTGAACTCTGGCTGGACGATGCACATGGAATAGAGACACATTAAGCGCAAAAAATAGTATAAACATATCAAAAAAGTGACCAAAAAGTAAATTTTTAATATACTGGCAGGCCTCATCGAATTTACATGAGCGAGCTCTTGAGTGATGCTCATCAGATAACGTCCAGAAACGTCTGACAGCGTCTGAGTATTCTTTCTGCCACCCTTCATCGAAAACACTTATGCGCATTATTTCATTTTCACTCAGTCCCATCGTCGCGGCGCTGGTTCTGACAGGTTGTGTGACGTCGCCGACGCATGACAGCAAAGTCGCTACCTCTCTGGCTGTTGCCAAAACAGGTCAGATTGACGAAGCGATCCGGCAGGTAGAAGCGCAGACACAGGGCAGCAGCAAAAATGATCTGTTGCTGAATCTCGAAAAAGGCGAGCTGATGCGCATTGGCAAACGCTATCAGGATAGTTTGCAGGCATTTGATGTTGCCGATGCCAAAGTGAAGGAGTGGGAAGAAACCGCCAAGAGTAATCCGCAAAAACTCATGAGCCAGATCGGCGCGACTATTCTGGGTGATGCCAGCCGCGATTACGAAGGCCAGGATTATGAAAAAGTGATGCTCACGACGCGTATGGCAATGAACCGCCTGAATCTGGGTGATCTGGATACTGCCAGGGTGGATATCAAGCGCACGCACGAACGTGAAGCTGTGATTGCCGAATTCCGTTCCAAAGAAACTGCCGAAGCTGAAAAAGAAGCCAAGGACAAAGGTGTGACGACAGGTAGCAAGGAGCTCAACGGCTATCCGGTTGAAACATTAAATGATCCTGAAGTGCTGAAACTGAAAAACGGTTACCAGAATGCGTTGAGTCATTATCTGGCTGGGTTTGTGTATGAAGCGCTGAATGAGCCAGGTCTGGCAGCGCCTGGCTATCGTAAGGCGATTGAATTGCGTCCTGATTTGCCTGTGCTGGAAGATGGACTGAAAGGGCTGGATCAACGTACCAGTTTCCGCCGTAAAAAAGGTGTGACCGATGTCTTGTTTGTGATTGAGGCGGGGAATTCTCCGGCACGCCAATCGAAAAAAATTGCTTTTCCTGTACCGACCGGACGCGGTCTGGTGACAGTATCCTTTGCCTTCCCGGTGATTTATCCTGACCAGAATGCACCGTCGATTAATAGCGTCAAAGTCGGTAATCAGGTATTGCCGACCGCATTAGTGACAGACTTTAATGTCATGGCCCGTAAAGCATTGAAAGATGAATTGCCAGGTATTCAGGCAAGGGCCGCGATTCGTGCGATTACCAAAGGCGTGGCGCAAGACCAGATCAATAAGAATTTCGGTGCACTGGCCGGGCTGGCCGCCAATCTGGCAGTCGCTGCAACGGAAAGTAACGCCGATGATCGTATGTGGCGTAGTCTGCCTGAACGTGTCTTCGTGGCACGTGCATTCATTCCGCCTGGCGAGTACGATGTGAATTTCTCTGGCCGTGCGGGTGAAAATGTCAAACTGTCAGTCGATGGCCGTTATATGGTGGTACCAGTGCGTATGTATCATGAAAAAACCTATATCGGTGATCTGGCAAAGTTTGGTGCTGTCACGCCGGTGGCGCAGTTAGAGTCTGAAGCTCCACCTGCACCTACGAAGCCCGTTGCCAAAAAATCTGCTGCCAAAGTCAAACCAGCTTCCAGTAATGCTGGTGGCGGAACAGTTACAAAAACTAATTGATGAAACGAGAATGTATGAAACTGCTATCGACACGAATCTTAGTCAGCGCCAGCCTTGTCGCTGCCTGTTTTACCGCCACAGCTCATGCTGAAGATGTACCTAATGCCGTATCTCCCGGTATTGCCGCAAAGTTGATGGTGCGCGGCACCCTCGAGGGCGTACAGGTGACGGATTTACGCTCGCAGCGTCGCAATGATGTTCTGGTGGTACAGGCAGAAATGTATAACACGACAGTGAAGGATGTCCGCGTGTATTACCGCTTCCGCTGGACGGATGCCGCAGGTATGCAGGTTGGCGATGGCGAAGTCTGGAAGCCACTGATGATATTGGGAAAACAAAGCCAGATCGTCAAAAGTACTGGTTACGGCCCTCAGGCAACTGATTTCAGAATTGAAATGAGTGCGGAGCCACGCTAGGCCAACGTTATAAACAATCAGCAGATCAACAGATATTGAACAGAATCACGGAGTCATCATGAAAAAAATTTCCTCTCTCAGCAAATCCTTGTGCGTACTTTTACTTGCCGCAGGCGCACTGTCTGCCTGCCAGACTAAATTATCGCAGCCGACAGTCAGCCTTGCGCGTCAGGTCAGCTACGGTGATAACAAAGCGGTAGAAACAGTCACGAACGAATTCGGTTCTACCGATCTGCAGATGATTGCCGAAAAAATGGTAGGTTCCCTGCTCGAAGATCCGGCGCTGGCAAATCGTCCGACACTGACGCTGGCTGGTGTGCGCAATAAAACCAGTGAATACATTGATACCAAGTCCATCATGAATACGATTCAGACAGCCTTGGTGAAAAGTAAAAAAGTCAAATTCACACGTAGCGCTGATGAAATGCAGCAAGGCGTGGATGAGTTGCAACGTCAGAATCAAAGCGGCTTGTATAAATCCCAGGGTAAAGCAAAAGTGGGCAACATGACGGCAGCGAAATATTCACTCGAAGGTGAAATCGTTTCTATCGTCAAACAAAACGCCACGACCAAAGATGTGTTCTACAAGATGACATTGAAACTGTATGACATCGAAGACGGTTCCATCGAATGGCAAGATGAAAAAGAAATCCGTAAAACATCGAAGAAATAATCAGCCCTGATCAATCTTTAACCGGTTTTTAACCGGCTCCTGAAGGACGCAAGATGTTGAATATGAAAAAAATTCTGGCAGGCGTTTTCTGCTCCGCAGCGGCATGCAGCGCGCTGGCAGCAGAACCGAAAATTGCCGTGACCGATCTGACTTACGAAGAAAAAGTCAGCGAGTATTTCCATGTTGTTTCTGCCAGCAGTAAAAGCAGCGTCAAAGGCAGTTACAGCGAGCGTGAAACCGATCGCAGCTACTCACAACGTGGCAATATCAATGCTAAAAGTGAAAGCAACTACTATGAAGCGGAAGGTTTTTACACCTATATCGACCGCGGTGAATTGAAAACCTACACGGCTGATTTAAAAGGCGCGATGATCAAAGGCGGTGGCGTGCATCTGATTCAGGCGCGTCCGTATGTTGGAAAACCGATGGAAAAAATTTACGACATCATCGGTCGCATCAAACAAGGCATGTATCCCGGCGCGGATTATGTGTTGTTTGGCACAGTCAGTAATATCCAGTTCCGCCAGGAAAGCAATCAACTGCAATACGGCAATTCAATGACAGCCAGCCTGTCGCTGGATCTGGTCGCTGATTTTAGTCTGATCAACACCAAAACCTATGAAGTCAAAGCGGCATTCAGTGCCAGTGGTTCCGGTGTCGATACCAAGATCATCAGCCGTGCCGGTGATCGTGTTGTCTTCAATCGCGGTAAGGTCATACAGGAAACGTCGCGCAGTCTGGCAGAAGCAGCGTATAACGAGTTGATGGTGCAGTTTGGTTTGCCACGTGGAAATAATCGTTCTTTGAATGGCAATAACGGTATGAGTGGCCAGCCAGTCGTTCCGGCGCAGGCACCTGAGCCAGTGACTGTGTATAAGTAAGCCAAAACGAGCAGTTGCGTAAAAAGCCAGCATTGTTGCTGGCTTTTTTTCTGTACGATCAAGTTCGCAGTGGCTTCTCAAAAGCGCGGGAATATATTTATGATCAGCGATTGTTTAGTAGCCTATACTGAGCTGAGTTCAACAGTCTGTTGAGCACTATCAGGAGTAGCATCGTGAGCAAAGTACAACAAAGCAACAAAGAAACCAAGAAGCAGGCCTTGTTAAATCCGAAAGAAAAAAAAGCAGCACGTCAGGCAAAAAAAGAAGCCTCTGCCGTCATTCCTTGGGTTCCACGTTAAGTGATCAGAAATGAACATGACGACTGTCTGCTGTATAAGTACGTTCCGTACAAGCCCGTACTATCTTCGTCGTCATGCTGTAGCGAGGGGCGTAGGCAAACGACTTTTTGCTGGCGAAACGAGCATCACTTAACAAACTCGCTGCCAAGTGATATTTCCTAAAAAAACAGGGGGCTTGTTTGGCTCTATAGCGACAATGTTTTTTCAGTCCTGATCGCTTATTGATTGCTGGTAAATATCCGGTACGTTGATTTCCATAAATGTTTCCGGTTTGAGTGGCGTTGTAAAACCGAATTTCTGATACAAGCCACGTGCATCAGAGCTGACCAGCATGATCCTGCGCAGATTTTGTAATGTTGCTGAATGTTGTTCAGTAGTGTTTTGCCATGACCTTGATGCCGCCATTCTGGTAAGACAAACACATCCATCAAATAGGCAAAAGTGGCATGGTCTGTCACCACTCTGGCAAATGCCATTTGCTTTCCATCTATTAATCCACCAAAACATAATGAATGTTGTAGTGACTTTTTGACCGTTGCCAACGGTATTCCTCTGGCCCAGCCAGACTGTTCCGACAAAAAAGCATGAATCATAGGCATATCCAACACCTCCGCCTGCGTCGTGATTTCCATGACAGGATAGGTAGTCATCATCAGCAATACAGCTCCTAAAAAATCAAGCGCCGATCAGTATTCAACAACG
>NZ_JBMPPF010000016.1:0-123635 GCF_049339385.1 Undibacterium sp. SXout7W | reverse complement strand
TCCCGAACAGGACCGTGAAACGACTCTGCGCCAATGATAGTGCTGCAACCAGTGTGAAAGTAGGTTATCGTCAGGCTTGTATTCTGCGAACCCCCCGTTACCAGCGTAACGGGGGGTTTTGCTTTTAAGTGAGAGTACTAGTTTTTTAAAGGTATTTTCGCTGAAATTAGGCGAAAAAACTAATTAAAACTCTAGACAAGAAGTTGATGTTAGACTATAATATTGCTTCTGTTGACGTTGGTGACACAGCGTTAGATGTTTGTCTGACTAAGCAAGAATATGGGTGCTTAGCTCAGTTGGTAGAGCGGCGCCCTTACAAGGCGTAGGTCGGGAGTTCGAGCCTCTCAGCACCCACCACAGATAAACATGGCAGTACAGATTAAGTAGTTTCGGAGTGGTAGTTCAGTTGGTTAGAATACCGGCCTGTCACGCCGGGGGTCGCGGGTTCGAGCCCCGTCCGCTCCGCCAGTAAATGAAAAACGCCGCAAGTTTTTGACTTGCGGCGTTTTTTTATGTGATTTTCAGTCCAATTCAGTTATTTACTTATGCGTCACGAAGCTCAGCATTATTTTGTCGAATAAGTCAGTGCCACTATCGCAGAGTTTTTGATGAATGCGTGTAGATGGAATAGTGATTTCAGATAGCGCTTGAGCTTGAAACAGCGTCTATCCAGATGATTCTTTAATCTCTTACCGTAATTTAATTGGATGGACATAAAAAATCCCTGTCTTTTAAAAGACAGGGATTTTTATAGAAATTGGAGTTGAAGATTGTAGTTGCTGAACCGTCAGATTACTGTTGACGTTTCCATCTCGCCATCGAGCGCAAACACAATATCATCCAGCATTTTTGCTAGTTCGGCGGTCATCAGCATAAAGTCTGCATCGAAGCGTTCTTCTTCATTGGTGCCTTTGTCTTTCTCTTCATCAAGAATATCCAGAGGCTTGATACGTTTAATCGTCAAGGTATCGGTCAATATAAAGCTGATACGGTCATCCCAGGTCATCGCCAGTTTGGTGCATTGTTTTCCTGCCGCAATATGTTTTTGGACGTCTTCAGGTTCTAAGGTGTAGCGCACATAGCGAACAGTGGCTTTGTCCTCTGTTGAGGATTTCAGCTCGGTATCCTGGTCTATGGTGAAACCTTTAGGAGCCTCGTTTCCAGCCAGCCAGCTGGTCATGCAGGCTTGTGGTGATGATTTCACCCGCAGTCCCTCCAGCGGCAGCTTATCGCAACATTTCAGCAGCAATTTGACGACTTCATCGGCACGTGATGGGCTTGATGCATCAATCACAAGCCAGCGATTGACGGGATCAATCCAGATGAAGGTATTACGTCTGACGCCAAAGGCGCGTGGCAGCAGCTCATCTGTCACTCTTTCCTTTAACTCTTTCATTGCTTTGCGACCAGGCGCAAAACCTTGCTGTTCTTCCATTTCCTGTGCGCGTGCTTTGGCTACCTGATTGATCACGCTGGATGGGAGTAATTTTTTTTCGGTAGCCAGTGCCAGCAGAAATTGCTGATTAACGGTATGCACCAGCATGTCGTTATTGCGCGGAGATGCCCAGCCCTGACTTTGCATCTCATTGGATGCACATTGAGAAAACGAAATTTTAGATAATTGCGCATTGAGCTCATCAGCGCTGATCTGCCACGGGGATGTAAGACGAAAAACTTGCAGATTCTTGAACCACATAGTGTATCCAGGTGAAGAAAACCTGACATTCTACACGCCCGCACCCACGCTTCACGCTCTTAAAATCAAGTTCTGCGACCAGAATCTGCCACTCGTCGCATCTGTATCGTACATGAGGTCCTTATCGGGAATACTTCTTACATCGCAGCACTTTCACCTTCACAAGGAGATCATCATGTTCCATCAAATTATCAGCAATACACCGGTTTTTGTCTGGGTCATACTCGGTTTTCTGGTCTATCGAGGTTTTATGTCCAGTTTAGACCGAGAAGTGAAGATTAAAAGAATCGTTGTTATACCAGTTGTCATGTTGATCTTATCTTTTCAGGGCATCCTGACATCGTTTGGCGGCAGTCCGGAAAGCCTGCTGGCGTGGTTGATTGCGTTGGGCATGGGCATCGTGTTTGCGTGGAATCGTTTTCAGATAAATCAGGTGCGCATGTCGCCAGAAACTAAGATGGTCTTCTTACGTGGAAGCTGGATGCCGATGTTACTGATGATGGCGATCTTTTTCCTCAAATATGCAGTCAACGTGGCTCTGGTCGTGCATCCACCTATTCGTCAGGATATCGTGTTTATGTTGGTCAATTGCGTGTTGTTTGGGATTTTCAGCGGTATTTTTCTTGGCAACATGGCACGCATTCTGCACATGTACAAACAAGCGAATAACAGCGCAACGCTGATAGCGGCTTGATATCTCTGCTCAATAGCCTCTTTTGAGGCTGTGCCATTTTCTTCGTGTTATCCATTGTCTGTTGTTGTACAGGTAATCAGTATATGAAAAAGCAGGATACGAATGCAGTGTTTCTGCTTTCTGCTTTGCTGGAAATGATGTCAGGACGGACATGGCGCAGGGGAGACAGTATAATGACCGCTGTCCATATTTAGTTTTATTGCCAATATGCAATAAACACCCTGCGCCATGTTAGCTCAACAAAAACAAGACTTACTGAATCTTTTGCAAACTGCTGTTGCTCCTCTGCTGGAAGGAAGTGATCTGCAACCTGCCATCCTGCTGGAGCGTCCGCGTGATCCTTCGCACGGCGATGCTGCCTGTAATATCGCCATGCAGATTGCCAAGCCTTTGCGCAAAAATCCACGTGAGCTGGCCACCCAGATCGTTGCCAACATCGAAGCACAGCAACATCCTTTAATCGCTGCGGTCGAAATCGCCGGACCTGGCTTCATCAATATCCGTCTGGCCACTGCAGCTAAACAATCAGTCGTGCGTACTGTATTGCAGCAAGCTGCAACATTTGGTCAAAGCGCACGCGGTGCCGGTAAAAAAGTGGTGGTGGAATTTGTGTCTGCCAATCCGACTGGCCCTTTGCATGTAGGCCACGGTCGTCAGGGCGCGCTGGGTGATGCGCTGGCGGCACTGCTGCATGTACAGGGTTTCGACGTTACCCGCGAATTCTATTACAACGATGCCGGCGTACAGATCGGCAATCTGGCGTTGTCGGTACAGGCGCGTGCCAAAGGCTTCGCGCCTGGCGACGCGAACTGGCCAGAGTCTGCTTACAACGGTGATTACATTGCTGAAATCGCACGCGATTTCCTGGACAAGAAAACCGTCGCAGCCAGTGATGGCGTACCAGCCACCGCCAGCGGCGATGCAGATGACATCGACTCTATCCGTCAGTTTGCAGTGGCGTATTTACGTCGTGAACAGGATACGGATCTGCAAGCTTTTGGCGTGAAATTCGATCACTATTATCTCGAATCTTCTTTGTACAGCGACGGTAAAGTCGAATCCGCAGTGCAGGCGCTGATCGCTGCCGGAAAGACCTATGAGCAGGATGGCGCGCTGTGGCTGAAAACTACGGAATACGGCGACGATAAAGACCGTGTGATGAAAAAATCAGATGGCACTTACACCTATTTTGTGCCTGACGTTGCCTATCACGTCACCAAGTGGGAACGTGGTTATCGCCAGGCTATCAATGTTCAGGGCAGCGATCACCACGGCACCATCGCCCGGGTACGCGCAGGTTTGCAGGCACTGAACGTCGGTATTCCTCAGGGCTTCCCGGATTATGTCCTGCACAAAATGGTGACGGTCATGAAGGACGGTGCCGAAGTTAAAATTTCCAAACGTGCCGGTTCCTACGTGACTGTACGCGATCTGATCGAATGGTCGGGTAATGGCGATGAAGTACGTGGCCGTGATGCGGTACGCTTCTTCCTGATTTCGCGTAAGGCAGATACTGAATTTGTCTTTGACGTGGATGTGGCATTGGCCCAGTCTGACGAAAATCCGGTCTACTACGTGCAGTATGCACATGCACGTATTTGCTCGGTACTGGCGCAATATGCGACCGATGAAGCAGCGTTCGCGCCGCTGGCACAAGTCGATCTGTCGCCGCTGACCGCACCACGCGAAGCCAGCCTGCTGGCCAAGCTGGCGGAATATCCGGAAATGCTGGAAAAAGCCTTAGACGAACTCGGCCCACATCAGGTTGCCTTCTACCTGCGTGATCTGGCCGGTGAACTGCACAGCTATTACAACGCCGAGCGCGTGCTGGTTGACGACGAAGCGACCAAGCTGGCGCGTCTGGCGCTGATGCTGGCCACCCGCCAGGTTATCCGCAATGGTCTGAGCCTGATCGGCGTGTCAGCACCGAACAAGATGTAACACTTTATCCGCCGGAGACGCATGAAAGCACATCAATCCCGTTTGCAGCGCCAGCAGGGTAGTACCCTGACTGGGATGATTATTGGTCTGGTCATTGGCCTCAGTATTGCGATTGCGGTCGCTATGCTGATTACCAAGTCTTCCACGCCATTCACCAACAAAGGCGGCAAGTCCGACAAAGCAGACCTGCCGCTGACGCAGTTGCAGGATCCTAACAAACCTTTGTACAGTAATCGCGATGCGGCGAAAGATGCTGCCAAGGATTTTGTCAAAGACGGCAATGCGGATAACAAGGCGGCTGATAAAGAGGCCAATAAGCCCGCGACTGCCGATGCCCCAGCCGTACCAGCACCCGCAGTCACAGTGGCGCCAGCCAAGCCAGCAGAGGCCAAGCAAGATATCAAGGTCGTGATTGATAAGGCGATGGCGGACAAATCTGGCGACAAGCCAGCGGATGCTGCCAAAACGGATGGCACGGACGACAAATATATTTATTTCCTGCAAGCCGGCGCTTTTAAAGAGCAGTCTGACGCTGAAAGTGCCAAAGCCAAGCTGGCGTTGATCGGTTTTGAAGCCAAAGTGACAGAAAAACGTTCTGACACCGGCACCATGTACCGTGTTCGTATCGGTCCCTTCAATCAGGTAGAAACAATGAACCGAATGCGTAGTAAGTTGTCAGAGAATAGTGTGGATGTCGCGGTCGTACGCACCGTTAAATAATCGAAAAAGGAATCATGTATGCGTTTATTCAGTCAGGCAGTACGTAGAATGTTCTTGGTCGTTGGTTTGAGTCTGCTGGCGTCTGGCGTCAGTGCGACACCGACCGCACCGCAACTTGGTGCGGAGTACAGAGTCTTGAGCCAGCCTCAGCCGACCGAGTCAGGTAAAAAAATTGAAGTCATTGAGTTTTTTGGTTATTTTTGCCCGCATTGCAATGCGCTAGAGCCATTGATTGCTGAATGGGTGAAAAAGCAGGGTGACAATATTGTTTTCAAGCGTGTGCATGTCAATTTCCGTGACCAGATTCCGCAACAGAAACTGTATCTGACGCTGGAAGCCATGGGTAAAATCGACGAATTTCATATCAAGGTATTCAACGCAGTACATATTGAGCGTAATCGTTTGGCCAATGATGCCGACGTGATGGACTTCGTGACTAAATCCGGTCTGGACAAGCAAAAATTTACGGATATCTATAACTCCTTCACGATTCAGAGCAAGCTGAAGCGTTTTGCGCAACAATCAGAAGCGTATCAGGTGGACGGCGTGCCGATGATCGCGATTGATGGCCGTTACATCACTTCCCCTGTGCAAGCAGTGGCGACCATGGGACGCGTACAGGAAGACGTGCAAAATCGTGCGGTACTGCAAGTCATGGACGTGTTGATTGCTAAAATACAAAAAGAAAAAAATATCGTTCCTGTCAAAAAATAAGACAGACAGACGAATAGCAACCTAGAAACCTAGAAACTTGGCAATCAAGAAATCCCAGTAAACAGGCAATATCCCTTTGCTGCTGAAAAATCCGCCTGCTCATGGCGGATTTTTTTTGGCAGCCTTGCCAGACACCGGGTTCAATCATTGAGGCAGACGATACGATGACAAACGTTTTTATTACAGGCGCTTCATCCGGTATTGGTGAAGCACTGGCCAGAGCCTATGCGGCACAAGGCGCAACGCTGGGATTACTGGCACGTCGTCGCGATAAGCTGGAAGCATTGCGCCAGAGCTTACCTCATCCTGAACGGCATCGCGTTTATGTAGTTGATGTGACCGATGGGGTGGCATTGCAGGCCGCTGCTACCGATTTTATGCAGACGGTCAACCGGGTGCATGTGGTGGTCGCCAACGCTGGTATTTCTGTGGGGACGCTGACCGAGCAGGCCGAAGATATTGCTGTATTTGATCGTGTATTGCAGACCAATTTACAGGCAACCGTTGCGACATTTTCGCCCTTCATCAACGCCATGAAAACCTACGCCGGCCAAGAGCCGTGTCGTCTGGTTGGGATAGGAAGTGTGGCAGGTATCCGTGGTTTGCCAGGTGCGGGTGCTTACAGCGCATCCAAGGCGGCAGTGATCAGTTATTGCGAGTCGTTGCGGGTAGAACTCAGAAGCAGTGGCATTCGTGTGGTGACGATTGCGCCGGGCTATATTGATACGCCGATGACGCAGATCAATCACTATCCCATGCCTTTTCTGATGCCGGTCGCAGATTTTGCCCAGCAAGCTGTGAAAACGATAGAGGCAGGGGACTCTTACCGCGTGATTCCGTGGCAGATGGGCGTTGTCGCAAAATTATTGCGTGTATTGCCAAACGCGGTGTACGACGCTGTGTTTTCCCGCGCCCCCCACAAAGCACGCGCCGCTGATCAGGATGCGGCGCAAAAACCACAGCCCGGAGCTGAATAATGCAGACCCATTTGCCATCTGACGCTGTTCTGACCGATGCACTGGGAACGGTACATGCTGTCGCCAGCACCACACCGCGTATTGTTTGTCTTGTCCCCTCCATTACCGAGTTATTGTGTGACTTGGGCTTGGCACCGTATATGGTCGGGCGTACCGGTTTTTGCATCCACCCAGCGTCCGTGGTGGCCGCGATTCCCAAAGTCGGCGGTACCAAAGACGTCAATAGTGAAAAAATCCGCCAGCTCGCGCCTACGCATCTGATCGTCAATGTGGATGAAAACGAAAAACCAACGGTTCAGCTGCTGGCCGCATCGATTCCGCATGTGATCGTGACGCATCCTCTGAGTCCGCATGACAATCTTGCCTTGTACCGCTTGCTGGGGGCGATTTTTCAGGTATCAGCGGCAGCTGAACAGCTGTGCGGCCGGCTGGAAGAAGAGCTGGCACAGTTGCCAGCACCAACATCGTTCAGCCGGGTGCTGTATTGCATCTGGCAAGATCCCTGGATGACCGTATCGTCGCAGACCTATATTTCTCATATGCTGGCGTTGGCGGGATGGCAAACCTGGTCACCGCCGGAGCGTACCGAACGCTATCCGGTGTTTAGCTGGGACAGCACCCCCTTGCAACAGATAGAGATGGTGATGTTGTCAACGGAGCCATATCGTTTTACCGAAGCCCATGCCGACGCACTGGAAAAGCAACTCGGCAAGCCGGTCTGCTTGCTCGACGGTGAAATGATTTCCTGGTATGGCAGCCGGGCGATTGCGGGCATCCGTTATCTGCGGGAGTTGCAACATCAATTCCCTCATCACTCCGATGGTGCATGTACTCATGCACAAACGTACACACAAACGTACACACAAACGTGAAAATGAATGTGAACATCATTGAACAAATACCGGGCTGAAGTCCTCCAGTCATCTCTTCAGCCATGTCATCCATCAGCGTTCATCCTTGATGAGACAAGCATTTGCGATAAGGCAATTTTGCGAAAAATAGTCGTAAATTAGCGACTAAATCACGACGATTTCTGACAAATATCTGTTCTGAATCAGGCTTTGATTGACACCCTGTTTCGGCGGGAATGATACTTGCAGGCATGCCAATTACATTGGTTTAAATCATTTCCAAGGACACCTATGACCACCATGCGCAGAGCCGTGTTGCTTGCCCTATACGGGCTGACCTCCACCGCCGCAGTGACACCATCCATCGTCGCTGCACAATCCACTTCCACCGCTGCGGACAAACCTGCCGACGCACCAATGCAGACCATGACGATTGTCGGTTCGCGCCGTGCCAATGCTTCCGCGACAGATACACCGTTGCCGATTGATTTTATCTCGGTCTCCAAAGCCGCAGAACAAGGCGGGCAATTCGATCTGGCACAGACACTGGCCAATATCTCGCCATCGTTTAACTCTACCCGTCAGACCGGTGCTGATGGTGCCGATCTGGTGGATTCCGCGGCCTTGCGTGGCCTGGGATCGGATCAGACACTGGTGTTGGTCAATGGCAAGCGCCGTCATACGGTAGCGCTGGTGAATTTGTTTGGTGCGCGCAATCGTGGCAATACCGGTACTGATCTGAATGCGATTCCGGTCATGGCGATTTCCAACGTGCAGGTCTTGCGTGATGGTGCAGCAGCGCAATATGGCTCGGATGCGATTGCCGGTGTGATTGATATCAGCCTGAAAAAATCACTGGGTTGCGAAGCCAGTTTTGGTTACAGTCAGTACTCGGTGGGCGATGGTAAAAACTATCTGCCATCTGCTTACTGCGGTATCAAAATTGGTGAAAAAGGTGTGATCGGCATTACCGCAGAATACACAGATCGTGGGCGTTCCAACCGTGCCGATCCCGGTAACCCGCGTACGATAGGTGACACCAAAGTCACAGGCCCGACGGTGTATCTGAATGGCGAAGTACCGAATGGCGGCAACGATAAATTTTATTTCACTCTGGGTAACCAGCAGCGTCGCGCCTCGTCGGCTGCATGGGCAAGGGATGGCGTTGGCACTTCCGACGTGCCTGCCCGTAATTCAGCCGCGATGTATCCGAATGGATTTGTGCCGTATATTAATGCAGACATTAACGATATCTATGGTACGGCAGGATATCGCTGGCAAATCGGTGAATGGCATGCCGATCTGTCGCAGACGTATGGCTTCAATGACATGAAGTACGACATCAGCAATACCCTCAATGCGTCGATTGCCAACAAGGACTTGCTGTCCGGCGGCAAAGGAATCAGCCCGAGCCGTTTTAATGCGGGTGGATTTTCCTTCTCACAGGCAACCACGAATCTGGATTTCAGTCGCTTCTTTGATGGCTTCATGAATGGCGTCAACGTCGCATTCGGTGGTGAATATCGCCGTGAAAATTACAAGATTTTCGCTGGTGAACCGGGTTCCTACAATGACGTTGATGGAATCGGTTTTGGCGGCAATGGCGGCAGTCAGGGTTTCCCCGGATTCCAGCCCGGTGACCGCACCGATCGCAGCCGTAACAGCCTGGCAGCCTATGTCGATATCGAAACCGATGTCACGAACCGCCTGAAAGTACAGACCGCCGTGCGTGGTGAGCATTACAGTGACTTTGGCTCTACCTTCACCGGCAAACTGGCCGCCAGCTATAAAGCAAGCGACACAGTCAATCTGCGCGGCTCACTGAGTACCGGTTTCCGTGCGCCATCGTTGCAGCAAGTGTATTTCTCTTCGACATTTACCGATTTCATCGCCGGCGTACCTATGGATGTGGTACTGGCACCGAACGGTGGTGCCGTGGCAAATGCAGCAGGTATTCCTAAGCTGAAACAGGAAACATCGAAAAACTACACGCTTGGCCTGACGTTCAAACCAAGCAATACGTTCTCGATGACGGCTGATCTGTATCGGATTGATATTGCCGATCGTATCGTGTTGTCTGGCCGTTTTGATGCCAACAACTATCCGGCGCTGGCAACTAACTTGTCTGCGCTCGGCGTTGGTCAGGCACAGTTCTTTGTGAATTCGATTAACACCAAAACTCAGGGCGTTGATATCACCGCATCGCATAAAATGAATCTGGGTGCGGGCAAGTTATCCACCTATCTGGGCTTGAATTACAGCAAGACGGAAGTCACTAAAGTGCAGGCACCGCCATCGTTGAAAGGCTATGAAGACGTGTTGCTGTCGGAACGCGAACGCCTGTTTATCGAGCAGGGTGGTCCACGGATGAAAGCCACGCTGACGTTTGATTACGATCAGGGCCCATGGTCTGGCGAGTTCAAGATCATTCATTATGGTCCGCAGACTCTGGGTACGTTCTCCGGTACCGCCGCTGGCGTGCCAAATGCTTATTACGCGCCAAAAACGTCGGCCGATACCGCACTCACTTACGCGTTTAATGACAGCACGAAACTGACGTTGGGCGTCAATAATCTGTTTGATGTGAAGCCTAGCCGCCAGGATCCGAATGAAACCGATAACGGCTTTTACTACGACAGCGTACAGTTTGGTCTGGGCGGACGTTCGTATTTTGCCAAGTTGTGGAAAAAATTCTGATCTGAGCCATCAGCGCGCCTGAACAGCGCCTTTGTCGTCCAGCAACGCAGATACGAAATGATCCGTCGCCATATCAATGCATCAAGCATCAATGCATGAATATATCGACAAATCAACAAGTACCTGAGTTGTTGGCGGCGGGGAAATAATCCAGTTTCATGCTTCATCCATTCCAGTATCTATTGCTGGAATGGATGATTTTTTTTTGCGTCAGTTTTTTTGCATCAGTTGCTTGATAGCCGCCACATGTTTACTTTTATCAGTCAAAAAACGGGCTGAAGTGGCAACCAGAGCGGGTGTTTATATCGCTGTGAGGGGCTTCTGAGGCAGTACCTGATACGGGTCTGCATGTTCCCATGTTGCTTGCATTGCATAGGTAGCAGAGGGGATAGGCGTATCTGCGCATCTGACGAATTATCGGTTGGTCAGCGACACGCCCGCAATGACCAGCAGACCGCCGACCACCATCGACAGCAATACCGGTTCCCCAAGTATCAGCGCACCCAGACTGATACCAAAGACAGGCACCAGATTGTTAAACACCGCAGTGCGTGCCGGACCTATCGTTTTTACGCCTTCGTAATACCAGATGAAACCAATCACCGTGCCGAAGGCGCCCAGATAGCTGATGGCACCCAGTACCGGCCAGGTCAGGTGGCTGACATCCAGTTGCGGTAATTCTGTTATCGCGCCACATGCCAGTAATAACAGACCCCACAATGAGGCGTAGGTCGTGGCGGCAATCGGTGATAAGCCCTTCAGGGCATGTCTGCCGATAATCGTGTAGGCAGCCCAGCCGCTGATTGCCAGCAACATCAGCAATTCGCCTTTGCTCAGAGAGGCCGATAAATCACGTGCCGCACCCAGCAGATCGCCGCGTGTAATCACAACCGCAGCACCAACAAAGGCAAGTGCAATTCCCAGCCAGCGACGTGTTCCCAGGCGCTCACCGAACAACGCTGCCAGCGCCAGCGCAGTCACGATAGGATTGAGCGCCACAAACAGCGCCGTGCGCCCTGCAGGCATGATCGACAGTGCCGAAAAAAAACAGATGTTGTACAGGAAAATACCGGTCGCTCCCAGCGCGAAGGTCGCGTGCAGTTGCTGACGGTTGAGTTTTGGCAATCCGCCTTCAAGCTTCCAGGCCAGCGGCAGCAGCAAACTGCAGGCAACGGTAAAGCGCAAGGTGGCGGCGATCATGTGCGGAATTTCTTTCGCCACCAGACGTCCGGCGATAAACGTACCGCCCCAGAACAAGGCGACGGCAACCAGTTTCAGATACGTGGTGACAGGTGTTTTATGCATGCGGCACCATGTCCGCGTACTTGCATTGCCCTTGAAAGGAAGAGGAGGGTGTGAATAAAAAGTGGAGCAAGTGGATGCCTGTGATCATAAGCTTGTTGAAAGTGAGTTTGCTGACGGGAGTGATGCAATACCGTTCCAGCGGCGTGACGGCTCCTTATAGTACGCGCCGCATACCGCTCGTGCCAGCGCGTATTGCTCTCGTCGCCGGTGCAAGGCATGGTGCGTACGGCTGCGTACTCGCAAGATGCCTGTCACCCGTTGGGAAACGTGTCGCTGTTCTTCCATTTTTCTAAAAAAAGGGGGGTATATGCTATTTTCAAGCTATCGTCCATATAAAATAAGGTGGATTTTTATATACACCCCTCAGTATATTTTGAGCTTATGTACCGCTCAGGCAGCCGCCACGGTACTGAAGCGGAAAACGCCATCGCTGCCGAGTTCACGTCGCAGTACGCCGCTGAACCACAGTTGATGCAAATGTGCCAGCGCTTCACCGATGGCGAAGGTCAGCTGATGTGCATCCAGCGGGCGGCGAAACATGATCGGTACGATATCGCAGGCGGATTGCGGCGTGCTGCACACTGCCACGACTTCTGCCAGACGTTCGGCATGATGTTCCTTGAGCTGTGTGATACGGGTATGAATCCCGCGAAACGGTTTTCCATGCGATGGCAGAATCAGCACATCGTCTGGCAGAGCGTGGTATTTGTCGAGCGATTCCAGATATTGCTGCACCGGATTGGCTTCTGGCTCAATCGCAAACACCGACACATTGGTAGAAATGCGCGGCAGCAGCATATCGCCGGAAATCAGCAGATTTTTTTCGGCGCAATACAACGAGGCATGTTCCGGCGAATGACCAAAACCGGTGATGACCTGCCAGCGCTGACCGTTGATCTGCAGATCCACGCCTTCCTGTATCCGGCGATACGCCGTTGGCACCGTTGGCACCAGCCGGGTGTAATGCGATTTGCGTTCCTGCATCTGCTCCTGCATCGCCGGATCGGTCAGACCGTGGCGGCGGAAATGCGGGAACATCGCCGTACCATCAGCACCCGGTAATCCGGCCGACATCATGCGGGCAAACGCATATTCGCCCGCCGTCATCCAGAGCGGTGCATTCCACAACGTGCACAGCCAGTCCGCCAGTCCGATATGGTCGGGATGACAGTGCGTGGCAATCACGCGTACCACCGGCAAGCCGCGCAGATGGTTGCTGAGGTCGCCAAACAGCACTTCCCAGGCGTCGCGCGTGGCATCGCTGGCAATACCGCAATCGACTACCGTCCAGCCACGCAGCCGTCCCTGCGCTGTCTCGACTTCGTCTTCCAGCAGCCACAGATTGATATGGTTCAGGGCAAATGGCAGTCCCATCCTCACCCAGAGCACGCCGGGGGCGATTTCCATCGTTTTACCGCTGTCTGGCAAAGTCTCGCCAAAAGGATAGTCTAGTTGCTGTTCAAGAAGATTCATGGTGGTCTCAGTTTTTTTGGGTGAACGCGATGCGCGGAATAGCCTACAATGCGATCTCAGGCTATGTGACGTTAACGTCAATTCGTCAATTGCAAATTGTAATCAGAAAATCGTTTTTGTGTTTTTTTAAACTTATGGCCACTTATACCATCACCGAACTGGCGCGCGAATTCGACATCACTCCCCGCGCGATCCGTTTTTACGAAGATCAGGGTTTGCTGAGCCCTTCCCGTGAAGGCCCCGGCGGACGCAACCGCGTCTATACGCCGCGTGAACGCACGCACCTGAAACTGACCTTGCGTGGTAAACGTCTGGGACTGAGCCTGTCGGATATCAAGAGCCTGGTCGATATGTATCGTTCGCCCAAAGACACCGACGCGCAGTTGCAAAGCTTCCTCGTTGTGCTGGCGCGACACCGTGCTTCGCTCGAGCAGCAGCGCGAAGATATCGAAGTCATGTTGGCAGAAATCAGCGCACACGAAGAAGAAAGCCGCCGCTTGCTGAACCTGAAAGAAGAGTCGCAGGAAGCAGTTCGCGATGTTACTCAAGATCTTGCTCAGGACGTCACTCAGGACGTTATTCAGGATGCAGCTCATGATGCGCCGCAGGCAAGGTGAGCAACATGGCGGTGCTGTATTGGCAACATTGCAGAGTCAATGTTGTATCGATGATGCATCACTGGCGACAAAACTGGCTGAATCTCTTAAAAACTCGTGAGATGGCCGCTAATTGACGTTTACGTAAACGTCAATTAGACGTATTATTTTCATCTGCAATCGCTTTCCTCACTGACGGAGGTATTTATGAGCAATCAAACCAACCCATCTGATACTGCCAAGGCGGCAGAATCCCGCACTGCTGCACAGGCAGCGCTGGATCATAAGCTCGCCTTGACGTTGCTCGAAAGTTTTAATGCTCAGGGCGCATTGATGGCATGGGATGCCCGTCTCACCAGCATCACTCCCGGTGCTTGCGAGATCAGCCTGCCGTTCAGCGCTGTCGTCAGCCAGCAACATGGTTATTTTCATGGTGGTGTGATCGGCACGATTGCGGATGCAGCCGGAGGCTATGCCGCGAATACGTTATTGATGCCAGTCAGTGAGTGCTTAACTGCGGAATACAAAATCAACATCGTCGCACCCGGCATCGGCGATACGCTGATTGCGCGAGGGAAAGTATTAAAGACAGGAAAAACGCTGGTCGTTTCCAGCGCAGAAGTATTTGCGGTACAACATGGCAAGGAAAAACTCTGCGCCATCATGCAACAAACCTTATTTGTCATCGATAAAAAATAAACTATCCATCAGATAGTCATTCTGCAAACACCAGGCCATTTACTAATTCAGTGAGGACGACATGCTGCATCTCCCAGGTTTAACTTTCGATCATGGCGACGATATCGCCGCTTTGCGTGAAGCCGTTCAACAATTTGCCGCCGCCGAAATCGCGCCACGTGCGGCGGAAATCGACCGCAGCGACCAGTTCCCGATGGACCTGTGGCGCAAAATGGGCGATCTCGGCATTCTGGGCGTGACCGTCAGCGAAGAATACGGCGGCGCCAACATGGGCTATCTCGCCCACATCATCGCGATGGAAGAAATCTCGCGCGCCTCGGCATCGGTTGGTCTGTCCTACGGCGCCCACTCGAATCTGTGCGTGAACCAGATCAAACGCAACGGCACCGAAGAGCAAAAGCAAAAATACTTGCCGAAACTGATTTCCGGCGAACACATCGGTGCGCTCGCCATGTCCGAGCCGAATGCCGGTTCCGACGTCGTCAGTATGAAGCTGCGCGCTGATTTCAAAGGCGACCGCTGGGTGCTGAACGGCACCAAAATGTGGATCACTAACGGCCCTGATGCCGATGTGCTGGTGGTCTACGCGAAAAACGATCTGGAAGCTGGCCCACGTGGCATGACCGCTTTCCTGATCGAAAAGAATTTCAAAGGCTTCAGTATTGCGCAAAAACTCGACAAACTCGGTATGCGCGGTTCGCATACCGGCGAGCTGGTGTTTGAAGATTGCGAAGTACCTGCAGAAAACGTGCTTGGTGGCCTCGGCAAGGGCGTGAACGTGCTGATGTCCGGCCTCGATTTTGAGCGCACCGTCTTGTCCGGCGGCCCGCTCGGCATCATGCAAGCGTGTATGGATGCCGTTGTGCCTTACGTGCATGACCGTAAACAATTCGGTCAGCCGATTGGCGAATTCCAGCTGATGCAAGGCAAGCTGGCGGATATGTATTCCACCATGATGGCCTGCAAAGCATATGTTTACGCCGTCGGTCAGGCTTGCGACCGTGCTACCAATCCGGAACAAATCCGCGCCTTACGCAAAGATGCTGCTGGCGCTATTTTGTATTCAGCAGAAAAAGCCACCTGGATGGCAGGCGAAGCGATTCAGACGCTGGGCGGCAATGGTTATATCAACGAATACCCGGTCGGCCGTCTGTGGCGCGACGCCAAGCTGTACGAAATCGGCGCCGGCACCAGCGAAATCCGTCGCATGCTGATAGGCCGCGAGCTGTTTGCGGAAACCCGCTAATTCCGACAGCGGCTTGTCTGCACATCCGCTGATAGAAATCATCATGAACAATGGGGACCACAAGTCAAACTTCGCGTCCCCGCTGCCTGAAACTTTGTCTGCCTGCCCATGAACCGATTGCACATCACGACGCCATTACTCCAACATCGCGGACTTTCCGCCATGTTGCATCAGCAAGTCTGGCTGAAGATGGAGAATATGCAGCCATCAGGTTCATTCAAGCTGCGCGGCATTGGCCTGATGTGTCAGCGTGCGGCCGCACAAGGAGCGACGCACTTGATCTGCCCTTCAGGTGGCAATGCGGGTTTTGCTGCCGCAGTCGCCGGTGTTGCATTGGGTATTCCCACAACTATTCTTGTGCCGCAGACCACGCACGAGAGCGTTCGCGCGGCTATTCGTGCCATCGGTGCGACGGTGCTGGTGGAAGGCAATGTCTGGGATGAAACCAATCAGGTAGCGCTGCAACTGTGTGATCAACCGGGCGCTGTTTATATTCCACCATTCGATCATGCCGATATCTGGGATGGAAATGCCACACTGATCGACGAAGTGGTGGGCGTGTTCGATATGGATGTGGTGGTGTGTTCTGTCGGTGGTGGCGGATTGTTGAGCGGCATCGTTCAGGGGTTGCAGCGTAACGGACTGGGGCATATTCCTGTGATTGCCTGCGAAACTCAGGGCGCTGCATCGTTACAGGCATCGGTACAGGCCGGGGAACTGGTCAGTCTGCCAGCGATTACTTCCATCGCCAGTACGCTGGGCGCCAGGCGCGTTGCGCAGCACGCATTTGATCTGACACGCCAGCATGACATTCGCTGCGTGACGGTGAGTGATGCACAGGCCGTGGCAGCTTGTCTGGCCTTAGCTAATGACATGCGGGTCGTGGCAGAACCGGCATGTGGTGCCGCTTTGGCTGTTGCGTATCAGCAATTGCCTGAGCTGGCGCAATTTAAACGGCCTTTGATCATTGTTTGTGGGGGAATCGGCGCAGATTTGGATAAACTAGAGAGCTGGAAAATCCAGTTTAACCTGCCCTGAGTCCCTACTATGCCCCATATCACCTTCCCTAAGCTGCTGTCGTCCCAGATTGCTTTTGATATCGCCCGTACGATACTGGACGGTTTTGACAAACATTACCGCTTGTTCCGCGCCAGCAGTCAGGCTGCAAAAAAGTATTTTGAAACCGGCGACTGGAAAACAGCCCAGATCGCCGCGCGTGAGCGTATTGCCTATTACGATATCCGTGTCAGAGAATGTGTACAGACGCTGGAAGACGAATATGCGCAGGAAGATCTGACCGATGAAGTCTGGCGTGAAGTCAAGCTGCATTACATGGGTTTGCTGATTGATCATTTGCGCCCGGAGCTGGCAGAAACTTTTTTTAATACGGTCTGTACCAAATTGCTGCACAGAAATTATTTTCACAATGATTTCATTTTTGTGCGCCCCGCGACGTCAACTGAATATCTGGAAAACGAAGATACGCCGCCCAGTTATCGTGTGTATTACCCGGCGACTGACAGTTTTACCTTTTCCATCAAACGCATCATCACCAATTTTCAGTTAAACGCCCGGTTTGCCGATTTGAACCGCGATGTTGCATTGGTAGAAGAACGTCTGCGCGAGACTTTTGGCTACCAGCGTTTGGAGCCGAATTACCAGATCCAGGTTCTTGCCAGTTTGTTTTACCGGAATAAATCAGCCTACATCATCGGCAAGGGCATTAACGGCAGCGATGAATATCCGTTCGTGATCCCGATTACGCATAATCGCAAAGGCGAGCTGGTGATTGATACTGTCCTGCTTGATACCATGCAGATCACAGTGCTGTTCTCGTTCACGCGTGCCTACTTTCTGGTGGATATGGAAGTGCCGTCGACGTACGTTCAGTTCATTCGCAGCATCTTGCCCAAAAAGCCGCGCAGCGAAATTTACACCATGATTGGTTTGCAAAAACATGGCAAAAATCTGTTCTATCGTGATTTCTTAAACCATCTGCGTTATTCGTCAGACCGCATCGAAGCGGCACCGGGGATTCGCGGATTAGTGATGCTGGTATTTGCGCTGCCGTCTTTTCCGTATGTGTTCAAACTGATCAAAGACAGCTTCCCGCCGCCAAAAGAAACCACGAAGGCATTGATTAAAGAAAAATATCTGCTGGTCAAAAACCATGATCGCGTTGGTCGCATGGCTGATACGCTGGAATACTCCGATGTAGCCTTTCCACGTTCACGTTTTTCTGAAGAATTGCTGGCAGAGATTCAGCAATATGCGCCGTCCTTGCTTGAAGTGAATGACGAAGAAGTCGTCATCAAGCATTTGTATATCGAGCGTCGCATGACGCCACTCAATATCTGGCTGACGGAAGCCGAGCAACGTGGCGACGACGAAGCGATGGAGCATGGCGTGGTCGAATACGGTAATGCGATTAAAGACCTGGTAGGCGCGAATATTTTTCCGGGTGACATGCTGTATAAAAACTTCGGCGTCACCCGTCACGGGCGCGTGGTGTTTTACGACTACGACGAAATCGAATACATCTCTGATTGCAACTTCCGCAAGATACCAACGCCGCGCAATGAAGAGGATGAAATGTCTGCCGAGCCTTGGTATCCGATTGCCAAGAACGATGTCTTTCCAGAGCAGTTCGGGACATTCTTGCTCGGCAATGACAAAGTCAGAAAATATTTTATGCAACATCATGCCGATTTACTGACGCCAGAATATTGGCAGTTGCGCAAACAGCGGATTGTGGATGGCAAGGTTGACGATGTTTTCCCGTATCCGCAGGAAATCCGTTTTTGCAATCAGCCTAAGTCCAATACTTCCACCATTCCCAACACTCCCGCCACGCTGGCAGAAGGGCCGCATGAGTGAGTGCAGATACCGATTCGTTACCTGCCCTGAAGGGCAAACATTAACGTTGCTTTCATCAACCCAAGCAATCCATTCAACTTATTATTGATCAACATACTGATCCACACATCGGAGAAAAACATGACAGATCCTATCGTAATCGTTGGCGCAGCCCGTACCCCTATGGGTGCATTTCAGAGTGATTTCGCTTCCCTGACGGCGAGTCAGCTCGGCGCAGTGGCGATCAAGGCAGCGGTTGAGCGTGCCGGTGTGGCACCTGAACTGATCGAAGAAGTATTGTTCGGTAACTGCCTGATGGCAGGCCAGGGTCAGGCGCCTGCGCGTCAGGCCTTGCTGGCAGCGGGTTTGCCGACATCCACCGGTGCAGTGACTTTGTCCAAGATGTGCGGCTCCGCAATGAAGGCAACGATGATGGCATTCGATTCCATCAGCGCAGGCAGCAATGAAGTGATGGTGACCGGCGGTATGGAATCCATGACCAACGCGCCCTACATTATTCCAAAAGCACGCGGCGGCTATCGTATCGGCCACGGCATGATTTACGATCACATGATGCTCGACGGGCTGGAAGATGCCTATGACAAAGGCCGCTCCATGGGCACTTTTGCTGAAGATTGTTCTGCCAAATATCAGTTCAGCCGCGAAGATCAGGACGCATTTGCGATTGCTTCCGTCAAGCGCGCCCAAGCAGCGACAGCAGACGGCTCGTTCGCATGGGAAATCGCACCGGTTACCGTTTCCGGTCGTGGTGGTGACGTCGTGATCGATAAAGACGAAGGCCCTCTGAAAGCCAAGCTCGACAAAATCCCGGCTCTGAAACCAGCCTTCAAAAAAGACGGCACAATCACTGCCGCATCTTCTTCCTCCATCAACGATGGCGCTGCAGCGCTGGTGCTGATGCGCGAGTCCAAAGCCAAAGAACTCGGCCTGACACCGATCGCAAAAATCGTCGCTCACGCATCGCATGCACAGGAACCAGGTTGGTTCACGACAGCGCCGATCGGCGCGATAGAAAAGCTGTACAAAAAAACCGGCTGGACAACGGCCGATGTTGATCTGTTTGAAATCAACGAAGCATTCGCCGCTGTGCCGATGGCCGCGATGAAAGACCTTGGCATTTCACACGACAAGATCAACGTCCACGGCGGCGCCTGTGCACTCGGTCATCCTATCGGCGCTTCCGGTGCACGTATCATCATCACGTTGATCGGTGCGTTGAAAAAACAAGGTAAGAAACGCGGTGTGGCATCGTTGTGTATCGGTGGTGGTGAAGGCACAGCGATGGCCATCGAATTGTTTTAAATAGTGTGCGCTGCGTTCATCCAATATCTGGGCGCATAGCGGCGTTGCAAAGCCTCGCAATACCGACGTATTGCTGCGTTTTGCGCCTTGCTCTGCATCCCGGATATTGAATGAACTTGCGCACTTGAGCTGCAGACGTAGGGTGCGCTGCGCGCACCGTTATTCTCGGTAACGTGTCGATACAGATTTCAGTTACATCGTCGACATGCGATTGGAAACATAAAAAGGAAGCAAGATGCCCACAGCATTGATTATCGGCGCGTCACGCGGTATCGGTCACGAACTGGCCTTGCAATATAAGGCGGCTGGCTGGCGTGTGATTGCCACGGCGCGTAAGGCGGTTGATCTGACCACTCTGCAAGAGCAGGGTTGCGAGGCCTTGCCTTTGGATGTGACGAATATCAATGACTGCGGTGGACTTGGCTGGCGGCTGGATGATGAAAAAATCGATGTCGCAATTCTGAATGCCGGTGTGTATGGCCCGCGCACGACAGGGCTGCAAACGCCGCATGACACACAGTTTGATGAAGTGATGCACACCAATGTGTTAGCCGCGATGCGGATTCTTCCTATCGTGTTGCCGCTGGTCGAAAATGCCGGTGGTCGGCTTGCCGTCATTTCATCGATGATGGGCTCCATCAGTGAGCGTAACGGCAGTCATGGCTGGCTGTATCGCGCCAGTAAGGCGGCGTTGAATTCTGTACTCAAGGATGTCTCTTTGCAGACGCACCAGGCAATCTGCGTGGCGCTGCATCCGGGCTGGGTTAAAACAGAAATGGGCGGCGTCGGTGCTGAACTTCCGGTGGAGGACAGTGCACACGGCATACGCAAAACACTGGCTGGCCTGCGCGCTGACGACAACGGCCAGTTTTTTAATTACAACGGTACCAGCCTGAACTGGTGAACAGACAAAATCAAGACGAGACCAAGTATGTTACTCACAGCAGAACACGAAATGATCCGCGACGCGATCCGCGCATTTGCACAGGAAAAACTGGTGCCGAATGCGGCGCGCTGGGACAAGGAACACCATTTTCCGGCAGCAGAATTAAAAGAACTGGCGCAGATGGGCGCATATGGCGTTGCGGTGCCGGAAGAGCTCGGCGGCGCTGGAATGGATTACCTGTCGCTGGCGCTGGTGCTGGAAGAAATTGCGGCTGGTGATGGCGGCACCTCAACGGTTGTGTCCGTGAACAACTGCCCGGTCTGCAGTATCGCGATGATGTACGCGAATGACGCGCAGAAACAGCAATGGCTGCGCCCGCTCGCACAAGGTGAGATGCTCGGTGCATTCTGTCTGACCGAGCCGCATGCGGGCAGCGATGCATCGGACTTACGCACGACCGCAAAACGCGAAGGTGACACCTACGTGTTAAACGGCGTCAAGCAATTCATCACCAGCGGCAAGTATGCGGATGTCGCGATCGTCATGGCCGTGACGGATAAAGCAGCAGGAAAAAAAGGCATCAGCGCATTCTGGGTGCCGACCAAAACACCGGGTTACATCGTCGCCGGACTCGAAAATAAAATGGGTCAGCATTCTTCCGATACCGCGCAAATCTTATTTGAAAATTGCCGCATCCCGGCTGAAAACCTGATCGGTGAAGAAGGCATGGGCTACAAGATCGCGCTGTCGGGTCTGGAAGGCGGTCGCATCGGTATCGCCTCGCAATCGGTAGGCATGGCGCGCGCCGCATTTGAAGCAGCACTGGCGTATGCCAAAGACCGCAGCAGCTTCGGTAAATCAATTTATGAACATCAGGCAGTGCAATTCAAACTGGCTGACATGGCAACCCAGATCGAAGCTGCGCGTCAGTTGATCTGGCACGCAGCGAGCATGAAAGACGCTGGCAAGCCTTGCCTGAAAGAAGCGGCGATGGCGAAATTATTTGCCTCAGAAATGGCAGAAAAAGTCTGTTCCGATGCGATACAGATACACGGCGGTTACGGCTACGTCAGTGACTTTCCGGTAGAGCGGATTTATCGCGATGTGCGCGTATGCCAGATTTACGAAGGCACCTCAGAGATACAAAAAATTCTGATCAGCCGCGCACTGGCCTGAGCGTATACCTTATCAACAGCCTCCTGCATTTTCAAAAGGACACCGTGATGAAAGCACCTGTCGAATTCTGGTTTGATTTTGTCTCACCGTATGCGTATATCGCTGCGCAGTCTATCGAACAACTGGCTGCCCGGCATGGGCGTGAAGTGAGCTGGAAACCGATGTTGCTGGGTGCCGTATTTAAAGTCACCGGCTCCAGCCCGCTGACCATGCGGCCGCCAGTGATGGCGGATTATTTCAAACATGATTTTCTGCGTTCCGCGCGCTATGCCGGTGTGCCATTTGTGATGCCGGAACCGTTTCCTATCGCTACACAAAACACCGCGCGAGTGTGCCTGTGGCTGCAAGACGTCGCACCGCAGCGCGTCGGTGAATTCGTGCGTCAGGTCACACACGCGTATTTCTCCGGACCGGCAGCATTGAATGACACTGACTGGCTGGCATCGCAGATAGCCGCGATGGGGCTGGACGGTGCTGCCGCAGCGGCTGCCTGCGACGATACGCATTACAAGCAGGCACTGAAAGCGCAGTGTGAGCAGGCGATAGAAAAAGGTATCTTCGGTGCGCCGTGGATTATCGTCGATGGTGAATCGTTCTGGGGCAATGACCGTCTGCCGCAAGTCGAACATTGGCTGGCGCAGGGTGGCTTTTGATCAGCGCCGCATAGAAAAAATGTTGAATTCATCAAAAAATAATCGGGCAGCAAACGTGGAATTTTTCTGCATCAAGAGGAGAGCAGTATGTTGAAAAAAGGCTATAAGCAGTTAGTAGACGAAGCATTTGCACAAATCAAAACCTATAGCGTCGCGGAAGCCCTGACCAAACTCGATAATGACGATGTGCAGTTCATTGATGTGCGCGATGTCCGCGAACTGGAGCGCGAAGGTGTGATCGCAGGTGCATTCCACGCACCGCGCGGTATGATCGAATTCTGGGTTGATCCGGATTCGCCTTACTTCCGTCCTGTCTTCGGTGAGAACAAGGAATTCATTTTATTTTGTGCCGCAGGTTGGCGCAGCGCGCTGACCACCAAGACTTTACAAGACATGGGTCTGGAAAATGTCGCCCATATCGAAGGTGGTTTTGGGGCGTGGAAAGCAGCAGGTGCACCGACTGTTGCCAAGGAAAACAAAAAAATCGTATGAGTCATCAAGTACAACAATTAGTGAGCCTGTGCCCCTGCGGTTCAGGAAAAAAAATTGCACAATGCTGCGGTGCGTATCTCAGCGGTGCGGCCGCTGCGCCGACAGCGGAGGCGCTGATGCGCTCGCGTTACAGCGCCTACACCCTGAATGATGAAGCGTATCTACGCGCCACCTGGGACGAGCGTACTTGTCCGTCGGAGCGCATTACCCATGACGAGCCCACCAACTGGCTGGGGCTGGAAGTCAGGAAACATCAGCAGGACGGCGATCAGGCCATCGTGGAATTTGTCGCCCGCTACAAAATTGCAGGTAAAGCGCACCGCCTGCACGAAGTCAGTCGTTTTGTGAAATATGACGGCAAATGGTTGTATGTCGATGGCAGCTTTCCTCAAAAATAAATCAATACCGGAATCCAAATAATGACAATCCTAGAATCCAAACTGAACCCACGTTCCGATGATTTCAAAACCAATGCCGCTGCGATGCAGGCAGTGGTGGATGATCTGAAAGCAAAAATAGAAAAAATCGCGCTGGGTGGCGGAGACGAAGCACGCAACAAACATCTGGCACGCGGCAAACTACTGCCGCGCGATCGTGTGCAAATGCTGCTGGATGCCGGTACGCCATTCCTGGAATTTTCCCAGCTTGCGGCCTACGACATGTACAAAGAAAAAAGCGGCAACGATGCGGCGCCGTCGGCGGGTGTGATCACCGGTATAGGCCGCGTGGCAGGGCATGAATGCGTGATTGTCTGTAACGACGCGACCGTCAAGGGCGGCACCTATTATCCGCTGACCGTCAAAAAACATTTGCGTGCACAAGAGATTGCCGAGCAAAATAATCTGCCATGCATTTATCTGGTCGATAGTGGCGGCGCGAATCTGCCGAATCAGGATGATGTGTTCCCGGATCGCGATCACTTCGGTCGCATCTTCTACAATCAGGCAACGATGTCGGCCAAAGGCATACCGCAAATCGCAGTGGTGATGGGTTCCTGCACCGCTGGTGGCGCGTATGTACCGGCGATGAGTGATGAATCCATTATCGTCAAAAATCAGGGCACGATTTTTCTCGGTGGCCCACCTTTGGTCAAAGCCGCAACGGGTGAAGTGGTTAGCGCCGAAGACCTCGGTGGTGGTGATGTGCATACGCGTTTGTCGGGCGTGGTCGATCATCTGGCACAAAACGATACCCATGCGCTGTCGCTGGCGCGTACCATCGTCTCGAATCTGAACCGCCAGAAGCCACAAACCGTGGTGCTGAAAGAAGTGGAAGAACCGAAGTATCCGGCCAGCGAATTGTATGGTGTGATTCCGGTTGATACGCGCAAGCCTTTCGATGTGCGTGAAGTGATTGCGCGGATTGTCGATGGCAGCCATTTTGACGAATTCAAGGCGCGCTATGGCACGACCTTAGTCTGCGGTTTTGCGCATATTCACGGCATGCCGGTCGGTATCATTGCGAATAACGGTATTTTGTTTTCTGAGTCCGCATTAAAAGGCACGCATTTCATTGAGTTGTGCTGCCAGCGCAAAATCCCGCTGGTGTTTTTGCAGAACATCACCGGTTTCATGGTCGGACGCAAATACGAAAATGAAGGCATTGCACGTAACGGCGCGAAGATGGTGACGGCCGTAGCGACAGCAAATGTACCGAAGTTCACTGTGATTATCGGTGGCAGTTTCGGTGCCGGTAATTACGGTATGTGCGGCCGCGCTTTCTCGCCACGCTTCATGTGGATGTGGCCGAATGCACGTATCAGCGTCATGGGTGGCGAACAGGCCGCCAGCGTATTGGCGACCGTCAAGCGCGATGGCATAGAAGGCAAAGGCGGTAGCTGGAGCGCGGAAGAAGAAGCCGCGTTCAAGCAACCGATTAAAGAGCAATACGAACATCAGGGACATCCGTATTACGCCTCCGCCCGTTTGTGGGATGACGGTGTGATTGACCCGGCCGATACCCGCATGGTGCTTGCTCTGGGTCTGAGTGCCGCGTTGAATGCGCCGATTCCGGATGCGAAATTCGGTATTTTCAGGATGTAAGATGATGAAGCTCTCCCCGTTTGTCGTCTGCCTGGGCTTGTTATCGTCTGCTGTGTTTTGTTCTTCTGTATTGTCCGCAGAGCCGATATTTCTTGCCGCCCCTACACTCCCTGCCCCCCCTGTTGCACCAGGTTATGCAACGGACATACATGAATCAGTCACCAGCATTGATGTCAGCGTGAATGATTTTTTTGGCCGCAAGGTGACAGGCAAGGTCGTGATCACGCAATTCAAGCCGGACGGCGATGGGCCTTTTCCTATCCTGATTCTGAATCATGGCCGCAGTGCTACTAACCGGGCAGAGCCGCCGCGTTTTCGATATACCCAGCAGGCACGATATTTCGTCCAGCGTGGATTTGCGGTGTTTGAACCGACCCGTATTGGTTATGGTGAAATGGGGACGGATCCTGATCCTGAAGACAGCGGCGCTTGTAACCGCAAAAATTATGCGCCGATGGCAGAAGCTGCCAGTACAGAAATTCTGGCGGTACTCGACTATGCCCGTCAGCAAAAATTTGTTGACGCCAGTCGTCTTGTGATCGTTGGTCAGTCTGTTGGTGGCTACAGTACGGTGGCAACCACAGCGAAAAATCCTCCCGGTCTGATGGCGGCGATTAATTTTGCTGGTGGCTCGGGTGGTGATCCGGCTGGACATCCGGGGGAGCCATGTGAGGGTTATAAGCTGGAAAAAATGTACGCCACGTTTGGCGAAACAAGCAAAGCGCCGATGCTCTGGATTTATACCGAAAACGATCAGTATTTTTCACCAAGGTACAGTCAGGCATGGCATGCCGCTTTTGTGAAGGCGGGTGGTAAAGCCGACTACAAATTGTTACCTCCATTCGCCAAAGATGGTCACAGTCTGTTTGCGTCGGGGATGAAAATCTGGCAGCCGCTGGTCAGTGAATTTTTAGATGCCAATGGATTCCGTCATTAGAATCCCGGCATAAGGATGCCACCATCCGTTACAGACTATGAATAGCAGAATAATGACAGAGCACTGGAGGCAGTAAGAATGACAATCAATAATGAATCCTTGCAGACGCTGACCATCGCTGTTGATCAGCGTGTCGCCACGGTGACACTGAATCGTCCCGATGTGCGCAATGCGTTCAATGAAACCACGATTGCCGAAATCACCGAGGTGTTTCAGGCGCTCGATGCGGACGCGGCTGTGCGCGCCATTGTGCTGGCAGCGAACGGTCTGGCGTTTTGTGCCGGTGCTGATCTGAACTGGATGAAGAAGATGGCGGATTACACGCATGCCGAAAATCTTGCCGATGCCGGGCAATTGGCAGCCATGCTGGCGGCGATTTATCGTTGCAGCAAGCCGGTGGTGGCCAAAGTACAGGGCGATTGCTATGCCGGTGGCATGGGGCTGGTGGCCGCATGCGATATTGCGGTCAGTGTGGATAGCGCGAATTACTGCCTCAGTGAAGTGAAGCTCGGTCTGATTCCGGCAACGATTTCACCGTATGTGATCAAGGCCATGGGCGAGAGTGCAGCGCGGCGCTATTTCATCACAGCCGAGCGTTTCAGCGCGACAGAGGCGCAGCGTATCGGCTTTGTGCATGAAGTGGCAACGGCAGAGGCGCTGAATGACACTGTGGCGGGAATCGTCAAAGCGCTGGTATCGAACAGCCCGAATGCCGTGCGTCAGGCAAAGCTGTTGGTACAGGACGTCGCCAGCCGTGAGCTGACGCCGGAACTGATCGCCGCCACCGTGGAAGGTATTGCGCAGATACGCGCTTCTGATGAAGGGCGCGAGGGCGTGCGTTCTTTCCTGGAAAAACGTAAGCCAGCATGGTTAAGCTGAACCGCGTCTGGTACAGATTCGCTGATGGCATCATCTTCTGCCAGCGGCGCTCTGTGGCTCCGAAACCGGGAGCCTGTGAAAAGTCGCATAAAATAGGCGCCTTCGTCAGCCGTCTGGAGTTAATTTGAATACAAGAAATGACTGGGTCGCACGCAGCCTGCAACATGTCTGGCATCCGTGTACCCAGATGCAGCACCATGAAACGGTTCCTCTGATTCCGGTCAGTCACGGGCGCGGTGCATGGTTATACGATATGGAAGGCAAGCGGTATCTGGATGCCATCAGCTCATGGTGGGTGAATCTGTTTGGTCACGCCAATCCACGCATCAATGCCGCACTCAAGGATCAGCTCGATCAGCTGGAACATGCGATGCTGGCGGGCTTTACGCATACGCCGGTGATCGAATTATCGGAAAAATTAGCCGCATTGACCAGCCACCAGCTTGGTCATTGCTTTTACGCCTCCGATGGCGCATCGGCTGTCGAGATTGCGTTGAAGATGAGTTTTCATTCGTGGCGTAATCGTGGGCAGACCGACAAACAGGAATTCATCTGCATCCAAGGCAGCTATCACGGTGAAACCGTCGGTGCGCTGGCTGTTACCGATGTCAGCCTGTTCCGCGAAGCGTATGGCCCTATGTTACAACGGGCACATGTGGTCGCTTCGCCGGATGCGCGTCTGGCGCAGGAAGGCGAAAGCGCTGCTGATGTGGCATTGCGTGCCGCCGCCGATCTGGAACGCGTGTTGCAGCAGCGCGAAGGCAAGATTGCTGCAGTGATTATCGAGCCGCTGGTGCAATGTGCTACTGGCATGGCGATGCATGACCCTGTGTATCTGCGCCGTCTGCGCGAATTGTGCGACCAATACCATGTGCATCTGATCGCCGATGAAATTGCCGTTGGCTGTGGCCGCACCGGCACTTTCTTTGCCTGTGAATCGGCACAGATCTGGCCCGATTTTTTATGTCTGTCGAAAGGCATCAGCGGCGGTTATCTGCCTTTGAGTCTGGTGATGACGACCGATGCTGTTTATCAGTCGTTTTACGATGCGGATGTACGGCGCGGCTTTTTGCACTCGCATTCGTATACAGGCAATCCGCTGGCCTGCCGTGCGGCACTAGCGACGCTGGCGATTTTTGCAGAGGACGATGTGCTGGCGCAGAACCGCCGCAAAGCACAGATGTTTGCTGATGCGTTTGCACCGTTGCACGATGACCCGCGCGTGCGGCATGTGCGCCAGCAAGGGATGATTTTTGCGTTTGATGCGATTGTTGATGACGCTGAAAAAGCAGCGACATTTTCACGTCGTTTTTTCAGCGCTGCATTACAGCAAGAATTATTGATGCGTCCGATAGGACGCAGTGTCTATCTGATGCCGCCATATATTTTGAACGATGATGAAATCGCGTTACTGGCACAGAAAACCATGAACGTATTTGAAGAGGTCATGGCATGAGTGACACCAAAAAACAGAGCAATACCCGCAGCAATAACCACAGCAATAACCACAGCAATAACGACGCACAGACTGCACAGGCAGTGGCAAAAAAAATGCCTTTGTTACAGGCCTTGCAGGACGAGCTGGCAGAACTCGACAGCCAGCATCTGATCCGCCGTCGCCGCACGGTGGAAAGCGTACACGGTGCCAATTTACGTGCCGATGGCAAAGACCTCATCGCTTTTTGCAGCAACGATTATCTGGGACTGGCGACGCATCCGCAGGTGGTACAGGCCTTGCAAAAAGGTGCCAGTCTGTATGGCGCAGGTAGCGGTGCTTCGCATCTGATCAGTGGTCACAGTCGCGCTCATGCTGCGCTGGAACAACGTCTGGCTGAATTCATGGCACCGGATATTGCCGATGCCCGTGCGCTGTATTTTTGCACAGGCTACATGGCGAATCAGGCAGTGATCACCGCGCTTGCAGGTAAGGATGCAGCGGTGTTTTCAGAAGCACTGAACCATGCGTCGATTATCGATGGCGTGCGTCTTGCACGCGGCACTGCTCAAGTATTTCCGCACAAGGATTACGCCGCACTGGAAAAAATGCTACAGGAATGTACTGCGCAAAAACGTGTGGTGGTGACCGACAGCGTATTCAGCATGGATGGCAATATCGCCGATTTGCCGCCCTTGCTGGCGCTGTGTGAACAATACGATGCATGGCTGATCGTTGACGACGCGCATGGCTTCGGTGTGCTCGGTGAAAACGGTCGCGGCGTGCTCGAACACTTTGGTTTGCAATCGCCAAATCTGGTCTACATGGGCACGCTGGGCAAGGCGGCGGGCGTGGGTGGCGCCTTTGTTGCTGCGCATGAAACCGTGATCGAATGGTTGATTCAGAAAGCGCGTGCCTACATTTACACCACCGCTGCCGCACCGGCACTGGCACACGCGCTGCTGACCAGCATCGACATCATCAGCGGTGATGAAGGCCGCGAACGCCGTGCACATCTGAATAAACTGATCAAGATGTTCAGCCACGGCCTGAATCTGCAAATGTGGGAACTGATGCCATCAGTTACTGCCGTGCAGCCGGTGGTCATCGGTGAGAATGCGGCGATGCTCAATATCGCTGGTAACTTGTTGAATCAAGGTTACTGGGTCGGCGCGATCCGCCCACCGACCGTCGCACCTGGCACGGCACGTTTGCGTGTGACATTGTCTGCAGCGCATAGCGACATTCAGGTACATCAACTCACGCAAGCGATTAATCGTCTGGATCAGATGAGCCATGTCGCGCAATGTTTTGCGGAGGTGGCCTGATGAACCCGGCAACATCATTTACAACATCAACACGCCCGCTTGATTTCTTTGTCACCGGTACCGATACCGAAATCGGCAAGACGCTGTGCAGCAGCGCCTTGCTGTACGCACTGGCACAGCAGGGTTTGCGCAGTCTTGGCATGAAGCCGATTGCCTCCGGTGCTGAATTACATGACGGTATCTGGCATAACGAAGATGTGGACAGCCTGATCGCTGCCTCCAGCGTGCAGGCAGACCGCACTCTGGTGTGTCCGTATCTGATGCAGACACCCGCTGCACCACATATTGTCGCCCGTAATGAACACATCACGATGTCGCTGCCGCAGATTGTGGCGACCTATCAGCAGGCGACCGCACTGAGCGATGCCGTGATCGTGGAAGGCGTAGGTGGCTTTTGCGTACCGCTCGATGATGAACACGATACCGCCGACATGGCGCAACAACTGGCATTACCAGTGATACTGGTGGTGGGTTTGCGGCTCGGCTGCATCAGCCACGCGCTGCTGACTGCTGAAGCCATCCGTGCCCGAGGCCTGCGCATTGCTGGCTGGATTGCCAATACCGTCAATCCTGACATGCTGTATTTGCAGGACAACGTCGCTGCGCTGGAACAGCGACTCGGCGCACCGCTGCTGGGCCAGATACCTCGCCTGACAGGCAACGCCATAGAGCAGGTTGCTGCCGCAGCCGCCTGTCTTGATCTGACAATTTTGAAGTAAAGGAAGATTTATGCACGCTAATGACACTCCGCAACAAGCTGTACAGTTTCAAGCTCCCGTCAAAAAAATCGAAGCCGATACCTGGCCGGTCGATGATGTGCTGGCGCTGTTCGACTTGCCGTTCAACGATCTGATGTTCAAAGCACAGACCGCCCATCGCGCTAATTTTCCGGATGGCGATGTGGAGCTGGCGACGCTGCTGTCGATCAAGACCGGCGGCTGCGAAGAAGATTGCGGTTACTGCCCGCAGGCAGCGCGTTACGACACCGGCGTAGAAGCGAAGAAAATGCTGGATGTGCGCGAAGTGCTGGATGCCGCCAAAGCCGCGCGTGAAAACGGCGCGACCCGTTTCTGCATGGGCGCGGCATGGCGTTCACCAAAAGACCGCGACATGGAAAAAGTCGAAACCATGGTGCGCGAAGTCAAAGCCATGGGTCTGGAAACCTGCGCCACGCTGGGCATGTTGAAAGAAGAACAGGCACAACGTCTGGCGGATGCCGGTCTCGATTACTACAACCACAATCTCGATACCGCGCCGGAGTTTTACAGCAATGTGATTTCCACCCGCGACTATCAGGATCGCCTCGATACGCTCGGTCATGTGCGTACCGCTGGTCTGAAAGTCTGCTGTGGCGGCATCGTCGGCATGGGCGAATCACGCCGTCAACGCGCTGGTCTGATCGCGCAACTGGCGAATCTGAATCCGTATCCGGAATCGGTGCCGGTCAATCATCTGGTGCAGGTTGAAGGCACGCCTTTGCATGGCCTCGATCCGCTCGATCCGCTGGAATTTGTGCGCACGATCGCGGTTGCCCGCATCACCATGCCGAAAGCGCGTGTGCGCTTGTCCGCAGGCCGCCGTCAGATGGGCGAAGCGGTGCAGGCGATGTGTTTCCTCGCTGGTGCAAATTCGATTTTCTACGGCGATAAATTGCTGACGACAGAAAATCCGGAAGCCGCTGATGATCGCGTCTTGCTGGACAAATTAGGTTTGAAAACCCGTGGCAAAGTCGAAGCAAAAGCGGGTAGCTGCAATTAAAAAACGGATGGTTACAACGCGATGCCAACTGATCACAAGTCATGCGGGTCGCGTCCATCCTGTCTGTGCAAAGACGATATTTCCGATTCACTATAACTAAGAGCGAAGAGACATGTTCACTAAAATCCTGATCGCCAATCGCGGCGAAATCGCCTGCCGTGTCGCTGCTACTGCACGCCGCATGGGTATCAAAACCGTCGCCGTCTATTCGGAAGCCGACGCCAATGCCAAGCATGTGGCTGTTTGCGATGAAGCGGTGCTGATTGGTCCTGCTGCCGCCAAAGAAAGTTATCTGCGCGCCGATAAAATCATTGAAGTCGCGCTGGCAACTGGTGCGCAAGCGGTTCACCCGGGCTATGGATTTTTGTCAGAGAACAGTGAATTCGCCGAAGCCTGCGCCAAAAATGGCATCGCCTTCATTGGCCCGCCAGCATCTGCAATTCAAGCGATGGGCAGCAAATCTGCCGCCAAATCGCTGATGGAAAAAGCCAATGTGCCGCTGGTGCCTGGCTATCATGGCGATAATCAGGATGCCGATTTCTTGCAGAACGAAGCCGATCGCATCGGTTATCCGGTCTTGCTGAAAGCCAGCGCCGGTGGCGGTGGCAAGGGCATGCGCGTGATCGAACACAGCAAGGATTTCAAAGAGGCGCTGGCATCGTGCAAACGCGAAGCGATCAATTCTTTTGGTGACGATAAAGTGCTGGCAGAAAAATATCTGCAACGTCCGCGCCATATCGAGATTCAGGTATTCGCCGATACGCATGGCAATTGCGTGTATTTGTTTGAACGCGATTGTTCGGTGCAACGTCGCCATCAAAAAGTATTGGAAGAAGCCCCGGCACCCGGCATGACGCCAGAGCGCCGCGCCGCAATGGGTGAGGCGGCAGTTGCTGCCGCGAAAGCGGTTAGTTATGTCGGCGCGGGCACGGTCGAGTTCATTGCGAATCAGGATGGTTCTTTCTATTTCATGGAAATGAATACCCGCTTGCAGGTCGAACATCCGGTCACAGAAATGATCACCGGCACCGATCTGGTGGAGTGGCAATTGCGCGTGGCAGCAGGTGAAGCCTTGCCGCTGCAACAGGAACAATTACAGATACACGGCCATGCGATTGAAGCCCGCGTGTATGCAGAAAATCCGGAAAAAGGTTTCCTGCCATCGATAGGAACTTTGCGCCATGCGCGCACCCCGGCGGCGGTGAATTTTGAACTCGGCGGCAGCGCAGAACCAGCGGGCTTCCGCATCGACAGCGGCGTGCGCGAGGGCGATACGATTTCGCCGTTTTACGATCCTATGATCGCCAAAATGATCGTCTGGGGCAAAGACCGTAACGAAGCATTGGCACGTATGGCACAGGCTTTATCGCAATATCAGATCGTTGGTTTGTCATCGAATATCGCCTTCCTGTCGCGCCTGATACACAGCGATGCTTTTGCCAACGCCGATCTGGATACGGGTCTGATTGCGCGTAACGAAGCACAACTGTTCCCGCCAGCGAAGCCAGCATCTGTGGATGTGGTCGCACTGGCGGTGGCGTCTTTGCTGGTATCAGAAAAGTCTGGCGGCAGCGACCCGTGGCAGAGCAGCCACGGCTGGCGCATGAACAGCCTGATGCAGCGCGCCTTGCAGTTCGCGGAAGAACATCACCAGCATAAAGTGCAGGTCACGTATCTGGCCGATGGCTGGAAATTACACACGGATGGTGGAGTGGTGGAGATCAAACTCGCATCGGCGAGTGGTAGCGGCGGCAACGATCTGGTATTGAGAATCGCCGACCGCACCATCAGCGGCACCGTCGTGCGCGATGGCGAACATTTCCACGTCTTCAGCCAGGGTGTGCATACCGATCTGCATTACAGCGACGCGCTTGCTCATGCCGGTGAAACCGAAGCCGAAGGCGGCCGCCTGACCGCACCGATGCCGGGCAAGATCGTCGCGGTGTTGGTTGCCAAAGCACAGGAAGTCAAAAAAGGCGACGCGCTGTTGATCATGGAGGCCATGAAAATGGAACACACCATCTCCGCCCCGCACGATGGCGTGATCGACGATGTGCTGTATGCGATTGGCGATCAGGTGACTGAAGGCGCGCAATTGCTGGCGTTTGCACAGTCTTAATCAGCGTGATGGCGATGATGGTTTCAAGACGGTATTGAATCCATCTCGCCATCGATATTGATAGACACAATGAGATGCGCAATGAGATACGTGTTGCAATCAATAACGTGATAATCATCATCGTTGATCAACAGCATCGTAATGTGAACGCCATCTGTCTCTGTCATTTGCCCACCGCTACTGATCGTACATGACCGTCATGTGTTGACGATGCTCAAGGAGTCATAATGGAAATTTTGTTTTATGCCGCTGGTGCCAATCCCGATGCCTGGCTGACATCAATACAGCAAGCCATTCCCGATGCCAGCATCCGTGTCTGGCAGGAGGGCGATCATGCTCCTGCCGATGTTGCATTGGTATGGAAACCGCCTGCCGCCATGTTGCGTGGACGCACAGAATTGAAAGCGATTTTTAATCTGGGCGCAGGCGTTGATGCGATCTTGCAATTAGGAGAAGCACTCCCCGCTGGCGTGCCGGTGGTGCGTCTGGATGATGCCGGAATGGGCATACAGATGGCAGAATTTGTTGCGCATGCTGTATTGCGATATTTTCGCCGTCTCGATGCCTATGCTGTGCAACATCAGGCGCAGCAATGGCGGTTTTTAAAGCCCTTTGACAAGCAGACATTTTCTGTTGGCGTGCTAGGCATGGGCGTGTTGGGCAGCCGTATCGCCGCAGCGTTACAGCATTTTGATTTTCCTGTATTGGGCTGGAGCCGCACGCAGAAAAATATTCCCGGCATGACGTGTTTTTCTGGTGCAGACGGACTCAATACTTTCCTGAGTCAGACACGCGTTCTGGTCTGTATTTTGCCGTTGACCACAGAAACAGAAAACATCCTGAACCACGCAACGCTGTCGGCATTGCCGCGTGGCGCCTACGTGATCAACGTGGCGCGTGGTGCGCATCTGGTCGAAGCAGATTTGCTGACGCTGATACAGCAGGAACACATCGCCGGTGCCACGCTGGATGTCTTCCGCGAAGAACCTCTGCCCGTCACGCATCCATTCTGGCAAGAGCCGCGCATCAATATCACGCCGCATATTTCGGCATTGACGCTGCGCGATGACAGCGCGCGTCAGATCGCTGCAAAAATAAAAGCACTACAGGCCGGTCAGCCCATCACTGGTCTGGTCGATCCACAACGAGGATACTGAAATGAATACATCATTACCGCAACAAGTCAACATCGTTGAAGTCGGCCCACGTGACGGCTTGCAAAACGAAAAAGAAAGCATCCCCGCCGACATTAAAATCGAACTCGTCAATCGCCTCACCGCCGCCGGTTTCGCGAACATCGAAGCCGCCTCATTCGTGTCGCCCAAATGGGTGCCGCAGATGGCCACGTCTGCCGAAGTCATGGCAGGTATCAGCCGCAAACCCGGCGTGATTTATTCGGTGCTGACGCCGAACATGACAGGCTTCGACGCCGCGCTCGCTGCCGGTGCTGATGAAGTCGTGATTTTCAGTTCTGCCTCCGAAGCCTTTGCGCAAAAAAATATCAACTGCTCGATAGAAGAATCGATAGAACGTTTCCGCGACGTCGCGCTGGCGGCCAAGCAAAATAATATCCGTTTGCGCGGCTCCATCAGCTGCGCTTTCGGCTGCCCATATCAGGGCGAAGTCGCGCCAGCCAGCGTGGCCGATGTCGTCCGCCGCTTGCGCGATCTGGGCTGCGATGAAATCGACATCGCCGACACCATCGGCGTTGGTACTGCAAGACAGGTGCAACACGTGATGCAACTCGTCGCGCAGGAATTCCCGTTGCACAGTTTATCCGGCCATTTTCATGACACCTACGGTCAGGCGCTGGCGAATATCTACGCCAGTCTGGAAGTCGGCATCAGCATCTTCCATTCCAGCGTCGCTGGCCTCGGCGGCTGCCCTTACGCCAAAGGCGCCACCGGCAATGTCGCCACCGAAGACGTGCTGTTCCTGATGCAGGGATTAGGCATACACACCGGCATTGATCTGAATGCCGTAGTCGACGCCGGACAATTCATCTCCACCCACCTCGGCCGCAAAGCCGTCAGCCGCGCAGGCAATGCGATTGCGGCGAAACGAGCGGGGTGAGACAGAGCGGGTGCTGCTGATGAATGAGGAAATCAGCGGTGTTCAAACCGCTGGAACGTGGCGTAATTGTGCTGCTATTTTCCCAGTGCTGACTGCTTGTGTGCAGTTTCAACTGGAAAATGCCGAACTAAGCGGCAGTTTTTAAGTTGCGGTTTTGTGGAATACTTTTGCGCAGCAAAACCACAAAACTGCGACTTAAAAACTGTGCCAACGGAGGCACGAAGTGCCGGAGTGGTGCTTGAGCGACTTGTTAAAGTATTTCTTCAACTGCTTTATTAGCATGAATTTGCGTAGTGTCGTAAAGAGTAATCGTTGTGTCAGATTGCGAGACCAACATACTGATTTCAGTACAGCCTAAAATTACTGCCTCAGCGCCACTTTTGGCAAGTTCGGCAATAATTCTAAGATATTCAATTTTTGAGGTTGGTAAGATTTTACCAACGCATAATTCATTGTATATAACCGCATGCACAATTTTTCGATCTGTTGCATTTGGAATAATTACTTCAAGACCATAATTTTCTAAAAGCCTGCCCTTATAGAATTCTTGTTCCATTGTAAAAGCCGTACCAAGAAGACCTACCGTTTTAATTCCATTCTTTACAAGCACCTCAGCAGTAGCGTCAGCTATGTGAAGAATGGGAATTCTTATTGCTTCTTGAATTTGTGGTGCAACCTTATGCATTGTATTGGTACAAATTAACAGAAAGTCAGCGCCAGCAGCTTCAATTTTTCTAGCCGCGTCTGACAGGATAAGTGCAGTGCCTGCCCAGTCACCTTGATGTTGTAATTTTTCAATAGGTTCAAAATCAACGCTAAACATTGCGATTTGTGCGGAATGCAAACCGCCTAGTTTATTTTTGACACCTTCATTTATAGCTTTGTAATACCCCGCGGTGCTCTCCCAGCTCATGCCACCTAATAGTCCCACAGTTTTCATTCGACACTCTCTATTTCTACTTGCGAAATTTAACGTTGAAGGTAAGGGGCTGCGGCGCAAGGGCGCTTGAGGAAACCAGCTACGCCAGTTCCGCAGTCCCACTCGATCGAAGGGTTAGAGCACACGTTATCGAAGCAAAGAGCCATTGGGATTAATAGCCTCTTCATCTTTGCGTGTCGGGTAATACTGCTTTTTGTGCTCAAGCTCATAAAACAAAATCCCATGTATTCCCATCACTTCTGCTTTTGGAAGCCGGCGGTTCCAAATTTCCGAAAAAGCTGCATCAAGACTTTCCCTCGGACCACGAGCTAAAACCTCATCAATGAAAGCGATATCTTGGCCTTCGGGGAAGATAAGAGAGAACTCGTCTTCCGTTGCAGCGAAGATGTCGTACACGGAGTTCATAGCACCGTCGATGACTTGGATGTTCTTCATGTGCTCTAACGTTGTAGGTAAAGGGCGCTGCGCGGCGGGAGCGGCTTTGACCGCAGTGTTAGGCAATCGAAAATCCTTTTAGAGAGTTGCTTCAACCATTAACCTAATCTTTTTTGCTTTTTCAAAATGATCTAGCTTGTTTTCCACAATCCACCATCTTGCTGCCTCCATAAGAAGTTCGGGGTCATCGTTTTTATTTGCAAAGAAGGCATAAAAAGACAGGCCAACATTTTCGCCTTTACTATCCATTTTCTTATCACAGACTTCGATAATCTTTCTTTTCAATGCTTCTCTCATAACGTGAATATTCCTCAAGTCGATATCTATTCGTGTATTTGCCTAACCGTAGAAGTGAGCGGCCTGCGCGGCTTTTCGCGCAGGTCCGCTCGACTGCCGGGTTGGGCCACGGGCTAGGGTTCATGATGACCGCTCTTAGCCTTCTTCGGCCAAGGGGCCGACTGCTTCCAGCGTCTCACCGTCGCGGAACCGACGAAGCCATATATCACCAAACTCTTCGCCAAGGCCGCGTGCTAAGAAAGTGACATTGGGGAGTAGCTTTGAAATGTGTTGGAGCATGTCAATAAGCGCAAAACCCGGAATGCCGTTGAAGCCTGGCACCGACGAACCGAAGCCTCGAGTTGCGGACTCAATGTCTTTCAAGACGTCGGAGTGCCAGCCACTGGCTTCCAAATAGGGCGTAGCCGCATCCGTGATGTCTTTGGCGGAGATGCTTCCCTTTGGGTAGTCCGAGTCGTCCCATGCAAGGTCAAGAATGGTGTAGTAGCTCATGAGATTTCCTTCATGGATAAGCCGGTCGCGGTAAGGAATGAACAGGGGCCCAACGCTTAGGTGTCGGGATCGCCGCCACCATAAAATTAATAAAGAGAGAAATCGTCAATGGCGATTCCCCGACGACCATCCTGTTATGTGTTAGCACGGTACTCGGCCAATAAATCTGACACTCGCTGTCCAAGTTCGAGCCCTTCTAGTTTAATAAAATCATCCCAATCGCTAGTAGGAAGAAACCAAAGATACAGGTCTTCAACAACAACGTTGTTACCATTTTCAAGTTCACTGACTGCTATGTCTAATGCTTTTGCAAATTCCTCTGCCCCAAAGAACCTCTCGGAATAACCGCCAGAAAACTGACTGGCGAGTTCGTGAGCCTTTTTTAGTTCGGCTAAAAGTTCATTCATTATCGAGACACATAACGTGATTTAATTTTCATTTTTGAAAGATAACTGACTGCCAAAATAAATGCAATTTGTTTCAATCCTTTTGAAACCCGCATGGTGCTTGATTGTTTTTAGTTATACCTGATCAATAGCAGGTATAACTGAATCGACAAAAAGTGCAGATCGGATCAACTCAAAACGCATCGTGTCAGCACCGGGCAGGCAGCAAAGAGGGCAGCCAAAGCTACCCTTTTTCGTCAAACCAGAAAATCAGAATCTGACATTGCCCGGCGTAGGCGGAAACAGAATTACATCACTCTTTAAATCATGCCATTTTTGGCAAAAAAAAAGGGGGTATGTGCCAAAAACGTCTTCATCTCTCAATAAAAAAAGGGGTTTTAAATATACTCCACCCAGTATATATTTGGCCTCAGCAGGCAAAAAACGGTATGGATGGGCGATGCTGGTCTCAGTATTCCAGTGATGTCAGCAATTTAGAAGAGGTGCGGGCCTAGGCTAGACTTTTGTCTCCGGGCCATCTGCGCGAATCGATGCCATTAACGTCTGTGGTTCCTCAATGGACACTTTGCCAGGGAGTGCGCGGACTAAGAAATCAGACACTTTGCCGTGCAGAGTTTCGTTCCAATCTGGCTTCACTTCTTGGCATGTTCCACCGACGTTGATAAGGCGATAGATGCGTCCCGATCTGGGGCCGTAAACGATCACATGGCGCAACTGTTCAAGCGGGATGGCGACGCCGCTGCGACTGTCGTTTGGTCTGTCAATGTACAGCGTTTGGTTTGACACTGAGACGGCAGGTTTTCCATTCGCGCCGTAGCGTTTGTAGTCCCGATACCGTCGCCATGCAAAGGACAGTATCAAGGGAAAAAAAATAATCAAAGCGAATTGGGGGCGATAAACTGCCATCGTCAGCAACGTAGCGAGCGCGATGCCAAACCCGAAAAGCTCAAGCTGAACGTTGATGGGTTGGGTGTGAAGGCTGGTGGGCGTTTCGATCATTTTCATCTTAATCGGTGCCTGTTCCACGACGCCTGAAGTTTGACATGAGAAGATCAAACAGCGTGCTATTCATTGCGACGATCTGTGTGATTCTGCGTGAGCGACTTGAGTGTTTGTGCCGCAGTGAGTTGAATCGGCAGCGCAGCGAACACGAGCATGGGTGAGAGCCATGCGTCCCAGAATAGCGCGCTTGCAATCGCCAGCCCTTGAATCATTCCAACGAAGACCAATGCCGTCACGCACTGAATCAGCCTAGCTCCCTTACGAATAAGCACCAGACCCGCAGACAGAACGACAATCAGGCTCCAACTGATGAAAGGATTGTTGACCAAGCGATACGGCGTCGTTTTGGGTCGCCACTCTATCGTGATGCCTGCAACCGGCAACAGAAGAAGCACAGTCAGCAGCAGCGTCGCAGCCAACAAGGCGGCAGAACCGAGGTGATTGATGTGTTTCATTGTGGGCATGGTCAACATTGTTTGTGGCTTTTAACGTTTGAGATGAGAGGCGTGACCCGGCTTGCCGGGGCACGTCCTCTCGATTGAAGGGTTAGGCGGCGCTCTGCGTAGGAGCATGGATTGTCTTTTGCCCCAGCGAGAACGATGCCTTCTGAATGCGACCTTCTACTACTTCGTAGATGCAGAGCATTTCGAGTGTGCCAAGGCCTTCTGGGAAATCTCGTGTGATTAGCTCTGCATCGGTGACGACGTTACCCACGACGATACGGGACACGAGCTTGGCATAAAGGCTTGTCTCCTTAAACCTTGCGAGAAAGCGCGAGCGGAGTTGTTCGTGACCTTTCGCCAGCAACTCGCCGTGCAAGGTGTACTGCTCGGCATCTGGCGCGTAGGTTTCAAGCAGTGCTTCGATGTCCTTGGCGTTGTAGGCATCAAGTTGTGCTTGTACGACTGAGAGGGATGTTCTTGACGGCATGGACTTTCTCAATGCGCTCGCGGCTGAAGATTGCGACGCCTAACGTGATTTAATTTTCATTTTGCAACATTAATCGTCAATGATCAAACTGTCAATATGTTGCAATCCCCTTGAAACCCGCATGGTGCTTGATTGTTTTTAGTTATACCTGATCAATAGCAGGTATAACTGAATCGACAAAAAGTGCAGATCGGATCAACTCAAAACGCATTATGTCAGCACCGGGCAAGCAGCAAAGAGGGCAGCCAAAGCTACCCAAAGCTACCCTTTTTCGTCAAACCAGAAAATCAGAATCTGACATTGCCCGGCGTAGGCGGAAACAGAATTACATCACTCTTTAAATCATGCCATTTTTGGCAAAAAAAGGGGGGTATGCGCCAAAAACGCCTTCATCTCTCAATAAAAAAAGGGGTTTTAAATATACTCCACCCAGTATATTTTTAGCCTCAGCAGGCAAAAAACGGTATGGATGGGTGATGCTGGTCTCAGTGTTCCAGTGATGTCAGCAATTCAGAAGAGGTGCAGGCCTGGGCTAGACTTCTGTCCCCGGACCATCTGCGCGAATCGATGCCATTAACGTCTGCGGCTCCTCAATGTACACCTTGCCAGAGAGTGTGCGGACTAAGAAATCAGACACTTTGCCGTGCAGAGTTTCGTTCCAATCTGGCTTCACTTCTTCGCATGTTCCATCGACGTTAACAAGTCGATAGATGCGTCCGGCTCTGGGGCCGTAAACGATTACATGGCGTAACTGTTCAAGCGGAATCCTTTGGCGGTTCATTATTTTCACGGTCGTAGTACTCGACTGTGGCATCGGCGTGGAACATCTTCCATAGGCCCGGTTTTCCTCGTTGTCCCGAACCGATCATGATCTTGTTCGAGTCGGGGTACTCGCAGGTTTCAATGTCCACCACGTTTGACAGCGCGAGGTAGCGCATCGTCGTAGTCCCCGTGTTGATGATCTGGTGCGCGACTTCCTGCCCACCTGTCGGGCAGGCGATGACATCGTGCTTTCGGATCGGGTAGCGCTCGTTTCCAAACCGAAGCTCACCTTCACCCTCCAGTATGAGGAACATTTCTTCTTCACCGTGATGGTTGTGGAACGGACATTGAGCCTTGCCGGGCGGTAGTAATGTCAGGTTGTAGCCCAGCTTTCGCGCGCCGATCGCATCGCTGAACTGGGCTCGCTTTGACGTGTAGTAACCGTTCTCTTCGATGTCGGTGAATTCGAGTTCATTCAGGTTGGCAATAGGTTTCACGAGGTGTTCTCCTTTGAAGGTAACAGGCAGGTATCGGGATATCAGAAGGATTTGTGCTGTCTGACGTGATGTAATGTGACGTCATTTTCGTGAGAGTTATCTTAACTCAGCCTTCAACAATCAACCTGATTCTTACTCTGGAATTGGCACGTATCGGTACGCATTGGCACGCACCATACTCACTGAAGTGATTCGTTGAAGTGATGTTGTTGACACGACGTGGGCAACTTGTCCGGCGCATCTTGCTGGTGGCCGGACGATGTTTTCTGAGATGTCATTAAACCGGTGCATCAACGAGGTGTTTCATTGACGCTTGGTTGTGGTGTTATTTCTCTGCCGGAACACGGGTAAAGATGGAGGTGACAATGACGTCAGCAGGGCGCTTCACACCGGACTTGGACGGTGGTTGAAATTTGGCAGCTTCGGCAGCGGTTTGAATCGTGATGAGGTTGAGTCGTTCATGATCGACCCGCACTTGTTTTCGTGAAACGCTTCCCACTTGTATGGCCAGCCCGGATTCCAGCGTGGTTGTTTCGAGTTCTCCGGATTCAAGCCAGCGGTAAGTGCCTGCCGAGGTGTTGTTGGGGGAAGTTAATTGCCAGGTCGATTTGTCGGTGAATTGCAATAGTGAGCTACCGTCAAACTGCTGCGGTGCCAGCGTGGTTCCATCCAGAATCCGAATGAGGGTCGTATGTCGCCATTGGCCAACGAGCAATGATTGTGGCGAGGGATTGTCCTGCGCAACGGCGAACGGGGCACTCGCCAGCAAGGCCATGCAGATGAGAAAGTGTCGTTTCGATGTCATGTGAGTGCCTGATCTGAATGCGGTTAATGGAAATAACGTGGAAGTAAAGCGGAAGTAAAGCTTAACGTTGAATGTTAAAAAAGACAATTTTTTGTTATCTTCATCTCCGCACTATCTACCTGATTCACACTATCTACCGGAGGTATCGTTGTTGACCACGACGCTGCATCGGCATGCGATCAGGCGAGTGGACAAAGTCGGGCCTCGCAGACTTTTTCAACACCGCCACAATCCAACTTGCCCGGCATGCCAGCGAGTATGGAGGCGGAATGGACATCACCGCTTCACGTATTCACGCATACGCCATCTTCACAGCACGCGTCTTGCCTGCTGCGTTTTTGATGGCGGTCACATCGGTTGATGAGGGTGATAATTGGGATAAAAATAGGGGGTATATGCCAAAAATGACCTGTCGTCTATAAGAAATAAGGCATGTTTTAATATACTGCACCCAGTATATTTCTGGTAAAAAAGAGAGAAATGGATGTCTGGCAGACGCGCGTTTGCTGTGATCGTTGCGTGGCGGAAGGGGCTTATTCCAGCGTTTGCTGTATCACCCACGCTGCATCATCAAGCGGCAGATCGTGGCCGGCGTCGGGATGAACGCGTAATTCGGTCTGCCAGCGGCGGGCGAGGGTGGTGGAACATTGCGGGTTGACCAGTGCATCTTTGGCACCGGCCAGCATCAGCAGCGGTACTTGCGGTGCCTGTGCCGGAGCGCGGTAGCGCATCGCGGCGAACAGCTGGCGCAGGATGTTGCGGCGGCGGATGGGGTATTGCTGCGCGTAATGAACCCAGTCGTCGAGCAGGCGTTCTGCGTGTGCGGTGTCGCTCTGGTGGCTGGTCAGGCGCAGGATCAGTTGTTCGCGCTGGCGCTGTGAGCCGGATAGCATCGTCGCGATGATGGCGGGATAGTTGGCGGGGCGCAGGCGCTGATAAAACGGGTTGTGCGGCGCGAGGCTGGTGTTGATCAGGATCATGCGTTGCAGTTCGTCTGGGTAGCGTTCTGCCCATGCCACCGCGACCATGGCGCCGAGCGAGATGGCGAGCAGGTTGATGTTGCCTTCGACTTGCAGTTGTCGCATTTGCTCGCGCGCCTGTTCAACCATCGCGCCTATGCTGGTGGCGCTGGCTTGCTGATATAAAGCGCCATTACCGGCAAAATCGAGGGTGATGACGCGTTCGTGCGGATGGGCTTGTATAAACTGCGATGTGAAGCTACCCCAATGCCGTTGCTCGCGCATCAGGCCGCGCAGCAGCACCCAGGTCATGGGCGATACCAGCGTTGCACGGCGCGTTCTTGCAGACGCAGGCGGGTCGGGCCTTGCGCCAGCCATTCCTGATGACCGCAGGTGGCACGCATCAGAAAATCCAGCCAGGAAGTATGCCGCCGCAAAACGCGGTGCAGACGATGTTCTGCCACTGGATTGAACATGCCGTGCCGCGAAAATAATTGACGCGGATTTTTTTTGACCCACAGCCAGGAACCCATTTCCAGCGTCAGCGGCAGAAAAGTTTTGCCGGGTTGCTCTTGTGATTGCAGGTACAGATAATCCCAGATGTCGCCATGTGTGCGGTATTGCAGGCTTTGCGGTTCAAACAAATAGCGATGATTCGGATGAGTTTGCTGGAACAATTCTTCGAGCGACAAAATATCAGCCAGATGCGGAATCGGATGCACGCTGTGGGCATGCGGAAACCAGACGCGGTCGCGCAGGCCAAAGCCGGAATGGCAGTCGATCGCGATACTGAATTGCCGTGATAATAATTCGTGCTGCACCGTGCGCACCAGCGCGATATTTTCGGCCTCCATGTCAGCGTCTGCTGGCCCTCTGTACCACGGCAGGTGTTTGCTGATGCGGTGCCCGCCGAGCAGGAACGGTACTTTTTCTGTTGCTTCGATGGGCGCGTTGCGCATCAGATCAACGCCATGCGGATTGCTGCGGGTGGCTTGCCACATACCGCCGGGGTTGATCAGCGGCATAAAGACGAGGCGCACTTCCTGCAACAGATGATGCAGGCTTTTGTCCCATTTCAGACGGGTCAGCAGTCCGCGCAGAAACGATAACAGGACTTGCGAACCTATCCTTTCCAGCCCGTGGATACCGCCAAAAAAACCAATCGCCGGCAAGGATGGATCGGGATTGCCCAGAGCCAGTTTGTACACCGGAAAGCGCTTGTGCTGGACATCGATTTCGCACAGGACTTCGACCTCCAGATGATCGTGTCCGAGCTGGATGATGCGTTCAAGTTCGCGTAATTCAGGCAATGCAGGCATGTGGCGGTATGCTGAAAAATGAATCCAGCCATGCTAGGGGAGGCCAGCGCGGAAAGCAAGAAGATCATGGCATGGTGTGCAAGACACCGGTATTCTGATGAAAATTTTACCGGCTGATTTGCTCCCCGATCCCGGTTTGCTCTGGCTACAATGCCGCTCGTGGCACAGCAAGTGCATGCCGCTGGCAATGGCTTCGCGGGCTGCCGCGCAGCAGTATTCTGGATGGCTACATCATTTTTATCGGGAGCAGCATGATGGCAATGGACGTGATTGATTATCAGATTTTTGGCGACGACATGCAGTTTGTCGAAATTGAGCTTGATCCGCAGGAAGCGGCGGTGGGCGAAGCGGGTGCCATGTTCTATATGGAAGATGATGTCCAGATGGAGACTATTTTTGGTGATGGCTCTGCGGCGCAAAGCGGTATTTTTGGTAAATTGCTGGGCGCCGGCAAGCGTCTGGTCACGGGTGAATCCATGTTTACCACCGTGTTTATGAACGCTGGTGCGATGAAGAGAAAAGTCGCCTTCGGCGCTGCCTATCCTGGCAAAATTATTCCTATGCATCTGGGGCAGATGGGCGGCATGTTGTTATGCCAGAAGGATGCATTTTTGTGCGCGGCCAAAGGGGTGTCGCTCGGCATTGCGTTCCAGAAGCGCCTGGGTGCCGGGTTTTTTGGTGGCGAAGGTTTTGTGTTGCAAAAATTAGAGGGCGACGGTCTGGCCTTTATTCATGCCGGTGGTGCCATCATCGAAAAAACCTTACAGCCGGGACAGTCTCTGCGCGTGGATAGCGGCTGTGTGGTGGCATTTACGCAGGACGTTGATTTTGATATTCAGTTTGTCGGCGGTGTCAAGACAGCCTTGTTCGGTGGCGAGGGCATGTTCTTCGCGACTTTGCGCGGCCCTGGCAAAGTCTGGTTGCAATCATTACCGCTGTCACGTCTGGCAAACCGCATTGTCGGTGCCTCCAAAATCGGCGGCAGCAAAGGTGCTGAACAGGGTTCAGTGTTGGGCGGTCTGGGTAATTTGTTTGAGGACGAATAATCTGCGCTGGTGACAATCGTGACCGCATTGATCGTCGCGATAGCACGGCGACGGTGCTGATGGCGCAGTATTTTGTGGTTACATGCATTCTGGTCAGGTATGTTACGTGCTTCGCTTGAACATCAATGAACAACCAAAGGAGAAAACATGCGCATCATATTGTTGCTGGGAATGAGCCTGTTACTGAATGCCTGCGCGGTAGTGTATGACTCAGCGCAGGGAGCTGCAAAAAAAGAGTGCGACAAAATCATGGACTGGAATGACAGAACGATGTGCATGCAGCAAAACAAGAAATCGTATGATCAATACGAAAAAGATCGCCAGAATCTGATTCGTCACGGCACCGAAAAATAAACTGTTGATATTTATCCGGTGACGATAAGGTCAACAGATGGCAGCAAGAATGTTGGTTCTTGCTGCCATCTGGTTCTGGCGTCAACGACTGTCAGCGCATGGCGCGTGACGAACGTGCTCAGTTTTCGCAGCACAATTGGCTGGAGGTGCGGGAACGGTAATCAGTAATGAACTCATCAAAAGTACCGCTCTGCGTTGTTTCCATGTCGGTCTGTTCTGCAATCGACTGACGTGCCAGTGCATCAAAATACTGGCTTTCTTCTGCGCTTGGCGGACGTGCGCGGAATTCTTCTGCGAGTTTGCTGCTTTGCTTGAGGGCAAACTGAATGAACGAGCCCTGTTCAGCACGTATCGCTTCCAGCACTTTGGCGGAAGGCGTCAGCGAGGAGTCATGCAATTTTGCCGTTTGTATCTTGAGCGAATCCGCATGGGCTGTGCCGCCATGTTCTGCGTCCAGCAGGTCGGCAGTCGCTGCAATTTTTTGCAATAATTCCAGTCCCCAGTCTTGCAGCGAGATGGCTGTTCCGGCGCGATTCAGCATCAGGCCGGGGCGACGTCCTTCTTTGACGGTCAGGGCAAAATTCTGGGTGTTTTCGTGGCCTTCTGCGTCGTTGGTGAGCGGGCTCTCGTCAAGTGCGCAGAACAGCAGGAAAGCGTCCAGGAAACGGGAGGTTTCCAGATTAATGCCCAGCGGATCGAAGGGATTAACGTCCATGCAGCGTACTTCCACATATTGCACACCACGAGCACAAAGCGCTTCGATCGGGCGTTCGCCAGTACGTATCACGCGTTTGGGGCGTATCGTTGCGTAAAATTCGTTTTCGATTTGCAACACATTGGTGTTGATCTGTACCCATTCACCATCGACCTGCGTGCCCAGCTGCTCATACGGCGCATACGGTTTGCGTACCGCGATGGACAGGCTGCGCATGTATTCCATCAGATTGTTATACGGCGGCACCAGGCCATCCTGCGCGTTGTTTTGATATCCCAGATCACTCATACGCAGGCTGGTGGCGTAGGGCAGATACAGGGTATCGGCCGACAGGGTATCGAGCTGATGTGAGCGCCCGCGTAAAAATGCCGTTGCCAGCGCAGGCGAGGCACCGAACAGGTACATCAGCAGCCAGCTGTAACGGTGAAAATTGCGGATCATGGCGATGTAATTTTCTGATTGCACATGCATGGCGTCGCCACGTGTCTGTTCTGCCTGTTGCAACACTTTCCACAGCTGCTCCGACAGGGAGTAGTTGTAATGAATGCCAGCGATGCATTGCATGCTTTTTCCATAGCGCAATGCCAGGCCACGTCGGTAGACATGCTTGATCATGCCGATATGGGATGTGCCATACCAGGCGATAGGGATGTCTTTTTCTTCGGGCAAGATGCAGGGCATGGATTGGCTCCATAGCATTTCGTTACCGAGTTTGGTGTAGGCAAAACGATGGATGACGTCGAGTTGATCGAGTGCCGTCGCAATGTCGTGTTCTGCCGGCGTGATGAATTCGAGTAAGGATTCTGAATAATCCGTTGTAATCTGAGGATGGGTCAGCGTGGAGCCCAGCGCCGCCGGATGCGGCGTGACTGCCAGCGTTGCGTCTGCGTGTACGCGGAGTGTCTCACGCTCTATCCCGCGCAGGCCCTGGGACAGCAGCGGACGATGGGCGGGCTGGTTCAGTAATGCAAGGCGTTGGCTTAACAAGTTGCTCACAGGAATGATCCTCATAAATCGGGTGTCGCCGCGTGCTGAAAATGCGTCGATTTTCTGCTTACGGAAAAATGTTGAGCAAGGATAGCCGAAATTTACATATCAGATATTTTCTGGTGCATTTGCGCTGTTGATCTGAAATAAACAAACATCAACAAACCTCAAGCAGTTTTGTTTTTACCGATGTTATGCTGTTGGCGGCTATCAAATGCCTGTGCCGGATTATCTATTCGGGGAATGTCAGGCGAATGACCAAAGGCTGCTGTCCGATCTGTCTGATGCTCTCTGATGCAGTCTGAGATCATCAAAATAGCAGAAAGGCTCTTGGTGAGCTTGTGCAGCAGGGAGTCAGCACGCCGCTGTGGCGGTGTTACGTCAATTGTGTTGGATTGTTAATGTGAGGAGCATGATGAAATTCGGATACACCATACTGTATGTGCCTGATGTTGCTGCATCGTTGCAGTTTTATGAACAGGCATTCGGGCTGACGCGGCGTTTTTTGCATGAGTCCGGGACTTACGGCGAGCTGGATACAGGTGCTACGACACTGGCATTTGCGGCCCACCTGCTGGGCGAGATGCATTTTCCGCAAGGGTATGTCAAAGCACATGCTTCTGAGACACCGTTGGGCATGGAGATCGCGCTGGTGACCGAAGATGTGCCCGCGGCACATGCCAGAGCCTTGCAGGCAGGTGCTGACGAGCTGGTCGCGCCGGACATCAAGCCCTGGGGACAGACGGTTTCTTATGTACGATGTCCTGATGGCAGTCTGGTGGAGTTGTGTACGCCGGTAGGCGCCTGAACGATCGACTGAATACCTTGTACTTCGGTGGATAAATACCTTGCAAGTCGCCTTGATCCGTACAAAAATGAACATCTGGCGACATCAGGTTTGGCATGTTCGTTGTCGCCATGGCATTGCATCACATTGATTGCATGTCCTGCCTGATGTTGCTGTCCTGTTGCTGTTCTGTTGGAGTAATGATCCACGTACGTTCAACGCCGGTGCAGGACACTTGGGTATTTTGTTATGCAGCCATGTGTATTCTGTTTTTCCATACTCCTTCAGCGCTTGTTGTGATGGTTGCAGCGAGTGTCTTCCGGGGCTTGCCAGCAGGCGAATCAGCAAAATCGGAGATCTTGTCATGATGACTGTACCTGTTGTGATTGACTTTGAAGCATCCGGTTTTGGTAAGGGAAGTTATCCCATCGAAGTGGGGTTTTCTTGCCGGCACGGGGATGGCTGGTGCACCCTGATCCGTCCGGAAGACGACTGGCAGCACTGGGATTGCGATGCTGCGCAGATTCACAATATCCGCCGTGAAACCCTGATCGAACGCGGTAAGACGCCGCAAATGGTGGCAGAAAGTCTCAATACCTACCTTGGCGGGCAGACGGTATATACCGATGGCTGGACTCAGGATTATGTCTGGATGGCGCGTTTGTATGATGCTGCCGGACTGACGCCGCGCTTCCGGCTGGCTGATTTCAGGGAAATCATTTCACCACCGCAGGAAAAAATCTGGCACGCCACCAGAATACAAGTGCAGGAGGAACTCAATATCACGCGCCATCGTGCCAGCAATGATGCCCGGATATTGCAGATGACCTGGCTGCGCAGCTATGACGCCACGCGTCTGGTGCACTAGCGACACGTCTTGCCCCAAGGTCCAGCCTGTTGATTGTTGCAGCTGTTTTTCCTGTCTTTCTGATGCCCGAAGCTTGCACAGGATGGCGGGCATTGCCTTGCTAGTATCCCGCCCTTCCTCGTAACAACCTGACATCAGCCAGCGTTGTTCGCCATCGCACGCGCACCATCAGACTGGTAGCTCATAAGCAGTTATGCATAACTCATACATAACTCATGCATAACTTAAGTAGCTTAGCGTAACTGAACTGATGACGTTCGTTGATCCCTTTCTTGAGATGGTTGCCAGGTGTAAAAAGTCCTGTTGCTGCGAATAATGTGGCAAAAACGGTAAAAATAATTTGCACTATTTTGGCGCAATCATCTATACCAGTTTCACTTTTACCCCTGACACAGCAAAAAAACGGTGTGACCAGTTTGGTGAGACTTCAAGTTCAGACGAAAAGATGCAGAAAATATATCTACTTGTTGATATTTTCTGCAATAATCGTTTTGAAAATGTAAAAATAGTTTCAATAAAAAATATCGGCAGCGTTGTTTTGTAGGAAGAAATGCGTCAGATGAATTTATATTTTTTACCTGTTTGTTATTGGTGTCGTCGCTTGGAAAATCTTGTGCTTTGTTGTTTGCTTCAGTTCTGATGGCGTTATTTGATTCGTTACCACCATTTTGCTCAGCTTTACCATCATTCACCTCCTAACCTCACCCAACCAGAACCATGACTGCTTTTCACAGTAAGTGCCACAGTAAGTGTATGACCGTGTTGTTTGTTGTGTTTAGTTTTATCGGTAATGCCGTTGCGCAGGAAAATCCTATGCAATTCATGAGCCGCGCCAATGCCAAAGTAGCTCGTGCCGCTGCACTGAAAAACCGCTGGGACGGTCCGGTGGATAGTCCCCGGTTTCAAAAGAAAAAGAAAATCATCTTTATCGCTGCTGATATGAGTGATTCTGCTATCGCGACCTTGTTCAATGGTGTGCGGGAAGCCAGCAGTCAGGGGAGCTGGGAGACGCTGTCGATTGATTGTCGTGGCCGTTGTAATCAGGGCGCTGCCATTATCAATCAGGCGCTCGATATGAAAGCCGACGGCATTATTCTTGCCGGTGTGGATGCGACCAGCCAGTCCAAGGGGCTGGTTGCGGCGGCAAAAGCCAAAGTGCCGGTGGTGGGCTGGCATGCTGCGGTCAAGAGTGGCGCAACGGATGGCTTGTTTGCCAATGTCACTTCCAACCCCAAAGAAGTCGCGCAGATTGCTGCCCTGTACGGTGTCGTCGAGTCGAATAACAAGGCGGGGATCGTCGTGTTCACCGATGCCAGCAATCCTTATCTGCTGGCAAAATCTTCTGCCATCATCGATACCCTCAGACAATGCGAAGGATGCCGCGTATTGTCGGTGGAGGATGTGCCGCTGGCGGAAGCCTACATGCGCATGAAACCAGTCACGGAGGCTTTGATCAAGCGTCATGGCAGCAAATGGACGCATGCGATCAGCGTGCATGATGGGTATTTTGATTTACTCGACAGTGCCAGCATTGCGCCGGTGATTGCAGCAAATAAGCTGATCGGGATTTCTGCTGGTGATGGTTCTCCGGCTGCGTATAAACGTATCCGCAACAATGAACTGCAAACCGGTACCGTGCCAGAGCCGCTGATGTTGCACGCGTGGCAACTGGTGGATGAGATGAATCGTGCATTTTCTGGTGCGCAGCCCAGTGGCTATGTCACACCCGTGCATCTGGTCACTGCACAGAATATTGCCTACGACGGCGGAGCGAAAAATACGTTTGATCCCGGCAATGATTACCGGCTGCATTATCAGCAAAGCTGGGCGAAATAATTTCTGACGATGTGCCAGCTATCACGGTAATTAGTCGTTATTAGCACCATTGATCACCATTGATCACCATTGATCGTCAATTAGTCATCAATTAGTGGACGAAGGCGTTAATGCCAGAAGTAGATTTTTTTTAGATAAAACCAGTTCAGAGCAGTGCCTTCCGGCCAGCGTTGCAGACCACAGCGCTGGCCGTTTTTTTGAAAAGCGGATGGCTGAGCTGCTGAACAAGTTGGTACCCGCATACCAGACGATCCGACGGTAGTGCAAATCCTGCCGGAGCGCGTATCATAGCGCCGCTGCTGCCCGTTGCTTTTGACTGTTTGCTATTCCATCATGAGCCGGGCCACCATCCTGATTAATTTGCTGCTACGTCTGACGCCATGCCCACTGCAACTACCCATTTGCCATTACCGATCGCTGCTGATGCTGCTGATGTTGCTCATTCCCGCCGTGTGGCGGTGATCGGTGGCGGCCCTGCCGGGCTGATGGCGGCGGAGACGCTGGCGCAGCAAGGCTTGCGGGTCGATGTGTATGACGCCATGCCATCGGTGGGGCGCAAATTTTTGCTGGCAGGTAAGGGCGGTATGAATCTCACACATTCTGAGGAGTGGACGCGATTCATCAGCCGTTACCGCGAGCGTAGTCACACGTTAAGCCCCATCTTGCAAGCGTTTGATGCGCCACAATTACGCGCATGGGCGGCAGGTCTGGGCGTGGAGACGTTTGTCGGTAGCTCAGGTCGGGTGTTTCCGGTCGATATGAAAGCCGCACCTTTACTGCGTGCCTGGCTGCATCGCTTGCGGCAGCAGGGCGTGCAGTTTCATATGCGGCATCGTTGGCTGGACTGGGTGGATCAGCAGGGTCTGGTGAAGCAGGAGGATCAGTTTGCACTGCGGTTTGCCACGCCCGAAGGGGAAGTCCGGCACACGGCAGATGCGATATTACTGGCCTTGGGTGGTGCCAGCTGGGCGCGTCTGGGTTCGGATGGCGCCTGGGTTGCGCCCTTGCAGGCAAAAGGCGTGGAGATTACGCCTTTACAGCCGGCGAATTGCGGCTTTGATGTTCCCTGGTCAGCCTATTTTTCTGGCAAATTTGCCGGTCAGCCTTTATTGACTGTCGCTGCCAGAGTGCAAAGGGATCCGGCTGACATGCCTCATCCCGAAATGCATCAGGCCGAAATGCGCCAGGGACAATTTGTGGTGACTGCTGGCGGTGTCGAAGGCAGCCTGATTTACGCCTTGTCTGCGCCGTTGCGCGAGCAACTGCTCAGCAAGGGGACTGCCACGCTGGAACTGGATCTGGTGCCCGGTAAATCTGCCGACAGAGTCATGGCCGATGTGATGCATCCCAGAGGCTCGCGCTCGTTGTCCAGCCATTTGCAAGGACGGTTGGGACTGGACGCGCTGAAGATCGCCTTGCTGCACGAATGTCTGCCTAAAGAACTGATCCAGCAGCCATCGGCATTGGCTGCCGCTATCAAGGCATTACCGCTGACGCTGGTGGCTGCGCGACCGATTGATGAGGCCATTAGCAGCGCTGGCGGAATCCGGTTTGAAGGACTGACACCGCAATTGATGCTCGCTACGATGCCAGGCGTATTCTGTGCCGGCGAAATGCTGGACTGGGAAGCCCCGACCGGCGGCTATCTGCTGACAGCCTGTTTTGCTACCGGCAAGTGGGCAGCGCGTGGCGTGATGGACTGGCTGGCGTAGTCATCATCATCGCCGTTCTCAGCATCCTCACCTGCTTACAGTACCAATTCCTGACGCGCTGCCGGGGTATTGTTGCCGTGTCGCCGCGATATCAGACAGATGGTTATAATGGCTGTCTTTGCGGCAATCTGTTGCCAGAAGGCCAAAAACCCAGAATGACTGATGCAATGGTGTCAGAGGGATGTTCTGTTTTCCGATATTTCATTGTTGAATTTACCTGATTTTTTATGCGTGAATCCCGTTCTTTTCCACGTTTGAATGCTAACTGGCGTGGCGCCATCATGATTGCACCCGGTAATATTGTTCCGCTGAAGGTAGTGAATTACTCGCCATCTGGTTTGCAACTGCAGTGCAACGTGGTACTCAAGGAGCAGCAGCGTTATCAGATGATGATGGAGGTGCCGGGTAAACATGATGCGTCCGAACGGACGCAGGTTGTTTGCAAGGCGACCTGTGTTTACACGATTCTGAGCGGCGGAGAATATCGTGCGGGCATGCAGCAACTGGAGATTCCAGCGGAACACCAAGCCTTGCTGGATTCCTGGCAGCAATGATGCAGGTGTCGGGCTGCTGATGTCGTTGATGGATATCGTTCGGGATGCAGACTGGTGAATTGACTGGTTATTTTTTGTCATGCTTTGCGATGGTGTGTCGTCGCGTGTGCTCGTGTCTTTGAGTGTCTTTGAGTCTCTTTGTTTGTTTTGATTGATTTGTCAGATGGTGTCGATAGGTGTCATGAATACAGAACAGGATTTACCAGAAACCGCGCGGCGGGTAGCCGATTTATTGCTGTCGATCGGACACGATCAACCGGTTGTGATGTTGCCCGCTACCGGAAAAACCTCCGCTGAGGCCGCCGCTGGCTTGGGATGCAGTGTGGCAGAGATTGCCAAATCGATTGTCTTCCGGCGTTTGCAGGATGATGCAGCGGTGATGGTGGTTGCCAGTGGCGTGAATCGCGTGGATGAAAGCAAAGTCGCCGCGCTGGTCGGGCCGCTGGGTAAAGCCGATGCCAAATTTGTGAAAGCCCGGATTGGCTACGCGATCGGTGGCGTTTGCCCTGTCGGCCATGTCGAAAAAACGGTCATGCTGATCGACGAGGATTTGCTGCAATACGCTCACGTCTGGGCCGCAGCAGGCCATCCGCATGCAGTGTTCCGGCTGACACCAGATCAGCTGCAACAGATGACCGGCGCACCTGTCGCCGATATTGCCCTGCGCGCCTGAGTCAGCTCAGTGCCTGAATACCTGCATACCTGAACAGCCGATGACTATCCTGTACGAATTTAATCCCGACGATTACGTCGAACAACAAGGCGAGACAGTGCCTTCGCCCTGCATCAACATTTGCCGCATGGACGAGCAAAAGCGCTTTTGCCTCGGCTGTTTTCGCAGTATTGACGAGATCATTTGCTGGAGTAAGGCGGATAATGCCACCAAGCTGACTATCTGGCGTGAAGTGCAACAACGCATGCTGGACTGATTTTTCCTGAAAATATACCCGGGGGAGTATATTGCAGGCCGCCTTATTTTATAACGGCGACAGGCTGATTTTTCCCTATACTGCCCATAAAATTGAAAAAATGGCGAGCTGTTGCAGGCGCTGACAGCGCGACCATGATAATCGCCGCACACACCGGCGGAGCGAGGAGACAACATGGATTTACCCGCAGGGATGCATGTGCTGGAACGTGGCTGGCTGTCGTCGAACAATATTCTGTTTGTTGATGCGCAGCAGACCGCGCTTGTCGATAGCGGCTATCTGAGCCACGCACCACAAACTCTGGCACTGGTTCAGCACACCTTGCAAGGACGTGCGCTGGATTTGCTGATCAACACGCATCTGCATTCAGACCATTGTGGCGGCAATGCCTTGCTGCAACGCACTTATGCCTGCCGTACCCTGATTCCGCATGCCGATACGCATGCCGTAGCGGCCTGGGATCATGCGCGTTTGCCGTATGAATCCACAGGGCAGGCATGCGAACAATTTACCTTTGATGGCAGCATCAATGACGGTGATGAACTCGTGCTCGCTGGCTTGCGCTGGCAGGTACTGGCCGCGCCCGGCCATGATCCGCACTCGATGGTGTTGTATTGTCCGCAGGAAGGCATATTGATCTCAGCAGATGCATTATGGGAACACGGCTTTGGGGTGATTTTTCCAGAGCTGGAAGGCGAGTCCGGGTTTGCCGAGCAGGCAGCGATTTTGCAGCGCATTCAGGAGCTGGATGTGCGTCTGGTGATTCCCGGTCATGGTGCGCCGTTTAGCGATGTCAGCGGCGCTCTGGATCGCGCCCGCAGCCGCCTTGATTATCTGTCTGCCGATACCCGGCGCAATGCCCGTAATGCCTTAAAAGTCATGCTGGCGTTTTTGCTGCTCGACAAGCAGGAGTTATATCTGCCTGCGATCGCGCAGGAGCTGACACGTAACCGTATCATGCGTGCCTCCGCCGCGCAGCTGGAGATGCCGGCAGAGGCATTGATCCCGCAACTGGCGCAGGAGCTGGTACGCGCCGGCGTTGCCCGCCTTGAAGGTGAGAGGCTGATCAATACCGGTTGATGAATATCGCTGGTGGAACGTGGCATGCCGGACAGCATGCTTGCTTACTCTCCGGCGCTTGCGTTTATTTCAGCGTATAACTGGCGTCGGCAAACGCGCTCAGTGGAGCCAGATCGGCATATTGCGTGGGGCGATTCTGTTGCTTGGCCATAAACGCTTCCATCAGATTACTGCTTTGCCAGATGCCGGATTGCAACCAGCCCATCTGTTGTAAGGCGTCATGCGTGGAATGATCGCGCGCATAGTGTATCGCCTGCTTGCTGCCCCAGATGGCGACCGGGGGTTTTTCTGCGATTTCTTTTGCCATTTGCAGCGCAGCCGCCAGCATTTCGTCCTGCGTCGCAAACACTTCATTGACCAGACCCACCGCCAGCGCCCGTTGTGCAGGCAGGCGACGGCCGGTGTATGCCATTTCGTGCACGATGCCTTCTGGAATCAGTTTTGGCAAACGTTGCAAGGTACCCAGATCGGCGGTCATGCCGATGTTGATTTCCTGTATGCAGAAAAATGCATCTGCGCTCGCCAGACGGATATCACTGGCGCAGATCAGATCAACGCCACCGCCAATGCAGCCGCCCTGAATAGCCGTAATCACCGGCAGCCGCAATTGTTCGAGCAGGTTAAAGGACTGGTGCATATCCTGTAACACCAGCGCCATATTGGCGCGACCTGTTGCCGTCGCATCATCCAGCAGATTGCCGCCGGCAAAGACATCCAGCGCCATGCCCGCCGTAAAATGTTTGCCTGTGGACGAGATCACCAATGCCCTTGCCGGAGCTTCGCGCTGCAAGGTTTGCAGTATCTGTACCAGTTCCCGAAAAAACACCGGTTGCATCGTATTCAGGCTATCCGGGCGGTTAAAGCGCAGATGGGCAATGTGCTGTTCTATGTGCAAATCAAAGCATTGGTAAGTCATGTCGTGTCCCTTTATTCTGGTGTTTGTAATGAGAGTAAAACGGCGCGGACGGCAGCGCGATACAGTTCATCCGGATGTTCTTTTTTGAAATAAAAGCCTTTGAGTTCCAGACTGATGACGCCGTGCATGGCTGACCATAACAGCCTGGCAGCCGCGCTGGCGCTGGAGGGGGGCAGTAAGCCCTGCTGCATGCAATGCTCAAATTCGGCCATCAGCGGAGTGAATGATTCCCAGGCCGCGACTCTGGATTCCAGTGGTGGCACAAAGCCAGCAATGGCGTCGCCGAACATCACCATGTAATAACTGGGATAGCGTCGCGCATAGGCATGATAGTTGTTGGCATACAGCCAGATACGGTCAATTCCGCGTACCCGTTGCTCTTCCGGCAGGCTGGCCTCGTACTGGATAAACTCTTCCTTGAAGCGGGTAAAGCCTTCCAGATACAAGGCATTCGCCAGTCCATCCTTGCCGCCAAAAATAGAATACAGCAGCGTTGTTGAACAATTGACTGCATCAGCGACCTTGCGCACGGTCAGCGCAGCAGGGCCTTCGTCGAGTAATAGCCGGCTGGCGGCGTCCAGCATGCCCTGACGCAGGGAATCACGCAACGCTTCCTGCCCTTGCCGGAAATCGATGATATTGGCGGCGGTTTTTGGTTTGATGCTCATGTGAATGTACTGATTTGTCGCATCGCTGCGAAGCAGATGTGTTGGTAATGAAAAACAACGTTTTTTCTGATAACATCATATCAGTCACATTCAAAAAACACCAAATAAACCTGAGAGAGACATTATGGCCAATACGTCACATCTGCCAGTCGCATTGCAGCACCTCGCCTTACCTGTTATTGCTTCCCCGATGTTTATCGCCAGCGGCCCGCAGTTGGTGGCAGCGCAATGCAAAGCGGGTATCGTCGGCTCGTTTCCCGCGCTCAATGCGCGTCCGGCGGAATTGCTCGATACCTGGCTGACGGATTTGCAGGCAGAACTGGCTGAGTACAAAGCCGCCAATCCGGAGGCGATTATCGGGCCGATCGCCGTCAACCAGATCGTGCACCAGTCCAATGACCGTCTGGCGCATGACGTAGAAGTCTGTGTCAAGCATCGAATTCCTATCATCATCTCGTCATTGCGTGCGCCACCGAAAGAAATGCTGGATGCCATTCACAGCTATGGCGGCATTGTTCTGCATGATGTGATTTCTATCCGTCATGCACAAAAAGCGCTGGAAGCCGGTGTGGACGGCCTGATTCTGGTCGCTGCCGGCGCTGGTGGCCATGCTGGCGGGTTATCGCCATTCGCGCTGGTTGGTGAGGTGCGCAAATTCTTTAAGGGCCCGATTGCCCTGTCAGGTTCGATTGCGACAGGTGATGCGATTCTGGCTGCGCAGGCAATGGGGGCGGATTTTGCCTACATAGGCTCACGCTGGCTGGCATCGAAGGAATCGAATGTAGAAGATGGCTATCGCCAGACGATTATTGAATCGACCGCTGCCGATATCGTCTACACCAATTTGTTTACGGGCGTTCATGGCAATTACCTCAAAAAATCCATCGTCGCTGCCGGACTTGATCCTGACAATCTGCCTGTTGCCGATAAATCACAGATGAACTTCGGCTCCGGCAGCTCCAGCAAAGCCAAAGCCTGGCGTGATATCTGGGGCGCAGGTCAGGGCGTTGGACTGATGGAAGATGCACCAGCAGTGGCAGAGATCGTTGCCCGCCTGACCGCTGAATATGAGGCGGCCAAAGCACGTGTACTGGGCTGATCCGCACGGGGTCATCATTTTCTGGTGTCGGCGGGCAGTCAGCCTCAGTCATTCACCTGAATAAGCAAACTCAGTAAGCGGTCTACCTCTACAATAAGGGTATCTGATTGATGAATCGGGTACCCTTATTTTTTTATCGCTATCCAGCGCAATTCAGCAGACAAGAGAACATCATGCCAAAAGCCTACGTTGTTGCAGAAATTCAAATCACAAATGCGGAAGGATACGCAGATTACCGCCCCTTATCGACAGCGAGTGTCGAGCAGTATGGTGGCCAGTTCCTGGCACGTGGTGGGTTGCGTTTGCAGAAGGAAGGGGGGGACGCATCGCATCATGATGCCTGGCGCACAGTGATCGTCGAATTTCCAACGCTGGCACAGGCACAACACTGGTATGACTCGGTGGAATACAGCAAAGCTAAAGCGATACGTCAGCAACATTCCATCGGTCGCTTGTTTATTCTGGAGGGCGTTCCGCCGTTGGTGTAAGAACGTGTTCACGATCTTACTGCAAGGGCGTGATTGGGCACTCAACAGTGCTCAACATCCTCATGTACTGAAGTACACTCCGGTGTTTCCGCGCTGTTGAGCACCCACTGACTCCCTCTCGCTACAGATCGTGAACACGTTCTAAGCGAAAATTGCCACAGAGATTCAAGTTTAAAGGCAGAACGCCGTAACCGGACTATCCACCTCCTTCTCATATCCGATTATGCGCCGCTATCCTGCCTTATTATTGTCTCTGCTGTTGGCCATGTCTGCCCAGGCAAATGATGGACCGTCCTCGAAGCCGATTAAGCCTGCCAAAGAGAGCTCCGCATCCGTATCGTCTTCCAAGGAAGAGCGAAAATCAGGTAAGGAATCCAAGGACGCTGCGAAAGAATCCGCCAAAGAGGCGCTGGCTGCCGATGAACTGGCGGCTCGTATTGCTGATCGTCTGGCAGTTATTCGCAAGGAAAAAGAAGATGCCGCAGCCAAGAGTGCGCCACGTCCCGTGGTGCGCAGTCAGCTGTATGTGCCACCTGCCAAAAAAGTGGAGACCTCCAAAGCCAAGGCAGAAGCAGCAGAACACGGCGCCGCTTCAGCGGCCAGCCTGACTGCTGCAATGGGCGGACACGGCGCTGTACACTGGAGTTACCAGGGGGAAGGCGGACCTTTGAACTGGGGTAAGCTTAATACAGCGAATGCCAAATGCGATATGGGCGAACGCCAGTCACCGATTGATATCCGTGATGGCATCCGCGTCGATCTTGATCCGATTACGTTTGATTACAGTCCCTCTCGTTTTACGGTGGTCGATAACGGTCATACGATACAGGTCAATATCGGTTCGGGTAACTACATCAATGTGTTGGGACACAACTACGAGCTGGTGCAATTTCATTTCCATAAACCCTCGGAAGAGCGTGTGAATGGTAAGAGTTTTGAAATGGTGGCGCATCTGGTGCACAAAGATGCTGATGGCAAATTGGCGGTGGTCGCCGTATTGATTGAGCGTGGCAAAGCACATAGTCTGGTGCAGCATGTCTGGAACAACCTGCCATTAGAAAAAAACGAACCCGTGCAGCCGCTGACAACCATGGATATGAACCAGATTCTGCCCGTCAAACGTGACTACTACACTTACATGGGTTCGCTGACTACACCGCCATGTACCGAGGGCGTTTTGTGGTTGGTCATGAAAGAGCCAATAGAAATTTCACCTGATCAGTTAGCCATTTTCAGCCGCTTGTATCCAATGAATGCACGTCCGATACAAAAAAATTCCGGTCGCCTGATCAAGGAATCAAACTAAGTGCATCTGAAGTGAGTAGCGTGCGCTGATGTTGTTGAGTGATGTTGTATCGTCGACAGTAAAGCGCTGACGGTAAAAAGATGAAAGTGGTTGTCAGGTATTGCTGATCTGCCTGTCATTCCGAGAAAGGCTGGCAGATACGCACTACACACATGCAGGAAAGCAGCTTACACGGAAGCAGTTTATGTCTCACCATAAAAAAAACCTGCCGGTATGACACCAGCAGGTTTTTTTATTGAGCAGTTAATTTATTTGTAGATACCGCAAGCAATGATCAGCTCGCCGGATTTTTCAAAATACGTCGATTTGTGTTCGATCGCTTTTGTAGTTGGATTTGGCCATTTGTAGTCTACCCAGCCCTTACCTTTGCTATTGGCGACATTAATGATGTCTTCAATGAATGCTTTGTTATCGACATCGCGCAAGGTGCGCAGATCTTTACCAACCAAACGCTGATTTGCACCATGAGCAATCGCTTTGCCATTAGCTTCAGCGACCCAGATATACAAGTCACGATCGATAAACGCTCCTTTGGGATTATTGAATTCAGCGATAGCTTTTTCCTGGCCATTTGCTTTGATATAGGCGGCAGCTTTTTTAACCATCGCTTCAGCTTCCTGCGCTGTGCCACGCTCAGCAGCGATGGCGGATTGGCCTAGAAAAAAAGAGAACAGTGCAAGGGAAAATAATTTAAATAGTTGACGCATGTGATTTGTCTCCAAAGTGATGTGATTTATATCGTTATCAGAACCTACGCAAAATGTCTCAGCAAGGCGAAACAAGCTTCCTGTTCTTTGGGAAACATCACTTGTCAGCGATGTTCGGTTCGCCAGCAGGCAACATGTTGCCTGAAACCCTGACATCATGGCGACAAAGACAGTAGACTGTACGACAAGAAGCCATAACGCTGCTGGGGCGATTTTGCGTTAGTTCTTATTATATTTTTGAGTTATGTCTGGTATCTGATCCGTGTCAAATACGGATTCGCTACAAGACAAAACTCACCAAGGCACAATATCCTAAGTAGGAACGACATTACTCTATGTCAATTTAAATGGCAACAGCAGGAGTAAGGGTTTCTGCAACGAGTAACAAGTGTTTGCATTTATATTTGCAAAACATCTAAAAAATAATGGATCAAAGAATGTAACAAGCATGTCACTAATGCTTACAAGATTGTGGTCAACTATTTTCCATGTCAGGGGTTAACACATCAACGACATCATTCACGATGTCTTGTTGACTGGAGTTGATCATGCGTATTTTTCGAGGTGTATTAATGGCATTGTCCGCTGTCGCCATTCTCGGCAGCACTGGCTGTGCCGTGTATGAACAGCCATATGGCCCAAGGGTTGTCGTACCCGCCGTACCCGTTATCGTTGCGCCGTCCTGGGGTTACTATGGCTATGGCCCACGTCACTGGCGTCGCTGGTAATCTGAGGTTTAAAACGACAAAAATTGATAGAAGTAACTTGAAATAAGTTGACGCAGTTTGACGCAACTGAGAACACGTTGAACCCGTGATACATAGTTACGCGGGAGAGACTATTGTTGAGTGATAAAAAAGCGCGAAGCTGTTAGCTCCGCGCTTAAAGGTACAACATGAAAATGTCTGCTTTGGACAGTTCTATAGTGATTTTTTTTTGTAGCGCCACTTCATATTTCGATTGAAACCAGTTTCAACGATGTGTCCATGAATGACTAATCAGTAATCAGTAATGAATAAGTGATGCGTCATCCATGATGAACCGTGGCAAAAAAGTAACGGGTCACATTATTCATATTTACGTGCATCATCAATCACTTTTCCATCATTGGGCAAGCTGCCCGTTGCAACAAACACTGCGTCGCCGCGCAGCTTGGTGATATCGCGCAGGCTGGTGATGATCAGTGCTTTCAGCGTGTCATCGGGTGCATCCGTTTCGCAATGCAGACACATCGTATCGTTGGCCATTTCACCAGTCACGACCAGTCTGGCTTTTTGAATCTGCGGGTGGCGTTTTACCACTTCTGCCACTTGCGAAGGATGTACAAACATACCCTTGACCTTCGTGGTTTGATCAGCACGTCCCATCCATCCTTTGATGCGTTGATTGGTGCGCCCGCAAGGTGAAATTCCTGGCAAGACTGCTGACATATCGCCTGTACCGAAACGTATCAAGGGATAGTCCTGATTGAATGAGGTAATCACGACTTCGCCGACTTCGCCTTCACTGACCAGATCTCCGGTACCGGGTCGTACAATTTCCAGAATCAATTCTTCATCCAGCACCATACCGGGGTTGAGCTGGCCATCCGTACTGGTTTCATAGGCGATATTGCCGATGTCAGCCGTCGCATAAATTTGTAATACGGTTGCCACACCATGATCTTGCAGCCATTTGCGCAGCGAAGGTGGTAGCGCTTCTGCACCGACAATCGCCTTTTGTACACTGGAAATATCGGCACCCATTTCCAGTGCTTTTTCGATGATGATTTTTAAAAAGCTCGGTGTCCCGATATACGCATCCGGACGCAGTTCAGCCATTGCCTGCACTTGCATTTCCGTTTGTCCTATTCCTGCCGGAATGACGGCGCAACCCAAACGCGCGGCGGCACTTTCCACCATGAAGGCCGCCGGTGTGAAGTGGTAGGAAAAACAGTTTTGTATCAGATCACCATGTCGCAAGCCGATCGCATGCATGGGGCGCGCAAAACGCCACCAGTCAGGACTACGCCCTTCGGGATCAAAAATGGGGCCGGGCGACATAAAGATGCGGCCCAATTTGCGCGTATCCGTTGCCGTTAACCCACCAAAAGGCAGATGGCCTCTCTGTAAATCTTTCAGATCCGATTTACGTGTGACGGGTAGTTGTGCCAGCGCACTGCGACGACAGATGTCACCAGCAGTCACACCTTGCAAAATCGTCGCCCATCCGGGTGCTGTTTGCGCCAATGCGATCAGTGCTGGCAAGCGCTCCATCAGTGCTGATTCACGGCTTTGCGGACTACGGGTTTCCAGTGCGTCCAGATAGTCAGTCATGGCTCTGTTCTCTTCAAATAATGTTGGTCAGTGTCATTACAAAAAATACTGCGACAGGCAGGCTTTACGCCAGCCAGCGTTTGCGGCGACGATAAAATTTCATGTCACGGAAACTCTTGCGTCCGGTTCCGGAAACGCCCAGATAAAATTCCTTGACGTCTTCATTGCTACTGAGATCTTTTGCATCTCCTTCCATCACAACGCGCCCGTTCTCCAGAATGTAGCCAAAGTCTGCATATCGCAAAGCCGTGTTGGTATTTTGTTCTGCCAGCAGGAACGAGACGTTTTCCTGTGTATTGAGGCTTTTGACAATTTCAAAAATCTCTTCCACCAATTGCGGTGCGATACCCATCGATGGCTCGTCCAGCAGGATCATTGAAGGCTTTGCCATCAGGGCGCGGCCGATAGCACACATTTGCTGCTCACCGCCTGAGGTGTAACCAGCCTGGGAGTTGCGACGCTCGCGCAGACGTGGAAAATAGTGATAGACCTTTTCCAGTGCTTCCTTGAGTTCACTGCGTGACAATTTGCGGGTATAAGCACCGGTCAGCAGATTTTCTTCAACCGTCAGATGGCCAAAGCAATGGCGACCTTCCATGACTTGTGACAAACCGCGTTTGACAAGTTCATTCGGTGTAAGGTGATCCACGCGTTGCCCTTGAAACGTGATGTCGCCTTTGGTGATATCACCGCGCTCATTTTTCAACAAGGTTGAAATAGCTTTGAGTGTCGTGGATTTACCGGCACCGTTGGCACCCAGCAGGGCGACGATTTTCCCTTGCGGTACTTGCAGTGAAATCCCTTTCAATACCAGAATGACATGGTCGTAAATCACTTCGATATTATTGACGCTGAGATAAGCGGGGTTGCTGATGGCGTTATCCGGCGTGAGTAATTGATTGCTCATGATGGCGTATGCTTTATAGGGCAGGTAGCTGTTGCAACAGAAGCCTGAAACCAGTGATGGAGATCATGATTACAGCGCTTCTGTTTCGTTCGGAAGATGTCAGTGACTTCCGGGTTTTACTTCAGGCAGGCAGGCGTGATTTTTTTCTCAGCTGCGTACTTGTTGGAAGATTCTTCCAACATGGTGCGCGTCAATGCCTTGTCGCCGGTAATCCAGTTCGGTGTAATGGCTTTCCATTTATCGCCTGTCCATTGCTGAACTTTGACGGCACCGGAACCTTCATGATCTTCGCAACTGGTTTTGACTGGCGGGAACATGCCAAGCGCACCGAGTGCTTTCTGACGAGCTTCGTCGACATTCAGATTTTCAAAACCCCAGCGAATCTGTTCAGCCGTCATCAGCTTGCCTTTGCCGTATTTTTCCTGCGCTTTCAAGACCGCTTCTGTCCACAGGATCGCGGCAGTCACACCACGCATGTGATACACAGAACCGATGCGTGATTTGTCGCTCAGATTGCCTTTGCCAGCGCTATAGACTTTGCTGCGAATTTCATCGAGCACAGGATAGTTACCTGGTGTATTAAACGTCATCGTGGTGTAGCCTTTGGCTGCATCACCAGCCGGGATCACGTCCTCTTCTGAACCCGCCCACCAGACGCCCAGCATTTTTTCCCTTGGAAAGCCATTACGCTGCGCTGTCTTGATCGCTACCGCATTCATGACACCCCAGCCCCAGAGAATGACGTAATCAGGATTGGCCTGACGGATTTGCAACCATTGTGATTGCTGTTCATTGCCCGGATGAGCGACAGGAATTTTGATCAGTTCAAAGCCATATTGTTTCGCCTGCGCATCCAGCACCGGAATAGGTTCTTTACCGAAAGCGGAATCGTGATACAGGTGCACGATTTTTTTGCCTTTCAGCTTGTCCATGCCGCCGACTTTATCACCGAGATATTTGGTCATTGCTGCCGCCTGATTCCAGTAACTGGTGATCAGCGGAAAAATGTAGGGAAACACTTTGCCATTCGCCGCATCCGAGCGTCCATAGCCGAGCGTTGTCATCGGTATTTTGTCTTCAGCAACGCGATCCAGAATGCCATAGGCAATACCCGTCGAGAGTGGCTCTACCAACGATGCACCGCCCTTGGATTTTTTCAGACGTTCATAGCATTCAACGCCGCGTGATGCATTGTATTCAGTTTCGCATTCTTCCCACGCGATCTTGACACCGTTCAGCCCGCCCTTGGCATTGACCAGATTGAAGTAATCGATCGATCCGCCAAAAAAGCCGGAGCCGCCAGCGGCATAAGGGCCAACGCGGTAAGACAGGACCGGGATAAATTGATCTTCTGCTTGTGCAGCACTGACTGCGCCAAGAATCGCGGTTCCTAACAATATAGATTTAAGCAATTTCATGTTGTCTCCTGTTGATTGGATAGGTACTACGAACGCTTTCTGACCGGAACTTCTGAAATGATGTCGAAGCGTCTTTATTATGGTTTTCGATCATATTGTGGTGATCAATGCGGGAACGGCCACAAACGTAATTTTTCCTTAGCGATTTGCCATAAACGTGCCAGACCATGTGGCTCTACGATCAGGAAAAAGATAATCAGCGCACCGAATACCATCAGCTCCAGATTGGATGCAATGTTGGTAGGCAGTGACAAGCCATGTGCGATCAGATTCAGTACGACCGGCAACAGAATAATGAATGCCGAACCCAGAAAAGAACCCAGTACCGATCCCACACCGCCGATGATAATCATGAACAGAATACGGAAAGACAGATCCAGGTTATACGCTTCCGGCTCTACCGTTCCGAGATACGCATAGGCATACAAGGCACCTGCAATCCCGCAATAGAATGAGGACACCGCAAATGCCAGTAATTTGGTCCGCATCAGACGGAATCCGATCACTTCAGCCGCCACGTCCATATCGCGCACTGCCATCCAGGAGCGGCCCACATTGGAGCGGATCATATTTTTTGCCAGTACCGACAGCACGCAGACAACGATCAGCGTCAGCAGGTATTTCTTCACTGGTGTGTTAAAGCTCATGCCGAGAATGACCATTTCTTGCGCAGTAATGACACCGGAAGAACTGTAATTGGTAAACCACTGGATTTTTGTCAGGCACCAGACGACAAAAAACTGTGTCGCGAGTGTCGCCGCTGCCAGATAAAAACCGCGGATTCTGAGCGATGGCAAACCAAAAGCAATGCCGACTGCAGCAGCAGATAATCCGCCCAGAACAAATGCCAGTAACAGTGGCATGCCTGGAATGCGCAGCATGAAATTGTAGGACGCGAACGCGCCGACCGCCATGAATGCGGCAGAACCCAGAGATAACTGTCCGGCATAACCAGTCAGGATATTGAGTCCTAATGCAGCCAGCGAAAAAATCAGGAAAGGAATAAAAATGGCAGAAAAAGCATAGTCGGAGGCCAGTAATGGCACGCCAAAAAATGCAAGTAACAAGACGACAGCGATGCCGATTCTATCTTGCCGGATAGGGAAAATCTGGTTGTCAGCCTGATAGCTGGTTTTAAACTGACCTGCTTCACGATAAAACATGGTTCACCTCTGAGATGGTTTCCGCGGTATCCATGCGACGTAACAATGATGTGGCTGTCGCGGTCTGCATGGATATGAGTCGATTGAGATTGTTATAGTTGGGATACTGGTTTCAGATCCTGCGGATAATTTTTTCTCCAAACAGACCTTCGGGGCGTACCAGCAGGAACAGCAGCGCCAGTACATACGGGAACCAGCCTTCTATGCCTCCGCCAACCATAGGGCCGATGTAGACTTCGGCGAGTTTTTCTGATGCACCGATAATCAGGCCACCGACAATCGCTCCCGGAACCGAGGTGAATCCACCCAGAATCAGTACTGGCAGAGCTTTCAGTGCAACAAACGTCAACGCAAACTGAACACCATTACGCGCACCCCACAGCAACCCGGCGACCAGTGCCACAAAACCGGCAACTGCCCAGACGATGCCCCAGATTTGTTGCAGCGGAATTCCGACGGCCAATGCTGCCTGATGATCGTCCGCTACGGCGCGTAAAGCGCGGCCAATCTTGGTTTTGGAAAATAACAATGCCAGACCAGTGACCAGTAACGCACAGATGAATGCGGCAATCACGTCAAACTGAGAAACGATGATGTTGAATTTTTCCATTAAAAATTCGATGGGTACATCTTCAATCGGCAAACTCAGTTTGTGTGGCTGTGAACCCCAGAGTAATTGCGCCAGGCCTTCGATAAAAAAGGTCAGTCCTATGGTGGCCATGAACAGGGTGATTTCAGGTTGGTTGACCAAAGGGCGCAACACCACTCTTTCAATCGCCAGACCCAGAATAATCATAACAACCATCGTCAATGGAATTGCCAGCCACAGCGAGAGATTAAATTGCTCAGATAAACCGACGCAGGTGAGAGCGGCGAAAAACACCATTGCCCCCTGCGCAAAATTGAATACACCAGACGCTTTGTAAATCAGCACAAAGCCGAGTGCCACCAGCGCATACATAACGCCGGACAACAGGCCGCCAATAAAAACTTCAAGGAAAAAACTGATATTCATGTCATGTCATCCTGTAATAGATCGGTCTAGTTGGCGACGCCCAGATAGGCGTTGATGACTTCCTGATTCGCCAGCACTTCGGCTGGTGTGCCATCACCAATTTTTTTGCCGTAATCAAGTACGACGACGCGATCAGAAATATCCATCACCACGCCCATATCATGTTCAATCAGCACAATGGTGGTGCCCAGCTGATCGTTCACGTCCAGAATGAAGCGACTCATATCCTGTTTTTCTTCTACATTCATACCGGCCATTGGTTCATCGAGTAACAGAATTTCTGGTTCTGCTGCCAACGCCCGACCTAATTCAACCCGTTTTTGCAGACCGTAAGAAAGGCGACCGACAGGCACTTTGCGGATATGCTGAATTTCGAGGAAATCGATAATTTCTTCCACCTTTTCACGATGGGCAATTTCCTCTTTTTGTGCAGGGCCCCAGTACAACGCTTGCATCAGAAAGTTGCTATGCATTTTCAGATTACGGCCTGTCATGATGTTGTCGAGTACCGACATACCTTTGAACAGGGCGATATTCTGAAACGTTCTGGCAATACCGGTTTTTGCTGCAGCATAGGTATTCATGTCTTTACGGTGCTGACCACGGTAAATGATGTCGCCTTGCTGTGGGCGATACACACCGTTGATCACATTCAACATCGAGCTTTTGCCTGCGCCGTTGGGACCGATGATGGCGCGAATTTCATGTTCTTTCACGTTGAAAGAAATATTCGTCAGTGCCTTCACTCCACCAAAGGACAGGGAGATGTTTTTCAGATCGACAATCACATCACCGATTTTTCTGTTATCTGCCATGAACTTATTCCTTATGCCGCTTGCTGCTGGGCAGCGAATGTTGTGACGTCGCTGATATGCAGATCAGCACTGACTTTGCCTTGGCGGCCGTCTTCAAATTTCACCTGCGTTTCAATAAATTGTGAACGCTTGCCGGAATACAGTGCGTCAATCAGCACGGCATATTTTTGTGAAATGAAATTACGGCGGACTTTGCGTGTGCGTGTCAGTTCGTCGTCATCAGGATCAAGCTCTTTATGCAGCACCAGGAAACGGTGAATCTGAGTACCGGACATCAGCGCTTCGGAAGCGAGGTCGGCGTTGACTTTTTCAACGCAGGACATGATCAGTTGATAGGTTTCCGGCTTTGCGGCCAGGTCGGTGTAGCCGGAATAGGCGATACCGCGTCGCTCGGACCAGTTACCGACTGCTTCCATATCGATATTGATGAACGCGCAGACCATATCGCGGTTGTGTCCGAAGGCCACCGCTTCTTTGATGAACGGAAAAAACTTGAGTTTGTTTTCGATGTAGTTAGGCGCAAACATGTCGCCGTTGTTCAGCTTGCCGACATCGGCTGCCCGATCGATGATTTTCAGATGACCTTCGGTATCAAAAATACCGGCGTCGCCTGTATGAAAATAGCCTTCAGCATCCATCACTTCGGCTGTAGCGTCCGGGCGTTTGTAATAGCCTTTGAGCATGGCGCCGGATTTCACCAGAACCTCGCCGTTGTCGGCGAGTTTGACTTCAACCCCTGGCGCAGCTTTGCCAACACTGTCGAATTTAATATGACCATCCGGTTGCAGACAGACATAGGCGCAGGTTTCGGTTGCGCCGTACAGTTGCTTCAGGTTGACGCCGATAGAGCGATAAAAACGGAACAGATCAGGCCCGATCGCGGCGCCCGCAGTGTAGGCGACGCGGACACGTGAGAGGCCGAGTACGTTTTTCAGCGGACCATAAATCAGGACATTGCCCATCGCATAGCGGAGGCGGTCGATTGCTGATACTGGTTTTCCGTCCAGAATATCGGCACCGACGCGGCGTGCGAGATCCATGTAATACGCAAACAATTTGCGTTTGACTGCACCGGCATCTTCCATGCGGATCATGACTGTCGTCAGCATGTTTTCGAAGACCCGTGGCGGTGCGAAATAATAAGTAGGGCCAATCTCGCGCAAATCCGTCAGGACGGTTTCACCGGACTCAGGGCAATTGACGGTAAAGCCCGCAGCCAATGCCTGTGCAAAAGAAAACAGATGATCGCCGACCCATGCCATTGGCAGGTAAGACAGGATATCTTCGTGTTCGCTGAGTTTGTCGAAGCCAGCGCCGCCATGCGCTGCCGACATAAACGAGTGATGTGTCTGGCAGACACCCTTGGGTTTGCCTGTCGTTCCGGAGGTGTAAAGCATCACGGCAACATCATCTGCCTGCCCCAGTTCTACCTGCTGCATGAAGAAATCCGGATGTGCCTTGTCATAGGCACGACCGATTTCCTGCAAGGCTGCATAGGAGGTCAGCTCAGGCTGGTGGTAATGCCGCATGCCGCGATCATCATCAAACGTAATATGCTCAACGCCTGCGTAGTGCTGTTTGATTTCCAGCAGTTTGTCTACCTGCTCCTGATCTTCGACGACTGCAAAGACGATTTCCGCATTTTCGAGAACATAAGCCATATCTGCTGCCGGCGCATCCTGATACAACGGTACCGGAATGCCGCCCAGACATTGGGCTGCGGCCATTGCCCAGTAAAGTCGTGGGCGGTTATCGCCGATGATGGCCAGATGCATGCCACGTTGAAATCCTTGTGCTGCCAGCCCACAGGCCAATGCACGGACTTCTTCGTTGACCTGTTGCCAGTTCCATGTCTGCCAGATGCCCAGATCCTTCTCGCGGAAAGCCGGGTGTTGTGGGCGTGTTTTCCCGTGCTGTAGCAACAGTCTCGGGAACGTTGTGTTCGCTGTGTCTTTGTTTATCATGGTCTCCACCATTGCCGTTTGGGGCGTATTTTTTTCATCCGAGTTTCCTCACCATGTCTTACGTAATACTTACTGCAAGACCGGATCTGAAAATTGGCTGGAGACTGTTGTTTGCGAGGGATATCACGCTGGAAGAGTTTGACTGTTACCGTATGTGCAGTCGTATCCTCAGCGGGCAACCTCGCTTACAATGTCTCCGTATTTCTTTTTTATGGATTGGATAGTAGACCGTCCAAAAAGCTGTCGCTGTCATCCGACAGACAATCTCGAAGAATGAATCAACTATCGGTGGTGCGTTGCACAAATATGACAAAAACAAACAGCGACCCAAAACAACGATTTGCTAAAACCATGTGGGCCAGCATGCTCTCACCTGAGCATATGCAGCGGGTGGAAGAGGAAGTGATAGAACGCTTTGTCCCTGCCGGCAGCTATGTCTGCCGCAAGGGTGATCCTGTCGATCACTGGATGGGTGTGATTGAGGGCTTTCTGAAGATGAGCAGTATTTCTCCTGAAGGCAAGACGGTCACGTTCAGCTGTATGCTCGCCGGAGGCTGGTTTGGCGAAGGATCGTTGTTGAAGACAGAGCCGCGACGCTACGATGTAGTTGCCTTGCGTGATACCCGCGTTGCATTCATGTCGCGTAGCACTTTTAATTTTTTGCTGGACAATAGTATTCCGTTCAATCGTTTCTTGTTGCAGCAACTCAACGAGCGTCTGAGCTTGTTTATTTCGCTGGTGGAATATGATCGTATGCTTGACCCGGATACTCGTGTCGCACGTTGTCTGGCGGCGATGTTTCATCCTTATCTGAATCCGGGCAGCAGTATGCAGTTGCAGTTGTCTCAGGAAGAAATTGGTTATATTTCCAGTGTCTCTCGTCAGCGCGCCAATCAGGCGTTGCAATTACTGGAAAAGAAAAAACTGCTGACGGTGGACTATGGCGGCATCACCATCCTGAATCTGGAAGGTTTGCGTCGCTTCCCCGATGAGGGCAACGTATGAATGTGACGAATTCTATGTTGCTGTTGAATACAATCGGTGCCGGTAAGGTCGGTCAGGTGCTGGCACGACTACTGCGCCAGCATCAGGTATGGATGCCATCGCAAATCTGCAACCGTTCTATCTCCAGTGCGCAGGCAGCGGTAGATTTTATCGGTGCAGGGCAGGTGGTGGCTGATCGTGTGCAGATGGATGCTTCCGATATCTGGATGCTGAGCGTACCGGATGATCAGATTGTTTCTGCTGGCGATGCGTTGACCGGAAAACTGAATGCCCATAGCATCGTATTTCATTGCAGCGGTGCAAAACCATCAACGATATTGCAATCTGCAATACGAGCCGGTGCCGCAGTTGCCAGTGTGCATCCAGTGCGTAGTTTTGCCGATGTTCAGCAATCAGCAGAGCAGTTTGCCGGAACGATTTGCAGCGTGGAAGGTGATGCCCGGGCGTTGGCTGTGTTGATTCCTGCATTGCAGGCGATAGGTGCAAAGACGGTACAGATCAGTGCAGAGAGCAAGTTGCTCTATCATGCAGGTTCGGTGTTTGCGAGTAATTATCTGGTCAGCCTGATCGATATTGCATTGCATGCTTACCAGGCTGCCGGTATTCCGGAAGACATTGCGCTGGCGATGGCAGCACCATTGGCAAGACAAAGTCTGGAAAATGCCTTGACGATGGGAACTGCGCGCGCATTGACGGGCCCTATTGCACGAGGGGATATGGACACGGTACATCAGCAGCAGCGGACGGTGGCGCAATGGAATGCTGATGCCGGAGATGTCTATGCCGCAATGATGCCACCCACCATCGCCTTGGCAGCGCGCAAGGCAGCACTGGACAGCGCAGGGTAGTACGCTGCAGTGAAGGCGTTGAAGGCATCAGCGCAAGCGAAAATACCAATGCTAATACCAATGCCGACAAGCAGTAATAGCGATGCGTCTTCAGGTAACCACATGTCGCACTTCTGCATCCGCGGTCGCGGAAGCGTTTGACGATGAGCCGCACCTCAACATCCACATCAACATATAAAATGGCCTGACCCTGACGTTGTTATCAGGATCAGGCCATTGTTTGTTGAGTGTCCGTAGTCAAACGAATACCGGGCTTGCAGCGAATGTTGTCTGCAGATGATCAGACTGTTTATAGTGTCTTCGGTATGTTCTTATTTGTTGTGCGCCTGATTATTCAGAAAAATATACGCTGTTGCGGCCATTGGCCTTGGCTTGATATAAGGCCAGATCGGCGCGTTCAAACACGCTGTCTTCGGTTTCTTTATCCTTGCATTGCGCTACGCCCATGCTGACCGTAATTGCCAGACGCGTTTTGGTCAGATCGGTGGTGCGGGAAAAATCATTGTTGGCAATGGTGTTGCGTAAATTTTCTGCAATCGCCGTTGCTTTTTCCAGCGTACAGTTTTTCAGTAGTATCAGAAATTCCTCTCCACCCCAACGGCAGATAATGTCACTCTCCCGCAGGGAGCGTTTGCTGATCATGGCAATTTCTTTCAATACATGATCTCCTACCAGATGTCCGAGTTTGTCATTGACCTTCTTGAAAAAATCAATATCAAGCAATACGACGCACATAGGTTGACGCGAACGTTCGCCGTCCAGCAAGGCTTGCTGAAACACAAAATCAAATGCCTGACGGTTCAGCAGACCGGTCAGGGTATCAGTGGAGGCAGATTTTTCCAGTCGGGTCTGGTAGCGATGGACCGAGAAACACAAAATGATCAGTACCACCAGCATAACGCCGCCGCCAATACCCAGATTGATGGCGAATACATTCTGTAAAGGCTTCATGTCCGAACTCAAATCCTGCTCGACGAGCAGGTGCCAGCCAAGTTCAGGAATAAAGCGGGAATTGACCAGCGTTGGTTCTGTGTCTGTTTTGTATTCCAGATGTACTGATTCGCTTTTGCGATTCGCCAGAATTTGTGGGGCGATACTGCTGATGCCCGGTATTTCGTTGATATTGTTGCGGATTTTTTTGCTGGTACCTGCCAGCGCAATATTGCCTTTGGTATCTACAAAATAAATATTGCGGTGAAAACGTGTCTGATAGTTGTCGATCAGATGTTTCATGGTATCGAGAGTCAGGCCTATACCGGTTGCGCCGATAAACTGACCGTTGTAATCCAGTACGCGGTAATTGACGAAGATAGTCATGGTGTCACGATTCGCCATGTCGATATCGACATTGGTTTCGTAAGCGGCTTTCAGATTTTTGACGCGATAAAACCATTGATCGCGCGCTTCGGTTTCTTTGATGCTCTTTAACACGCCGTCGGCGTGGTAATAATTTTGTGTCTGATTGGATACCAGAAAACTGGAAATCGCGTTGTTTTTAGATTTGATTTCTTTAAGATATTTGACAATCTGATCTTTATCTTCTTCACCATTGATCATCCAGTCTCGCACAAAGGTGTCATGCGCCATTTGGGAGGCGACAAATACCGGTCGCAGGATATCTTTCTGGATTTCAGAATAGATGTTATCACCCGTCAGAGGCAGTGTTTGTTCAGAAAAACTTTGTTGTATGGTGTCGCGTGACACCACGTACGCAGCAACGGCAGTAAAGACAAAACCGGCAATCAGTATCAGAGAGAGCCAAACCAGCAGACCGTATTTTTTAAACAATTTTTGCATGGAGAATAGACGGAGCGTGAGCGATTAAGTTGCCGCAAGATAATACTATAAACCTATTGTTCCCCCATCTAAATTACACTGAATTGGCATCTCTGTAACATAAACTGACACTATAGCGCCGACAACGCCCTAAAGCAGTAGTCGATCAGTTGTTTTATGTATAAAAATGCCGAAAAAAATGCCGCATAAAGCGGCATGATAGGGGAGAAAAACTGTTTTAGATCAAGGACGTGGTGTCAGTGTGACATGCAGACGCAGGCGTGAACCTGGATCGTATGGCATGACAGTCGTGTAGGTACGGTTGTGATATTCATAGGTAACTGCAAAGCCATTGTTACGGGTTTCCCAGTTATCGACATTTCTGCACTGACGAACAGGACGGCTTTCGTAGGTCGGTTGCGGCTGGTTATTGCCATTACCATTGTTATCCACTCTGTCGCCGACGATTGCACCGGTTAAAGCGCCTGCGGCAGCGGCTGCAATGCGGCCATTACCACCACCCACCTGGCTGCCGAGCAAGCCACCGGCGATACCGCCAATGATAGAGCCACCGGCACTGCGCTCTGGCTGACGCTGATACTGGCGCTGGCTGGTTTCATATTCGGTGCGGCACTCCTGACGAGGAACATTCACTTGCTCAACCTGAGGTGTGACGCTGATGACGCGGGCAAAATCATCAAAGTCGGCTGCGTATGCGCTGCCAGCACCGATAGCCAATCCCAGAAAGGATGCTGCAATGGAAAGTTTTTTCAGTGTGTGTGTCATTTTTTACCTCTTGTCTGATAGTCTGTATTCAACGCTTGAGTATAGGAAAAAGCCGACAGCAAATTGTAATAGTCTGTTTCAAGTTGTATTTCTTGTTTAAATGTTCTTCATGACCATGTAGGTCTGGTGATCCTCCCTCTTTTTTTTCTGGCGACGCACTGTGATCAGCAAGTCATGGGACATACATACTCTTTTGCTATCATGTCGTTTCGCTAATGAATGAATTCTGCTCTTCAAGGAGATGTTATGCACTATGTCTGGACATCGTGGGTCTGCGTTGCAGTGATGGTGATGTATTTCTGGAATACCTATACCGTCGCGATGGCGCGCCAGCGCTATCAGGTGACAGCACCGGCAGTCGATGGTCCACCAGAATTTCTGTGTGCATTGCGGGTGCAGGCCAATACGGTGGAGCAAATGCTGTTTTTCCTTCCATCGTTGTTGCTCTGTGCGCTTTGGGCCGGAGATAAGCTGGCTGCTGTTGGTGGAGCAGTCTGGGTCATTGGCCGTGTGATGTATGCGCTGGCCTATCTGCGCGATCCTGCTTCTCGTGGTCCTGGTTTTATGGTGGCATTGGTCGCTGCTGTGGGCTTGTTGCTCACAGCGATTGCGGGCATGAGCGGGTTGTCAGCATGAGCGCCGGTTCGATGGCAGGGGGTAAAGTGACGCCGGTAATTTGGGTATCTTACGGTTTTGCCGCTATTTCTTTGTTACTGGTCCTGAAGATGGGTTTGCTGGTGGCGTTGTTTTCGGGTTTGCTGATGTATGCGCTGATTCACCTGATGGCGCCCGCGATTGCCCGCAGATTCAGCCACCGTCAGCCGCGCATGATTGCCGTTGCCCTGTTGTCATCGTTACTGATTCTGGGCCTGATGGCAACCATCTGGGCGATCCATGCTTTTTTGCGCAGTGATGCAGGGAATCTGCATAACCTGTTACAAAAACTGGCAGATATTATAGAGACATCGCGGACACAATTACCTTTGTGGGTAAGCACTAACCTTCCTGAAGACGTCGATTCTTTGCAAGTTATGATTATTCATTGGCTCAGGGAGCATGCCAGCGAGGCAAAGTTGCTGGTGCCCGAAGCAGGACATGTGCTGGTGCATCTGTTGCTGGGTATGATCATCGGCAGTATGGTGGCTTTACGGGACGCCAGCGGCAGCCACAATATACGGCCACTGGCGGCTGCGTTGCAGCAACGAGTTGCCAATCTGAGCCAGGTGTTTCGTAAAATCGTTTTTGCTCAGGTCCGGATTTCTGCCATCAATACGATATTGACCGGCATCTTCTTGATGCTGGTCTTGCCTTTGGCCGGTATTCATCTGCCGCTGATCAAGACGATGATCGCGATTACTTTCCTTGCCGGTTTGATTCCTGTGGTCGGGAATATTCTGTCCAACGCAGTTATTGTGATTGTCGGGCTGTCTTATTCATTGAATGTAGCGTTTGCGTCATTGGTATTCATGGTGGTGATACACAAGGCAGAATATTTCCTCAACGCACGTATCATCGGTGCTGAAATCAATGCCCGCGCCTGGGAATTGCTGACCGCCATACTGGTGATGGAAACGTTGTTCGGTCTGCCTGGCGTGGTGGCGGCACCAGTCTTTTATGCTTATCTGAAAAAAGAACTGAGTGACAGGGAAATGGTCTGATCGGTGCGATAATTCTGTTTTGACCAATTTTTTATCCCGCAGAGAGTAAAACATGATCCTTGAACTCGCCGATATCCGTATCCAGCCAGGTAAACAAGCAGAATTTGATGTCGCCATCGAACGTGGCCTGAACGAAGTGATCGCGAAAGCGACTGGTTTTCGTGGTTATAAAGTTAATAAAGGCATTGAATCGCCAGAGCGTTATGTATTAATGATTTTCTGGGAAACCTTAGAAAATCACACCGTAGATTTCCGTGAATCTCCTGCCTTTTTGGAGTGGCGTGCGATTGTCGGTCCGTTTTTTGCGGCGGCACCTGTCGTTGAGCATTTTAATCTGTTGGGTAAATCTGACTAATCACACTGATCTGGTGATGGCCAACAGGTTCGTTGCCAGATATCCTTGATTCTGGCGGTTTCGTCCCAAGCTAGTAAGGCCATGAAAAGCGCAGAAAGCAGATATCGATAGAAGTAGGACTTACGCAAAACTGCCCCAGCAGCGTTATGGCTCCTCGTCGTACAAGCACGTACTGCCTTCGTCGCCATGCCTTGCTGGAACAATTTTGCGTCAGTCCTAAGAAGGTATCAGGTTGTAGTGTCAGGTTTTTTGGCTACTAGAGACTAAAAAACCTGGCTGCGCAGGCAGCTCATCAAAAAGGTCAATATGGTTCCGCATCTCGTCACCGCCCTGAACGGGCCTTTGCTCGATCTCGAAAAAAAAATACTGGAAGCCACTCCCGCCATTGAGCGCTGGTTCCGGCTGGAATGGCAGGAGCACACGCCGCCATTTTATTGCTCTGTTGATTTACGCAATGCCGGTTTCAAGCTGGCACCGGTCGATACCAATTTATTTCCGGGCGGCTTTAATAATCTGGCATCAGAAATGCTCCCGCTGGCGGTACAGGCGGCGATGGCTGCCATCGAAAAATATTGCCCTGATGCTAAAAATCTGTTGTTGATTCCGGAAAGCCATACCCGCAATACGTTTTATCTGCAAAACGTGGCGCGCATGATGCAGATTTTCCGTCAGACCGGGCTGAATGTCCGGCTGGGTTCCTTATGCGAAGATATCAAAGAACCAACGCCGATTGATTTACCGGATGGCACACAACTGATTCTGGAGCCTTTAGTGCGTTCGCCGAATGGCCGCCGTCTCGGGTTGAAGAATTTTGATCCTTGTACGATTTTGCTGAACAATGATCTGTCGGCTGGCATTCCTGAGATTCTGGAAAATATCAACGAGCAAACCTTGTTGCCACCATTGCACGCCGGCTGGGCCATGCGTCGAAAGAGCAACCATTTCTCGACATATGATGAGGTCGTGAAAAAATTCTCTAAGCTGGTCGATATCGATCCGTGGATGCTGAATCCGTTTTTCACTAAGGTGAATGGCGTGAATTTTCATGACGGAACCGGTGAAGATGCACTGGCCGCGGCGATTGATACCATTCTTGCCAAAATCCGTAAAAAGTACAAAGAATATGGCATCAAGGAAAAGCCTTTCGTTATCGTGAAGGCGGATGCCGGTACGTATGGGATGGGGATTATGACGGTGCATCATTCCGACGAAGTCCGTGACCTGAACCGCAAGCAGCGTAACAAGATGTCGGTGATTAAAGATGGCGTCGAAGTCAATGACGTGATCGTGCAGGAAGGCGTGTACACGTTCGAGCAGATCAGTGAATCGGTTGCTGAGCCGGTGGTGTATATGATCGATCGCTATGTGGTGGGCGGCTTTTACCGCGTGCATGAAGACCGTGGGGTGGACGAAAATCTGAATTCTCCGGGCATGCATTTTGTGCCGCTGGCGTTTGCGCAGCAGCACGCAGTTCCTGATATGCGTGCCAAACCCGGCACGGCAGCACCTAACCGGTTTTACATGTATGGTGTGGTAGCGCGACTGGCCTTGCTGGCAGCGTCGCTGGAACTGGAAAAAACAGATCCCAACCCGGAAATTTATTAACTTGTCGTCGGGCTGCGATGGCGTTGATGGAGCTGATATTGCCCTCTGATTGCTTCATGATTGGCCCGTCAAGGCCCAACACGGCTCATCACGGTTTGTCGTGGATTGCTGATTACTCTGTTGTTATGAACCATGCCGTCATCCTTTTTTGTTGAGTGAGCTTATGAAAATCGCTTTTCTGACTGACCCTTTATCCGAGTTCAAGACCTACAAAGATTCCACGTATGCCATGATGGTGGAAGCTCATCGTCGGGGATACCAGATTTTTGCTTTTGGTCCGGATGATCTGGCGTTGGACAATGGTCAGGTCATTGCCAGTATCAGTAAGATTAATCTGACTGGAGACAGTACGGACTGGTATCGGGCAGATGCGCCGGTTTCCGTGCCTTTGAGCGACTTTGATGCCGTCTTGCAGCGCAAAGACCCGCCGTTTGACATGGAATACATCTACGCGACTTATTTGCTGGAAATGGCAGAACAGCAGGGCGCGCGGGTCTTCAACAAACCAGCCGCTATCCGCAATCATAATGAAAAACTGACGATTGCCCAGTTCAGCCAGTTCACCGCGCCCACACTTGTGACGCGTAACGAACAGCGGATACGCGCATTTCATCAACAGCATCAGGATATTATCCTCAAACCTCTGGATGGCATGGGGGGTATGGGCATTTTCCGTATCCGGGAAGATGGCATGAACCTCGGATCGGTGATTGAGACACTGACGGATAACGGTCGTCGCACGATCATGGTTCAGCGCTATATTCCAGACATCGTGCACGGCGACAAACGCATTTTGCTGATTGGCGGCAAGGTCGTACCATTTGCATTGGCACGTATTCCGCAAAACGGCGAAGTCCGTGGCAATCTGGCGGCTGGTGGTGTCGGCGTGGCGCAACCATTGTCTGCGCGGGATCTTGAGATTGCACAGACTTTGGCACCGCAGCTTTATCAAAGAGGCTTGTTGCTGGTAGGATTAGACGTGATTGGCAGTTATCTGACGGAAGTCAATGTCACCAGCCCGACCTGCTTCCAGGAAATTACTGCGCAGACAGGTGTTAATGTTGCCGGCATGCTGATTGATGCCCTCGAAACGGCGTTGGCAGGTCAATAATATACTCACTGGGAGTATGTTAGAGCGCACTATTAAAATACGTGGGAGTGAGTTGATTTGCAGACATACTCCCCCAAATGTGAGTGATTATGGTTGGTATACTTTTGATGACCCATGCGCCTCTGGGTGCCGCATTTCTGCAGGCAGCCGCTCATGTATTTCGCGGTATGCCGGAACGTCTGGAAGCGATTGACGTTGTCGCTGATCAGAATATCGAAGAAGTGAACCGTCTCGCACGCGAAGCAGTATTGCGCCTCGACGATGGTTCTGGCGTTCTGGTGATCACCGATGTGATGGGCGGCACGCCTTCCAATTGTTGCCGCCAGCTCGCTGATCCTGACAAGGTTGCCATCATTGCCGGCATCAGCTTGCCGATGTTGTTGCGTGCGATCACCTACCGTAGTGATGTGCTGGACGTGGTGGTGGAAATGGCATTGGCGGGGGGGCAGAACGGTGCTTTACGTATTGATAACCGGGTTCGTCTGTCCCCGTCTTGAATAGTAGATTTGAAAGGTCAGCATGATTCAACAAGAAATAGAAATTGTGAACAAACTCGGCTTGCATGCCCGCGCATCGGCTAAATTTACACAACTGGCAAGCAAGCATTCATGCGAAGTCTGGCTGAGTCGCAATGGTCGTCGCGTGAATGGCAAATCCATCATGGGCGTTATGATGCTGGCAGCCGGTAAAGGTGCCAAAGTATTACTGGAAACCAACGGTGCAGACGAGCAGGCTTGTTTTGACGCAATTCTTGCGCTGATCAATGACAAATTTGGTGAGGGTGAATAAAGCGCCAAAGCACCGCACTTTCACCTGATTTTCGCCTGACTGTGCCGCTTGGTTGGCACTAACCGGCATGGTTTGTGCCTGTCATTGGCAGCATTGCTGTGAACTGGTGGTTTCGTGATCACGCCATTTCATCATGCTCATCATGCAGGACAAGTGTCGGGTTGTACCGGAATGGCATCAGGTAACACAGAAAATACAGAACAACGCAGCAAAGCAGACTAAAAAATCACATATTAAATGCAATACCAGGGCAGCCAGTGGTTGTGCCCGATGAATCATTAAAACAATGGGGGACAAAGCGTGGCATCTTTCACATTGCAAGGTATCCCTGTTTCACGTGGCATTGCGATAGGCAGAGCGCATCTGCTGCGTCCCGCCGCGTTGGACGTACAACATTATCTGGTCGCTCAGGAACAAGTCGAAGCAGAAGTCCTGCGTTTGCAGGACGCCATTGCCCGCGTGCACAAGGATTTGCAGGCATTGTGGTCGGATTTGCCGCAAGATGCGCCGACAGAGTTAGGGGCATTTATTGATGTCCACGCCCTGATTTTGTCTGATCCCATGCTGTCAGAGGCACCACTGGACATCATCCGTACCCGCCATTACAACGCCGAATGGGCGCTGGTGACCCAGATTGATGAATTATCTGCCCAGTTTGATGAAATCGAAGACGACTATCTGCGCGAGCGCAAAGCTGATATTCAGCAAGTAGCCGAGCGGGTTCTGAAAGTCATGACAGGCACGGCCAATACCGTGCCGCGCTCGGACGGCATTGATGAGCGTAGTGCCAATATGATCGTTGTTGCCCGCGATATTTCTCCTGCCGACATGATGCAATTCCGCGATGTCGCTTTTACCGGATTCGTCACCGACGAAGGCGGACAGAATTCGCACACAGCGATTGTGTCGCGCAGCCTTGGAATTCCGGCGGTCGTCGGGATGGGCAATGCCTCGCGTCTGATTGAGCAGGATGACTGGTTGATTATCGACAGCGATGCAGGCGTCGTTATCGTTGCGCCGACAACGCTGGTGCTGGATCAGTATCGTGAACGCCAGTTATTACTGCAAAAAGCACGTAAAAAACTGACTAAACTCCGGAAAACACCTTCGATTACTCAGGATGGCGTCGAAATTACCTTGCTGGCCAACATCGAGTTACCGCAGGATGCCGCAGCAGCATTAGAAGCTGGTGCCAACGGTGTCGGGTTGTTCCGTTCCGAATTCTTGTTTATGGAGCGGAGTGGACAGGAGCATCAGCTTCCTTCCGAAGAACAGCAGTTTGATGCCTATCGCATGGCCGTCACCGCCATGAAAGGTCGCCCGGTGACGATTCGCACGCTGGATGTCGGTGCAGATAAACCGTTGGATTCTACCGAACACAATGTTCTTAACCCCGCGCTGGGTTTGCGGGCCATACGTTATTGTCTGGCGGAGCCGCAATTGTTTCTGACGCAGTTGCGCGCCATTTTGCGTGCTTCCGCCTTTGGTCCTGTAAAACTGTTGATACCGATGATGGCGCACGGTTTTGAAATTGATCAGACGCTGGCCATGATAGAGCAGGCAAAAGCCAGTCTGGCCGCAGAAGGGAAAAAATTTGACGCGGACATTGCCGTGGGAGCCATGATAGAAATTCCCGCCGCAGCCTTGTCCTTGCCGATGTTCGTCAAAAAACTCGATTTTTTATCGATTGGTACCAATGATCTGATTCAGTACACGCTGGCGATTGACCGTGCCGACCATGAAGTTGCGCATTTATACGATGATCTGCATCCGGCGATTTTGCAATTACTGTATATGGTGATCTCCGCCGGACAAAAAGCAGATATTCCTGTGTCGATTTGCGGCGGAATGGCCGGAGATATACGCCTGACCCGCTTGCTGATTGGCATGGGTTTCCGCGAATTATCGATGCCGGCGGCATTATTGCCAGAAATTAAACAGGAAATCCTGAATACCCGCATGGAAGCATTGCAGATACCCGTCAGGAAAATCCTGCGCAGCTATGATGCTGCCGTGATTCGTGAAACGCTGGCAAGCATGAAGGCGAGTGCGCCGGTACTGCATTAATGCCTTGCGCAGTCCGGTTTGTGCCGTCTCTGGTTTGACGTCAACGCTGGACTTCGTTATCCTTCTGTTTGTTACATGAATGCGCCGATTTGAAAATCAGCTTGCGGGCGCAGTCTGGAAATATCTGGACAATAAATACGGCTAAAGCGAGCTTGAATGATATTTCCCCTTCCCATTCAGCCCACCTTTTAGCCTTCCGATGATGTTGTTTGACTGATGCCTTGCAGCATGCTTTGCATGCGTTGTGTGGCCTTGTTGCATGGATTGGCGCCTGTCATTTTGTGCAAATATGAGTGCATGATCGTTTGCTGCCGGCAGCGTCAGTTCAGTGCGACATCGGCAGGAATCAGATGCAATATTGCCAGGCAACAGCGTACTGTGTGCCATGACAATTTGCAGATGTCCTGTGCAGAGTGAATAACGAGAATGTTCTCAATGGAAGAGTGTATGTCATCCACGACCGAATCAAATACATCGGCTGCGAATCAGCTGACTGCCAATTCGCCGACCGCCAATCAATCGATAGGCATCGTCACGCCACAAGCGTTACGTTTTGATGAGCCACTGGCATTGCAAAGTGGCGCCTCGATCGCCGGCTATACCCTGATGATCGAAACCTATGGCACGTTAAATGCAGACAAATCCAATGCGGTACTGATTTGCCATGCGCTCAATGCGTCCCACCATGTCGCTGGATATTATGCGGATCAGCCTAAGAACATAGGCTGGTGGGACAACATGGTGGGGCCGGGGAAATCCGTCGATACCAATCGTTTTTTTGTAATTGGCATCAATAATCTGGGCTCCTGTTTTGGCTCCACGGGGCCTATGCATCTGAATCCGGCAACAGGGAAGCCCTACGGTGCTGATTTTCCGGTGGTGACGGTGGAAGACTGGGTACAGGCGCAGGCGCGGGTAGCAGATCAGCTCGGGATTACACAGTTTGCCGCGGTCATGGGTGGTTCACTCGGCGGCATGCAGGCTCTGGCCTGGAGTATTCTGTTTCCCGATCGCCTGCGGCATTGCGTCGTGGTCGCGTCTACTCCCAAATTATCGGCACAAAATATTGCCTTCAACGACGTTGCCAGACAAGCTATTCTGACCGACCCGGATTTTCATGGCGGTGATTTTTATGCTCATGGCGTTGTGCCCCGGCGTGGATTGCGCGTGGCACGCATGATAGGACACATCACCTATTTGTCTGATGATGATATGGCCGAAAAATTTGGGCGTGACCTCAAATCTGGTGATTATCAGTTCGGCTATGGTGTGGATTTTGAGATCGAATCGTATCTGCGCTATCAGGGCGATAAATTTTCGACCTATTTTGATGCCAATACTTATTTGCTGATCACCAAAGCGCTTGATTATTTTGATCCTGCCCGCCATACAGACGGCGACCTCACCAAAGCACTGGCGCATACCAAGGCGAAATTTCTGCTGGCGTCGTTTACCACGGACTGGCGTTTTTCGCCTGAACGCAGCCGGGAAATTGTGCAGGCGCTGATCAGCAATCGCCGCACTGTGAGCTATGCCGAAATCGATGCTCCGCATGGACATGATGCATTTTTGCTCGATGATGCACGTTACCTGAATCTGGTGGCTGCCTATTTTGATCGTATTGAGGCTGAATTACAGGGAGAGCCAGCATGAACTTTTCTGAATTGAGCCGTTTGCGGCCTGACCTTGCCTTTATTGCCGACTGGATCAAGCCAGAGTCACAAATCCTGGATGTTGGTTGTGGTGATGGCGTCATGCTGGATTATTTGCAAACGGATAAGCGTTGCGGTGGCTATGGCATTGAAATTGCCGATGATAAAGTGCTTGACTGCGCAAAGCGCGGCATCAACGTGATACAGCAAGACATGGAAAACGGACTCAGCATGTTTGACGACAATGCGTTTGATACCGTGCTTTGTCTGTCTTCGCTACAAATGATGAAGCACGTAGAGCCATTGTTGCGCGACATTGCCCGCGTCGGACGTGAAGCGATTGTATCGTTTCCTAATTTTGGTTACTGGCCACATCGTACGGCGCTGCTGCGCGGCAAAATGCCGGTATCCAAATCCTTGCCTTATCAATGGTATGACACCCCTAATGTACGCTGCGCAACGATTTATGACTTTGCCGATCTGGCGAACGAAGTTGGTTTGGAAGTAATGCAATGTGTTGCCTTGCACGAAGGGCAGCCGGTGCACTGGCTACCTAACTGGCGCGGCAGTCTGGCTGTATTCCGTCTGCGTAAAAAAAAGTAGCCGGATCATAAAAATCACGATCGCTGGTTCTTTATTTTGATGCAGATGCTACCATCTCGACCTCTGTACTACCTGACTGCGGAATGATCATGAAAACACGCTCTCTTGCCTTTTCCCTGCTTTTCCCCTTTGTGCTGCTGACCGCTGGCAGCGACAGCCATGCGCAGGATCAACAGACGCAGGACGGTGTCAAGGTGGGCGAAATGTCCATGTTCCGCAAGCTGGCTCCAGCGGGTGCGCTGGAAAATCAGGCGGCCTTGCAATATAACCAAACCATGCAGCAGGCAGAAAAGCAGCATGCACTGGGACCAGACAATCACCCTCAGGTTATTCGCCTGCGGGCCATTGCCAATAAGCTGATCCCCTATACATTGCGCTGGAATGAGCGTTCCAAACAGTGGAAGTGGGAAATCAACCTGGTAGGCTCCAAACAGATCAATGCCTATTGCATGCCCGGAGGAAAAATCGCGTTTTACACAGGTATTCTGGATACCTTAAAGCTGACCGATGATGAAGTCGCCATCGTCATGGGGCACGAAATTGCCCATGCTTTGCGTGAACATGGCGCCGAGCGTGCCGGTAAATCCATGGTGGCGAATATGGGTGTCAAGCTGGCAGAGCTGGTTGCTGGTGCCAAAGGCTATGATCCTAACGTCGTTGGCTCGGTTGCCAGTGGCGCTGCCAACCTTGGTATGCTGAAATTTTCACGCGATGATGAAACCGAGGCCGACGTGGTAGGTCTCGATATTGCTGCCCGCGCAGGCTATGATCCGCGTGCCGGCATCGCTTTATGGCAAAAAATGGGCATGGTCAATAAAGGCGCACCACCGCAATGGTTGTCCACCCATCCCGCAGGCACCGACCGGATTGCCGAAATCCGCCGTCATCTGCCGGAAGTCATGCCTTTGTATGCGCATGCCAAAGGCGTGGATCTGGCGACGATTCCAGCGTATCAGACCAACGTCAAAAACATCGCGCCGGTCAATTACAGCGCGCGATAAGCGATCAAGCAGTCACCCCATAGCAATTACGTAGCAATCATGCAGCGACAATAAAAACACTTGCCATTCATTTAATGTGTGGCAAGTTTGTGACACGAATCATGTCAAAACACTTCCTTGTCATCATCTTTTCATAATTCCATGTAACACTTTGTAAGTTCACTCATTGTTATGTGATAGATTATTTCTTGCATATCCATATTCAGTTCGATGAACATGTGCAGCTTGCAATGGCATCAGACATCAGATGCCACCCGACCATAGACGTACTTTGACAAGTTCGTCTTATTTTTATTTTAAATAAGCAAACGATTGCGCGGCCAAAACTATTCCTTTTTCGGAAAAGCAAACGATTGCGCGATATTTTTATGATAACGGGTGACAGATATTCCGATAGCGAGCGCTGTGTTTGTGGGGCATTTGCAACGGTTTTATAAAAAATAGCCAGATAACTTGGTGAGGCAACAGCGATGAAGGAGATGTCATCAGGCAGTTGCAGTGACTTGAGATGATCGACAAGGTTTTGAATTACTTTTTTTTATTCGTACACTGATCCGGGAGTAGTCAATGAAACAATCTAACAAATCCTCTGCCTTTCCATCGCGCTTGTCGATGGTGGCAATCGCCTGTCAACTAGCCTGTCTGGGGATGCCAGCGGCCTATGCGCAGACGACTGAAGTCAAGCAAACTGCAGAAACAACAGAAAGTGCTGACTCTAAGCGTGTCACGATCACTGGCCGTAAAGTCGGTACCGGTTTGATGGTGGATGAAGATGCGCCGAAAGCACGCAGTACTGTCACGCGTGAAGAATTATTGAAACAACGTCCTTCCGGCAATGCCTATCAGGCGCTGGATTTGTTGCCAGCAGTGAACGCCTACAATCACGACGCAACTGGTTTGTTTGGTGGCGGTCTTACATTGCGCGGCTTTAACAGCGATCAGATCGGTTTTACGGTCAACGGCGTGCCAGTCAATGATTCCGGTAGTTTCTCTGTGTTCCCACAAGAATTTGTTGATCAGGAAAACACCTGTACCAACTTCGTTACACAAGGTTCCACGGACGTCGATTCTCCGCACGTTGGCGCGACTGGTGGCAATATCGGTATCACAACTTGCGAACCTGAAAAAGAGCGCCGTGTCCGTATCATGCAGACTGTCGGTTCTTTGAATATGTACAAATCCTTCCTGCGTTACGACACAGGTCTGATCGGTGAAAGCAATTCCCGTTTCTTTATTTCTGCTTCCCACGCCCGTACCGACAAATGGAAGGGCCCAGGCCAGGCACAACGTAATCATATGGATTTAGGCGGTCGCATTGATTTCGATCGTTTTAACTACATCAACGGTAACATCCTGTTTAATAGTGCAGTCAACAATAATATTGGCACTCCGTCTCTGGTGCAGTTGAACCAGCTTGGCTATAACTACGATTATTCTCCGACATTCACTCCGGGCCATGTGGCTGGCGTCAAGGGAACGGCACAAACAGAAACAGGCCCAACGCCACAGTATTACAAGCTGTCTACCAATCCATTCCAGAACGTGATTGCTTCTGTCACAGGTCAGTTCCGTCTGAATGAAAATACAGACCTGAAAGTATTGCCATACCTTTGGTACGGTTATGGCACCGGCGGTACGCAGCAAAAAGCAGTTTCCGAATCAGGTTTTCTGACTGGCGGAAAATTAACTGGGACGGTTGATCTGAACGGTGATGGCGATACTCTGGACAAAATTCTGGTGTCTGGCAGCAGCGTCACCCGCACTCAGCGTCCAGGTATCAGTGCGTCGCTGACGCACACGATGAGCAACCATACTTTGCTGGGTGGTGTCTGGTTTGAGCAGGCAACACATCGTCAGACTGGCCCTATCGTTCCAGTCGATGCTTCCGGTAATCCAGCGGACTTTTGGTTGCGTGATGGCAATATTCTGCGCCCTGACGGCACACCTTACGAAAGTCGTGATCAGAAAACGATCAGTACGGCATGGCAGTTCTTTATTCAGGATACGGTCAGCCTGATGAACGATAAGCTGTCGATTAACGTTGGTGTCCGCGCTCCGCATGTCAAACGTGATTTCACTAACTACGGCAATGAAGGCGGTACATTGCCAACCTACACCAACACGTATAACGTACAGCAAACATTCAGCGATTATTTGCCGCAATTGGGTGCAAAGTACCAGATTGATAACAATAATCAGCTTTATGTTAGCCTGGCAAAGAACATGAAAGCGCCACCAAACTTTGCGTTTGCGCCGACCAGCAATAACGTTCAGTTCATCAATGGCGTAGCAACACTGACCGGCAATCTGAAAGAAGAAACGTCATGGAATCTGGACGTCGGTTATCGTCACCAAAGCGATAAACTGACAGCACAGGTTGATTTCTATAATGTAGATTTCAAAAACCGCCAGGCCAATGCGTATGATCCAGTTGCCGACAAGAACATCTATACCAATGCAGGTAACGTCTCCATGCGTGGTATGGAAATCGAAATGGGTAACAAGCCTGTCAATGGCTGGTCATTCTATGGTTCCATCAGCTACTTGCAAACGAAGGTTAAAGATAATCTGATCTTCAGCAAAACCAGCTTCTTGCCAACATCTGGCAATGAATTTGCTCTGGCACCAAACTGGAAATACGGTCTGAGCGCACAGTACGAAACAGGTGCATTCTATGGTCGCCTGAAGGCAAAACACACCAGCGCGCAGTGGGCAACTCTGATGAACGATGAACTGGTTCCAGGATCAAACATTGTCGATTTTGACGCTGGTTATCAGTTCCCTAACTGGGGCATGATGAAAAAGCCGACATTGCGTCTGAATGTCAGCAATATCTTCAATGAGCAATATCGTAATCCATCCTCTGCGACACTGACGAATGCGAAAGCAATCAATGGTGTTGCCGCCGGAACGGTATTCTATTACCTGGGTGCGCCACGTTTCACTTCTGTCACGTTCTCCGCAGATTTCTGATCTGACGTAACATTGGTGGCGATGAGCAAATAAGCCTTCGTCATTGATAGCCGGATGCAAATACGTCGTATCGGCATCCAGTACCTGCAACAACTTACAAGGTTGTTGCAGGTTTTTTTATTGAGAGGACTTACGCAAACCCGCCCCAGCTGCGTTATGGCTCCTAGCCATACTATTCGTACTGTCTTCGTCGCCATGCCTTGCTGGGGCAATTTTGCGTAAGTCCTAATTGATTCATTTTATTGATTCAGGGAGTAGGTATGTATCAGTCTGGCCGGATTGCGTTACTTATATCGGTTCTGTTGCTGTCGGCCTGTGCGTCGACGGAGCAGGCCAGAGAGACGACGCGTATCACCATATTCAGCATCAATGATTTTCACGGTAATCTGCAAGCTGCCCAGCCTGTTCCATATATGGCGCCAGCCACGGACGCTGCCGGCAAGGCAGTCAGCGCTCCCGCCGGTGGCTACGCCTATCTCTCGACCATGCTGAAACAGCGACGTCAGGCTGTCGCAGCCAGCATACTGGTTGGTGCCGGCGATTTAATCGGCGCGTCACCGCTGGGATCGGCCTTGCTCAAAGACGAACCTGTCATTGAAGCGCTGAATCAGCTGGATTTATCTGTGACGGCGGTAGGGAATCATGAATTCGATTCCGGTACGGCTGATCTGATGCGCAAAATAAAAGGTGAATGTCCTGCGACTGGCTGTACTTATGCGGGATTTCGCGGTGCCCGGTTTGATTATCTCGGTGCGAACGTCATCGATGTCGCCAGCAACACACCGTGGCTCAAACCCTACGTGATACGCCAGGTAGGTGATATCAAGGTTGGCTTTATCGGTGCGGTGACATCCGACGTACCCAATCTGGTGGCAGGGGACGCCGTCCGCCGTTTACGCTTTGAAGACGAAGCGACCGCGATTAATCGCTATGTGCCCGAGTTACAGCAGCAGGGTGTTGGCACGATTGTCGTGCTGATACACGAGGGGGCAATTTATAAAGGGGCAGAAAACGATCCTACCTATCGCTGTGAAGGTTTGCAGGGACCTATTATTGAGATCAGCAAGCGCCTCGATAAGGCGATCAGCCTTGTCGTATCGGGCCATTCGCATCAGGGATATACGTGCAAAATTGATGGCAGGTTGGTCGTGCAGGGACGCAGCTATGGTGCCTTCCTGACGGAATCTACTCTGACGCTGGATAAAAAAACCGGCAAAGTGATTGATGCTGTGGCGCACAATCATTTGATCAGCCAGCAGCAATTGCAAGCTGATCCGGCAGCGCAGGTATTGGTCGATCAGGTCGCCACACAAACAACAGGCATGCGCCAGCGTCCTGTGGTGACGATTCCGCAGCAATTGAATCGCTTCAGCGATGATAGCCACTTTGATAGCAGGCTTGGTAACGTGATTGCCGATGCCCAGCTGCATTTTGCACATCATGCTGGCGTGGCAGCGGAATTGTCGGTGATGAACGAGGGAGGTATCCGCAGTGATTTGCCATCAGGTAAGCCATCGTTGCCGGTAGCGATCAGCTATGGTGATTTGTACGCGGTGCAGCCTTTTGGCAATACGTTAGTACGCGTGACATTGAGCGGTGCGCAAATCATGACGCTGTTGCAGCAACAGTGGCAAGGGCGTGAAGCCAGTAACCCGAAAAAACTCTATATCTCGCATGGTATGACCTACCGTTTGAATGCTGCACTGCCATTAACGGAGCGCGTGCAGGACGTGCGTATCAAAGGACAGCCATTGGATTTGAAGCGTGAATACGGGGTGATCGTTAATCACTTTCTGGCAGATGGCGGCGATGGTTTCAGCGTCATGAAACAAGCTGGCGAACGTCAGATGATCGGTCGTGATCTGGAAGCTTTTGAGGCCTATGTCCGCGAAAAAGGTAGCAACATCGGCGATGTTGATATCGATCGCGTGCATAAGGTCAGCCAGTGAGCCGCACGCAGTAAGTAAGATAATCAAACGCTGATTGGCTCATCTGCTTTTCATTTGTGTTGACTGTCAGCCATCAAAAAAACCGCTCTTGCAAACTGAGTATTGCCAGAGCGGTTTTTATTCATGAGTGACTCATCAGGCTTTTGTTTGCTGACGTTTCCTTTGCCTCCCATGTTTGACAGAGCGATGGACAGTCATCGGAACGACGGATAGTCCTGACCGAATTCCCGTCATTCCTTCCACCGGTGCTTTGCACGAAAAACTCCTTTGTTTCCCGAAGAATATTAGCGGATACTTGCGCTAGCATGGTGCAATGATCTTGCATCATTATTGATCGTTATCTTCCACACCGAAGGAGAACGTATGAGTACTTCCCACCTCGCGGAGCTGTTTGCTTACGCGCAAGCCCATACTGGTTCTGCCAGTGAACGTCAGGGCGCTTTCATTGCAGCTTATTTCGATAATACCGATCCGGACGAAATCATTACCCGCGGTCCCGCCACCCTGTTTGCACAGGCAAATGCGCACTGGCGCTTGCTCGATACGCCACGCACCGAAAAAATTGCCAAAGTACGCGTCTTTAACCCGACGCTGGCAGAAGACGGTTTTGTCAGCGAACATACCGTGGTGCAAATCGTGAATGACAACATGCCGTTTCTGGTTGATTCCGTTACGATGGCGATCAACCGCAGTGGCCGCACCGCGCACTGGATTGTGCATCCGCTGATGAACGTACAGCGTAATGCGCAAGGTCTGGTCAGCAGCGTCAGTGCGGTAGCCGCTGCAAAAACGACAGAAAAAACGGCAGGAAGTAACGGGCAGGTCGAGTCCCTGATCATGGTGGAATGTGATCGTATCGTCAGCCCTGCTGAGCAGCAGGCACTGGCGACAGATTTGCAACAAGTGCTGGAGGATGTACTCAGCGCCGTGCTGGACTGGCAAGCGATGCTGGAGCGCGTTCGTGCTGCTTGCAGCGCTTGCGAACGTCACGCACCCGCGCAGACCGGGAATGAAGGTGTGGCGTTTTTGCGTTGGCTGGAAAATCGTCATTTTACATTTCTTGGTGCCCGCGATTACGATCTGAAACATGACGGTGACCAAATCAGTCTGGTGGCAATTCCGGAGTCTGGCCTCGGTATTTTGCGGGGAAAAGTCCAGACCGGCCTTGCACATTTACCACCGGAAGTCCTGGCGATTATGCAGTCTGATGAAACCGTGCTGGTCACCAAGGCCATGAGTCGCTCTACGGTACACCGACCAGCCTGGCTTGATTATGTTGCCATCAAACGTTATGGCGATGATGGGGAAGTCATTGGTGAATCTCGCTTTTTAGGCTTATACACCTCTACCGCCTATTCCGCTGCCGTCGATCAGATCCCGCAGGTAAGACAAAGAGTGGCGGCTGTCATGAACAGCGCAGGCGTGGTACCCGAGAGCCATGCGGCCAAAGCCTTGCAAGCGATTCTGGATGATTATCCGCGTGATGAATTATTCCAGATTGACACTGCGACCCTGACCGAACACGCGATCGGCATCCTGCGTCTGCAAGAGCGTCAACGCACCCGTCTGTTCCTGCGCCGCGATCCGTTTGGCCGCTTTACATCGGCCCAGGTGTTTGTGCCGCGCGACCGCTACAACACGGAATTGCGCGTCAAAGTCGGCAACGAATTGATGTATGCACTCAATGGTCAGTCGATAGAATTCACGCCTATGCTGACCGATAGCCCACTGGCACGTATTCATTACCAGGTCAGAGCCAAGGAACGCGCACCACAAAATGTGAATCTGGGCGCACTCGAAGCCCGTATCGCCAAGCTCGCGCAGCGCTGGGAAGATGACTGCACCGCAGAATTGCTGCGTACCCACGGCGAAGGCGGCGGCTTGGCGCTGGCCAACCGTTTCTCGGACGCTTTCCCAACCGCCTATCGCGAAGATTTCTCGGCGCTGGTCGGTGCCGAAGATGCAGAAATGCTGGCCAGCCTGACACCGGCTGCACCGATGGTCGTCAAGCTGTATCGCCCGCTCGATGCTGAGGCAGGCGTGCTGCGCTTTAAGATCTATAACACCAGCAAAGTCGCCTTGTCAGATTCCTTGCCGGTGCTGGAGCACATGGGTGCGCGCGTGCTGGACGAGCATCCTTACCAGATCCTGAATGGCAATGACAATCTGTGGATACATGATCTGGGTCTGCAACTGCCTGCGACCACGGATTTATCCGCGATCAAGGGCAGGTTTGAAACCCTGTTCTCGCAAGTCTGGAAAGGCGATGTGGAGAGCGATGATCTGAACCGTCTGGTGCTCAATACCGCACTTGATGCGCGCTCAATTGCCGTGTTACGCGCCTGCGCCCGCTACTTCAAACAACTGGGCTTTGCTTACAGCCAGACTTATATCGAAGCCGCACTGAATAAGAATGCAGCGATCACGCAGCTGATCGCTGAATTGTTCGGTGCCCGCTTTAAGCCTGACTTTGCGGGCGACCGTGAAGCAGCGCAGCAGCAGATCAAAGAGAAGCTGGAAGCCGAGCTGGCCAATGTCGCGAGCCTGGACGAAGACCGCATCTTGCGCCAGTTCTACGCCACCATCATGGCGACCTTGCGTACCAATTTGTGGCAGACCACGGCGGATGGGCAATTCAAGCCTTACATGAGTTTTAAACTCAATCCGCGTGAAGTGCCGGGCGTGCCTGAACCTAAGCCTTTGTTTGAAATCTGGGTCTATTCGCCACGGGTGGAAGGTGTGCATTTACGCGGCGGCAAAGTCGCACGCGGTGGCTTGCGCTGGTCTGACCGGCGCGAGGATTTCCGTACCGAGATTCTGGGCCTGGTCAAAGCGCAGCAAGTCAAAAATACCGTGATCGTACCGGTCGGTTCCAAAGGCGGCTTCGTGCTGAAAAATGCACCACCGGCATCCGAGCGTGAAGCCTATCAGGCCGAGGGTGTGGCTTGCTATAAGATCTTCCTGTCCGGCCTGCTGGACATTACCGACAATATCGTCAAAGGCGCGGTGGTGGCACCGGCGCAAGTGGTGCGCCATGATCCGGATGATCCTTATCTGGTGGTGGCGGCTGATAAAGGCACGGCGACCTTCTCTGATATCGCCAATGGCGTATCAGCGGATTACGGTTTCTGGTTAGGCGATGCCTTCGCTTCCGGTGGTTCGGTTGGTTACGATCACAAAAAAATGGGCATTACCGCACGCGGTGCCTGGGAATCGGTCAAGCGCCATTTCCGCTCCATGAGCATCAATACCCAGACGACACCGTTCACTGTGGCCGGTATCGGCGATATGTCGGGTGACGTGTTTGGTAACGGCATGCTGTTATCGGAACAGATTAAGCTGGTTGCAGCCTTCGATCACCGTCATATTTTCATCGATCCGGCACCGGATGTGGCCGCCTCATTTAAAGAACGTCAGCGTCTGTTCAATCTGCCACGCTCGAGCTGGGATGACTACGATAAGAAGCTGATTTCCGAAGGCGGCGGCGTGTATCCGCGCAGCGCCAAATCGATACGGCTGAGCCCACAGGCGCGCGCCGTGCTGGGTGTGGAAACTGAAGAACTGACACCGGTAGAATTGTTGCGCGTGATTCTGCAGGCACCGGTCGACCTGCTGTATAACGGCGGTATCGGCACCTATGTCAAAGCCACGTTTGAAACCCATGCCCAGGTCGGTGACAAGGCCGGTGATGCCTTCCGCGTCAATGGCAATGAGCTGCGCTGCAAAGTGCTGGCAGAAGGCGGTAACCTCGGTTGTACCCAGAATGGCCGTATCGAATTCGCGCAAAAAGGCGGCCGTATTTATACCGATGCGATTGATAACTCGGCTGGTGTGGATTGCTCCGACCATGAAGTGAATATCAAAATTCTGGTTGGCGCCATCGTTGAAGCCGGTGATCTCACGCTTAAACAGCGTAATGATTTGCTGGCCTCGATGACGGATGAAGTCGGCCATCTGGTGCTGACCGATAACTACTACCAAAGCCAGGCGCTGGATATCGCCGCGCACCGGCCGCTGTATGTACTCGATGGTCAGCAAAGACTGATGCAGACCCTGGAAAAACAAGGCCGTCTGAACCGCGCGATTGAATATCTGCCGAGCGATGAAGAAATTTTCCATCGCAAAGCGCGTAAGCAAGGCCTGACTGCACCGGAAGGCGCCGTGGTGCTGGCTTATGCCAAGATGTCGGTGTTTGATGAACTGGTGGCGTCCAATTTGCCGGATGATCCTTTCTTCAGCCGTGCGCTCAAGGCTTACTTCCCGCAAGTCTTGTCTGAGCGTTTTGCCGATGCGATTGCAGTGCATCCGCTCAAGCGTGAAATCATTGCGACCTATATCACCAATACCGTGGTCAACCGTGCCGGTGCGACTTTCGTCAATTTCATCGCTTCTGAAGCCGGTGCCAGCGCTGCGGATGTGATCCGTGCGTTCACGCTGGCGCGTGAGATTTTTGATCTGGAAGTCTTGTGGGATCAGATTGATGCGCTTGATTACAAAGTCGATGGCAAATTGCAGCTGGACTTGTTGTCGAAACTGATCGCGATCACCCAGCGTGCCTCGCGCTGGATGCTGCGTATCCGTGCCCAGAGCAGCGACATGCCTACCCTGATCCAGCGTTACCAACCTGCCGCGCGCGAATTACGCTGGCAGTTGGATGACTGGCTTCCAGCCAGCACGCATGCGATCTGGCAACATGAAGCCGATACCCTGATGCAGGCTGGGGTAGAAGCGACACTGGCACAGAACCTGACGGCGTTGGAATATATCTTCCCCGCGCTCGATCTGGTGGATCTGGCAGCAGGTGCCGGTCTTGGACTTGAGCAGGTGGCACGTGGGTATTTCGGGATTGATAATGAGCTGGGTCTCAGCGGCTGGCGTACCCAGATCAATCGCCTGCCGACCGATACCCTGTGGCAGACGCAAGCGCGCGGCAGTGCCCGTGATGATGTGTATTCGATTGCGAGTCAGATCACACGAGGCATGCTATCGCGTCAGGAAAGCTTGTCCGACTGGCGTGAACGGCATGCTACCGCCATTGAACGGTTGACTTTGTTACTGACAACCATCAGCGCACAGGCTCCAGATCTGGCACCGGTGTCCGTGGCAATGCGGGAATTGCGGCACCTTGCCTGAATGTTGTGAGCAACACCTGATCGATATCTGATCGATGTGTTGATCGTCACATCCTGTCACCGGCGTTGTCCGGTGGCAGGTAAGCTGACGCGCCCGACGATCTTTGTATGTCTATCGGCTCTGTACTCACAAAAAACAAAGCGTCTCAGATAGTCGTATGAAAGAAATGACATGACATCACCACAGCTCATCGTTGCTGACTTAAGTATTCATCGCGAGTTATTGATCGCGATGAATGTGGAATATTTGTCGTGGGTGTTTCGGGAGATGGAGCAGGCCTTCGGTATTCAGTATGAAAAAACGATGGGGATGTCGGCAGATGAGTATGTTCCCACGGTGATTGACAAAGTCTGTGGTCAATCGCCACCGGAAGGTATTTTTTATCTGCTGAGTCAGCATGGAAACATCGTTGGCATGGGTGGGCTACGCCGGCTGAGTCAGACACAGGCAGAAATAAAGCGGATATATCTGCGTTCTGATTGTCGTGGAACTGGGCTGGGACAGCAGTTGCTGGAGCGCCTGATCGCCGATGCCCGGCAGATGGGTTACACACGGGTTTGTCTGGACACAGCGCCATTCATGAAGTCAGCACAACGTCTGTATACGCAGTGCGGGTTTGCCGACTGTTCACCTTATGAGGGTACCGAAGTCGCACCCGAGTTTCAGACTCGCTGGCGCTTTATGGCACGTGTGCTCTGAGTCGTTGTATGAATGAAGATAGCTGGAAATACCTTTCCACGTTGCTCTTCATATACGTTACATGTTCAGGCGATGATTGTCGTCGCTGACAGGAAAATTCTTTTTCCACCATAATGCTTGCTTCCGTGTTCCATATTGGCATGCCATGACCGTACTTTCTATTCTTGATTTATCCCCGATTGCGCAGGGAAGCGAGGCTGCGCAATCCTTCCGTTACTCACTCGATCTGGCGCAACATGCCGAGCGCTGGGGTTACCGGCGTTTCTGGCTGGCAGAACATCACGGCATGCCGGGCATTGCCAGCGCGGCGACTGCCGTGCTGATCGCCCATGTAGCCGGAGGCACTTCCAGTATCAGAGTCGGAGCAGGTGGCATCATGTTGCCGAACCATTCTCCACTGGTGATTGCCGAGCAGTTTGGGACGCTGGAATCCTTGTTTCCCGGCAGGATTGATCTCGGGCTGGGCAGGGCGCCTGGCTCAGACCAGCGCACAGCACGTGCTTTGCGCCGCAGTCTGACCTCCGATGCGGATGAATTTCCGCAAGATGTGGCTGAACTGATCGACTATTTTTCAGCCGAGCCACGTGGCGCAGTCCGGGCTGTACCAGGCACCGGTTTGCAAGTACCGGTCTGGATATTGGGCTCAAGCCTGTTCGGTGCCCAGCTGGCTGCGGCAATGGGGTTGCCGTATGCGTTTGCATCGCATTTTGCACCTCAGCAGATGATGCAGGCCATTGAACTGTATCGCGCCACTTTCCGTCCTTCTGCGCAGTTATCCCGTCCTTATGTCATGCTGGGGTTCAATGTCTTTGCTGCCGACACGGACGAGCAGGCGCATTATCTGGCAAGTTCCGCGCAGCAGGCATTTATCAATTTACGAAGTGGACGTCCGGCAAAAATCCCGCCGCCTGTCGCCAATTTCATGCAGCAGATCGGTCCGTCGGAACGACATTTGCTGGAACAGATTTTATCGTGCTCAGCGATTGGTTCACCCACCACCGTTGCTGCTCAGATAGCCGATTTCATCGCACACACGGGGGCTGATGAACTCATGATCGCGTCGAATATTTTTGAGCATGCCGCGCGTTTGCATTCGTATGAAATCGCGGCGCAAGTCATCTCGTCGGTACCCGTATAAAAAAAGCCTGTCTCAGTCAGTCTTGACTGGGACAGGCATCAAATTCGCTGGTCTGTATCGTGTCAATCAGTACCAGCGAGAGGGTGTAATCAAATTACTTCAGTGCTTGAGCGCTTTTAGCGTTGTCAATGTCTGTGTGGCTCACGCTTGATGCTCGTGAACGTCCGGACGTCTGCTCACCAGCTGCACCAGACGCTTTGCACTGCGATATAACAAACGCAGTAAAGTCAGGGTCAGCAAGGCTTCCAGCATAGTCATGATAAAGCCGACCATGCTGTTGTAACGTGTCATGCGTTGATGCATCTTCTCCATCATCCGATCCCGTGCGATTTCTATGCTGTCATAGAAAGTCGGCACCACCAGCAAGGTCAGCAAAGTAGATGTAATCGTGCCGCCAATAATCGCGATCGCCAGCGGACGATAAAATTCACCGCCTTCACCCAGTCCCAGTGCCACCGGAGTCATACCGGCGATCAGCGCAAAGGTGGTCATCAGAATCGGACGCAGACGTATGCGTCCTGCCTGCATCAGCGCCTCTTCCCGATCCATGCCTTCGGCTTCATTTTTACGCGCAGCATCGAGCAACAGAATCGCATTTTTTGCCACCAGACCCATCAGCATGATAATGCCGATAAAACTCATCAGATTCAGTGTGCTGCCCGTCACCAGCAATGCCAGTACTACACCGATCAGCGACAGCGGCAATGACAGCATCACACCCAGCGGCGCTGTAAAGGAGCCGAACTGAATCACCAGAATCAGATACATCAGCCCGATACCAGATAGCAGCGCAATCAGCATCGCACTGAACACTTCCTGTTGATCCTGACCAGAGCCGCCAAGTGACAGACCGTAGCCGGGTGGGTAATTGAATGATTTGGCCAGTTTCATCGCATCATCAATCACTTCACCACTGGAGCGCCCCTGAGCATTGGCCGATACCGTGATGGTGCGCTTGCCATTGGCATGCTCAATTCCGGAGGGGCCTTTACCCATGCTGATGGTGGCGATCTGATCCAGCGGGATCATTTGCGTACTGCCAGATACGGCAATCGGCAGGCGTTCGATATTTTCTTTACTGACACGATCATCCGGATGCAGACGAACCGCTACGTCGCGCGTTTCGCCGGTCGGGTCGACCCAGTCGCCGACCTCAATCCCGGCAAACGCCACACGTAATGCCTGAGCAGCATCATTCGATGAAATACCCATAGAATTGGCCAGCCCGCGATTCAACTCTATCTTCAGCTCTTTCTTGGGATCTTGTTGCGAAAGACCAATATCAACAGCCCCCGGAACCGCTTGTAATTTCTCCATGTAAGCGCTGGTGATTTCCAGCAACTTGCGCGAATCCGGGCCGGTAAATTCGATCTGTACCGGCTTGCGTGCACCATTGTTCAGATCATCCAGCACCACATATTCGGCACCGACCAGACTGCGCACTTTTTCGCGCAATTCGACCGCCACTTCCTTGGCACTGCGTTTGCGAGTTGTACGTTTGCCGATGTCGACATAAATACGTCCGCCAGATGGTGTGATATTGCTGTTTGTGTCTTTGGTTTCCGGAATGCTGCGCGCGACTGCCGCTGCTCTTTCCATTTTCAGACGCGCATATTCAATCGACGACGACGCCGGTGTTCGTACTTCTATCATCAGATTGCCAGAATCCGTTGCTGGTAAAAAGCTGGTACCGCCGACTTTGATTTGCAATCCTAATGCCACTACCAGACTCAGCAGCGCAATCGCTCCCATCCAGCGCCGGTGATGCAAAGCCCAGGCGATGACATTGCCATAACGATCGGATTGACGATCGAACCAGTCGTTAAAGCGTGCCAGTATTTTGCTGAGTCCTTTTTTTGGCGCCGTATGATGATCGGCGGGGTCTCCCCAGTACGCCGACAGCATCGGATCCAGCGTAAAAGAAATACCCAGACTGACCAGCACAGAGCAGGTGACCGTCAGCGCAAATGGCCGGAACCATTCTCCTGGCATCCCGGGCATGAAGGCAACCGGAATAAATACAGCAATAATAGAAAACGTCGTTGCTGCTACCGCGAGTCCGATTTCTGCTGTTCCCTCCAGTGCGGCGGTGCGGCGGTCAGAGCCGCGCTGCATATGACGGACAATATTTTCACGCACCACAATCGCATCATCAATCAACACACCGATGGCTAATGACAGTCCCAGCAATGTCATGAAATTCAACGTAAAACCACAGAGCCAGACTGCAATAAATGCCGCAATCACCGAGGTCGGCAAACTCAATGCCGTGATCAATGTAGAGCGCCAGGAGTTCAGAAAGGCATACACCACAAAAATCGTCAGGCCTGCACCCAGAATCAGCGACTCAATCACATTGTTCAGACTGTTTTGAGCATCCTCGCCACCATCGCGGGTGACTTCCAGCTTGGTTCCGGCTTGCTCTTTCTCCAGCCCTTGATTAATGTCCTTGACCATCGCCCGCACTGCCTGTGCCACGCTGACTGTGCTTGCATCGCGTGAGCGGGTGATCTGCAGACCCACATTGGGTTTGCCACTACGGATACTCAGCCCGTTCACATCGGCAAAGCTATCTTCAATCGTGGCGACCTGCGCCAGTCTCACGATCTGCTCGCCATTGCGCCGGACCACAATCTGCTGGAATTCTTCTGGTGTTTCGATGCGGCCGACCAGCCGTATGCTTTCTTCATCCAGCGTGCCACGAATTTTACCGACAGGTGCATTCGTATTCTGGTTGCGCAAGGCATTGACGACATCACTGACAGATACGTTGAATTCACGTAATTTCTCAGCACGCAACAATACTGACAGCTCACGTTTGAGCGAACCATTCACGATCACACTGGCCACGCCGCTGATGCCGCGTAATTTATCTGCCAGCGTATCTTCTGCCAGTCGTGAAATCTCTGCATGTGATTGCTTCGATGATGACAGCGCCAGATTCATGATCGGTTGTGCTGAAGGGTCCCAGCGTTGAATCACGGGTTCCCGCATTTCTGTCGGTAACTTGTAACGCACACTGGAAATCACATTCCTGACCTCATCTGTGGCTTCGATCATATTTTTCTTGAACGAAAACATGACGTCAAAGCGCGCATTACCTTCGGAGGACGTGGAATACACTTCCGTCGCACCGGAAATACTTTGCAGAGATTTTTCGATACGGTTAATGATTTCGCGCTCTACCGTATCTGGTGATGCACCGGGATAATTAATGACGACGGACAGACCCGGCACTTCCACATCCGGATTCTGGTTCACACGTAATTTTGTCAATGCCAGTAAGCCCAGCGCCATCAGGGCAATGATCAGCACAATCGTGGCAGTGGGACGTTTGATACTGAAGTCGGATAGAAACATGCTTATTTCCCTTCCGCAGCGTTCATCGTACCGGCAGCAGCGACATCGGTGGTTGCGGTCGTCTTGGTTGCATTTGGATTTGCGCTTGTAGCGACACTCGCTGCCGCCATTTCTATGCTTTGTCCATCCTTGTAACCGGAGCTGGGATTGCGCATGACAATATCACCGGCCGCCAGACCTTGACGGATTTCAAGGTTGCCGGTGCGCTGATCCCGTTTGCCGACGACCAGATCCACCCGGTTCAGCGTTTTGCCCTTGATTCGCCATGCATACGATTTGTCACCTGCCTTCATCACCGCCGCTTCCGGCAGCATCAACGCATTGACTGTACTGGCTTCGATATTGCCTTCTGCATACAAACCAGACACGCGCGGCTGGGCGGTGTCGCTCAATGCGACCAACACTTCCACCTGTCGGGTAACATCGTTGGCAGCTGGGTCAACGCGCGTGACCTTGCCACGGAACTCCTGTCCCGCATAGCCATTAATCCGAAAACTCACCGCCTGGCCTATCGTCACCATGGCAATTTTATCGGTTGATACGCGGCCGGCAAAACGCATACTGGCCGGATCGATGACCTTCACCAGTTCCTTACCCAGAGACGCCGTATCACCGGCAGACACTTTGCGTTCGCTGACCACGCCATCAAACGGCGCCCGAACGACGGTACGTTGCAATTGCTGGCGGGCAGTGACTGCTCTGGCACGGGCGCCAGAGAGTTCACTTCTGGCGGCATTAAAACGTACCTCTGCATCATCAAGCGCTTGCAAGGATGTCATGCCGGAGGCGCGTAGAGTTTTCAGTCTTTGCAGCGCCCGATCAGCCTGATCCAGTGCTTGTGCCGCATTACGACTGGCGTCTTCGGCAGAATTCAGATTATCCCGGATGGCTGTCTCATCCAGACGGACCAGAATATCGCCGCGTTTGACAGCATCTCCATTTTCTTTCAACACCTGCAGGACAACCGCTTGTACTTCCGCCCGTAAATCTGCCTTGCGCTCAGGCTGTATTGACCCCGTAATCACTGGGCCGGAGGCCAGCGCATTACTTTGCACGGTCATCACATCCTCTGGCGCCACCAGTAATGTCTTTGGTGCGTTATTGTCTTTTTTGTCGCTGCCTTGCCCGGCGTTGCTGCTTTTGTTGGTATCGCCAGCATCCTTATGACTGCTGCAAGCTGTCACAGCAAAGGCAATAGCAATGGTAAGCACCACGAGTGTTTTAGGTAACATAAGATATCTCTTGCGCTGATGAAACAAATGGGAGGGAACGGAGAATGCAGTATTCCGTTACGAGGTCATTAAGACAAGTAGCAAAGAATTAAGTTGCAGTTTCAGATGGATGAAGTGCAATTTTCAGGGAACAGGATGCAAACGCAACGAGCTGGCACGGCGTGACGATGATGTCTTGGTTGTCTTGGTATTAGCAGCTTGCATCAGTTGATGTCGAATCAAGGTCTTGCGCTTGATCGTCATCGCCGCATTTAATGTCACCACGCCTGCCAGACTACTTTCCGGAGGGAGGAATATCTGGAAGGCGTGGGAATGAACCATCATCAAAGATAGCTGATGATCAGCGGGGAATGGTCGGAAAAGCGTTGTTCCTTATAAATATGGGCAGTCTGCGCTCTGCTGGCAATGCCAGGCGTGGCAACATGGTAGTCAATCCGCCAACCGACATTATTCGCCCATGCCTGACCCCGGTTACTCCACCAGGTATAAGCTTCTCCGGTGGTGTCCGGATGCAGGCGACGATAGACATCAACCCATCCCTGCTCATCAAACAAGCGCGACATCCATGCTCGCTCTTCTGGCAAAAAGCCGGAGTTTTTCTGATTACTTTTCCAATTTTTCAGATCAATTTCTTTATGGGCAATATTCCAATCGCCACAGATCACCAGCTCACGTCCCTCAGAGATCAGTCCTGCAAGGTGCGGGTAAAACTCTTCCATAAAGCGAAATTTAGCTTCCTGCCGTTCCGGAGACGAAGAGCCGGAAGGGCAATATACTGAAATGACAGATACATCATCAAAATCGCAGCGTACATAACGCCCTTCGGCATCAAATTCTCCGCTGCCAAAACCGATATGCACGGCATCGGGTTTTTTCTTACTGTAGACACCTGCGCCGGAATATCCTTTTTTTTCAGCATAATGAAAATGTCCGTGATATCCCTGCGGCTGTAAAAAATCAGCTGACATATCCCCAGCCTGCGCTTTCAATTCCTGCACGCAGACAACATCAGGATTTTCCTGTTGCATCCATTCAAAAAAACCTTTCTTGGCAGCAGAGCGTATGCCGTTCAGGTTGGCGGAAATGATTTTGGTCATATTATTAATGATTGGCAAGTTCGGGAGGCAGGAAGAAAATTGGGTAATACTACACTGAAGCTAAATGTAGAACACGATGAATGATAGTTTATACTGACGAGTGAACTGAAATGATTGCAATAAATTTCAGGATATAAGATTCCCATTTTTGAGTGGAAAAGAGCTGATTTTGAATGATTTAAAACAAGATTTTATACAGTTTTCGGTAGAAGCCGGCGTTATCCGCTTTGGCGATTTCCTGACCAAGGCAGGGCGCCAGTCACCGTATTTTTTTAATGCAGGCCTGTTCAATGATGGCGCCAATCTTGGACGCATTGCTGAATTCTATGCGCAGACCTTGCTTGATTCCGGTATCGAATTCGACATGCTGTTTGGCCCCGCCTACAAGGGTATTACGCTGGCATCCGCCACCGCAGTGGCGCTGGCACAAAAAGGCCGCAATGTACCATTTGCGTATAACCGTAAAGAAGCGAAAGACCACGGCGAAGGCGGCACCATTGTCGGCGCTGCACTGCAAGGCAAGGTGGTAATCATTGATGATGTGATTTCTGCCGGGACATCGGTACGTGAATCAGTAGAGCTGATCCGCGCTGCTGGTGCAACGCCCGCAGCAGTACTGATTGCACTCGATAGGATGGAACGTTCTGGTAAAGATGACGCTCTTTCTGCACACTCTGCAGTGCAGGATGTCAGCCAGACCTATGGTATGCCAGTCATCTCCATTGCTAATCTGAATGATCTGTTTAGCTACCTGTCAACTGCAACAACCGATGAAAGACTGACGCAGTATCGGGATGCTGTCGCTGCCTATCGTCAGCGGTACGGAGCCGTTTAGAGATTAATTGTTGACATAAGAGAAATATTTCACAGACAGTTGCATTATTTTTCCGCAGTGCACAGAGCGCTCACTGTATACTGTGACACTTATATACAATGCAATCTTGACCACAAATTGGTTTGGTGGATTTTCCCCTATTGCAACATCAAAAATTTTAAATATTCGCTGCGGCGAAGAGGTTTTGTTGAATGAGTAAAAAAGCATTAATTACCGGCATTACCGGTCAGGACGGCGCTTATCTTGCAGAGTTGTTGCTGGGCAAAGGTTATACCGTCTATGGTACCTATCGCCGTACCAGTTCTGTCAATTTCTGGCGCATCGAAGAACTTGGTATTGCCAATCATCCTTCTTTGCAGCTCGTTGAGTATGATCTGACGGATTTGTCCTCCAGCATACGTTTATTGCAAAACACCGGTGTGACCGAAGTCTATAACCTGGCTGCGCAGAGCTTTGTTGGTGTCTCCTTCGATCAACCGGCAACGACTGCCGAAATTACCGGTCTTGGCGCGCTCAATTTGCTGGAAGCCATTCGCATCGTCAATAAAGATATCCGTTTTTATCAGGCATCGACCTCCGAAATGTTTGGTAAGGTGCAGGCCGTACCGCAAATCGAATCCACACCGTTTTACCCACGTAGTCCCTACGGCGTGGCTAAATTGTATGCACACTGGATGACGATTAACTATCGTGAATCTTACGGAATTTTTGGTTGCAGCGGTATTTTGTTCAATCATGAATCCCCACTGCGTGGGCGTGAATTTGTGACTCGCAAGATCACTGACTCTGTTGCCAAAATCAAACTGGGCAAGCTCGATGTGCTGGAGTTGGGCAATATGGATGCCAAACGTGACTGGGGCTTTGCCAAGGAGTACGTCGAAGGCATGTGGCGCATGTTGCAGGCCGATGAACCAGATACGTTCGTACTGGCTACTAACCGCACAGAAACCGTCCGCGATTTTGTCACCATGGCATTCAAGGCAGCAGGTATTGGTTTGCAGTGGCAAGGCGAAGCTGAAAATGAAACAGCAGTTTGTGCTAGAACCGGCAAGTTGCTGGTACGTGTCAATCCAAAATTCTATCGTCCAGCAGAAGTTGAGTTATTGATCGGTAATCCTGAGAAAGCCAAAAACGTGTTGGGCTGGGAGCCTGAAACGACGCTGGAAGAATTGTGCCAGATGATGGTGGATGCCGATCTGCGTCGCAACACTGACGGCGCATCGTTCTGACATGTCAGGCAAGCAAAGGGCGCTGATTACCGGTATCCGGGGTTTTACTGGTCGCTATCTGGCACAAGAGCTTGAGGCTGCCGGTTATCAGGTATTTGGTACTGCTCACGGCGCAGAAGCGCAAGGTGACGGCATTTACGGCGTGGATTTATCGGATCGCCATCGTCTGCAGGAAATCATGGCAGAGGTGCAGCCGGATGTGATTGCCCATCTGGCGGCGATCTCCTTTGTCGCACATGGTGATGCCGAAGCCATTTACCGCGTCAATGTGGTTGGTACCCGCAATGTGCTTGAAGCAGCCGCATCGCCATCGATATCACATCGTCCTTCGGCGGTATTGGTTGCCAGCAGTGCCAACATCTATGGCAATACCAGCACAGAAGTGATCGCTGAAACCGAACCCGCCATGCCAGCCAATGATTACGCGGTCAGCAAGCTGGCGATGGAACACGTGGCACGTCTGTGGATGGATAAATTACCCATCATCGTCACCCGTCCATTCAATTACACCGGCGTCGGCCAGGCAGAGAATTTCCTGCTACCGAAAATCGTCAGCCATTATCGTCGCGGCCTCAGGCAGATCGAGTTAGGCAATCTTGACGTGGCCCGTGATTTTTCGGATGTACGTACTGTTGCACGCGCTTACCTGCGCTTATTGCAACAGGCGCCGGCTGGTCGCACTTTCAACATCTGTTCCGGCACTGCGTACAGCCTGCGTGAGGTCTTGGAGATGGCCGCACAGATTGCTGGCTATCCGATGGATGTGAGCGTTAATCCAGCGTTTGTGCGTGCCAACGAAGTGCATCGTCTGATGGGTAACCCGTCGCTGTTACACGCTACCATTGGCGAATTACCCACTATTTCTTTACTCGATACCCTGACCTGGATGCTACGGCATGAGGAAACTGTATGAATGTAGTTCTGTCGATTGAGGCAATTCACCCGCCTCTGGCCGGTATTGGACGTTATGCATGGGAACTGGCGACCCGCTTGCCCCTGCATCCGGATATAGACAGTGTCCGCTATTTATCAGATGGTTTATGGCGTGATTTGCCCAACATTGAAGTGCAGCCATCGCTCGTGCCCACAGCGCTGTCAGGCTTTGCTCCGTCTTCTGCTTCGGAGGCCACGTCTGTCGCTTCGGTGCCGTCTTTACCGTCCGTGCCGGAAGCGCCCAAGCTCAACTACAAAGGCAAGATACGCCAACAACTAGGGCGTTTATCGATTGTTGGTAAAGTTTACAATAAACTGATTCCTCTGATTGCCGGACACCAGCTCAACAGCGTACAAAACGGTATTTTTCACGGTCCCAATTACTTTGCTCCCAAGACCCGCCTGCCCAGCGTCGTCACGGTGCATGATCTGTCGATTTACCGTTATCCACAATGGCATCCTAAGGCGCGTATTGATCGTATGCGCGTCGCGATTCCTGAAGCGATAGATCGTGCGCAGCTGGTACTGACAGATTCTCTGGCAACTCGTCTTGAAGTGATGCAAGAGTTCAATTTGCCGCCAGAACGGGTGCAGGCAGTTTTACTTGGTGTCGATGACGTATATCAGCCTTATTCCGAAGCCGATCTGGCACCAGTGCTGGCGCGCTTTGGCCTGCGCCCGAATGGATACAGTTTTTTTGTCTCCACCATAGAGCCGCGTAAGAATCTGACCAATTTACTGGCTGCATATCGTGCCTTACCAGAACATATGCGCCATTACTGGCCACTAGTACTGGTCGGCGGCGAGGGCTGGCAAAGTCAGGACATCCATGACGATATTGAGCGTGCTACCCGCGAAGGCTGGCTGCGCTATCTTGGATTTGTCGATCAGCAATTCCTGCCCGCCCTCTATGCTGGCTGTCGCTTATTCACCTATCCATCATGGTACGAAGGTTTTGGCCTGCCAATTGCCGAAGCAATGGCGAGCGGTGTTCCTGTACTCACGTCTGACTGTTCCTCCATGCCAGAAGTGGCAGATGGTGCCGCGATGCTGGTGCAACCCGGAGATGTGGATGCGATTCATCAGGGATTATTGCAAGCGCTGGAAGACGATCAATGGCGGCACCAGGCGATCGTACGTGGCAGACAGCGCGCTGCCGAACTGACTTGGGATGCCTGTGTACAAAACACAGTCGCGGCATACAAGACCGTGAGAACCCGATGAGAAAGTGCAGAGTATGAAAGTTCTGCATTTTTACCGTACTTACTATCCCGACAGTTTTGGCGGTGTAGAGCAGGTGATTCGACAGATGGCGGTGGGAACCACCCGCCTTGGCATTGATAACACCGTCCTGACCCTGACACGAGATACAGCCAATCCCCTGATCGAATTTGAAGGTCATCATGTACATCGTGCCCGACTGAATTTTGAGATCGCCTCGACTGGTTTTTCATGGAGCGCTTTATCAAAATTCAAGGCATTGGCAGCACAGGCTGATGTTGTGCATTACCACTTTCCCTGGCCATTTATGGATCTGGCCCATTTCGCTTGTCAGATCCGCAAACCATCGGTCGTCACCTATCACTCCGACATTGTCCGTCAGAAAAATCTGCTCAGACTATATGCGCCACTCAAACATTGCTTCCTGAAGAGCGTCAGTCGTATCGTCGCCACGTCGCCCAATTATCTGGCAACCAGTCCGGTACTGGAGCAATACAAAGATAAAACAGAGATTATTACTTATGGCCTCGATAAGAGCATTTATCCTGTTCCGTCTGTTGACCTGTTAAATCACTGGCGACAAAAAGTAGGTGACCGCTTTTTTCTGTTTGTCGGTATGCTGCGCTATTACAAAGGCTTGCATATCTTGCTGGAAGCCGTGGCCGGGACGAATTTCCCCGTCGTGATTGTTGGTGACGGGCCAGAAGAGACGGAGCTGAAACGTCAGGCACTGGCGCTTGGACTGAGCAATGTTCATTTTCTTGGTGCTTTGCCGGAACCTGACAAAGTCGCCTTGCTGACTTTATGTTATGCCTTTGTTTTTCCATCGCATCTACGGTCAGAAGCTTTTGGGATTTCTTTGTTGGAAGGAGCAATGTTTGGTAAGGCGATGATTTCCAGTGAAATAGGAACTGGAACTACGTATATTAATATCGCCAATCAAACGGGCTTGACGGTTCCGCCAAACAGTCCTGTGGAGCTACGGACTGCGATGCAATACCTGCTTGATCATCCCATGATAGTCGCTGAAATGGGTAAACATGCGGAGCAGCGCTATCAGGAATTATTTACTGCGGAAAAAATGTCTGCGAATTATTCTCGCTTATATCAGGAAGTTCAAGCCAAGAGTTAGGTCGTCATTGTGAATGAACTAATGAAATACTCGCGATCTGAATAATGTAAGTTGGTACTAAGCATAACGGGATTTTTAGGTGACATCCTGCTTTATCTGTGCAGTTTCGTCGTCGTCAGAATATTGTGTTGAAGTAAATTCTTCAGGCCATTGTTGATCTACGATACAGTTCAATAGTTGTACTGCACTTTCTTCCCAGGTTAGCCAGCTTATTTTTTCAGATTGCGGAACACTTTGACGCTCTTGTAAGCTTAACCATGTTGTTATGCCCTCAGCCAAGGCATTGCCTGATAGACCATGGAAATAATGCGCATGTATACCCATTACTTCTTTAAAAACAGGTAAGTCCCTTGCAATAATTGGTAGCTTATGTTGTGCAGCCTCAATTAATGGCAATCCAAATCCCTCTCCCTCTGATGCGGCGATCAGCGCAGAGGATGCTTGATACAGTGATAAAAGCATTTCATCTGAGGCATTTTGTAGCCAAACCAGCCGTTTTCCTGCTTCTGGATGAGTAAGAAGGCGTTGAGCCAGATCGTCAATCATCCAGCCTTGTTTACCTATAATAACTAAATTAACCTCAATTCCCTGAGCCCATAGTAATTCAAATGCATCGAGCGTTTGCCGATGTCCTTTTCTTGGTTCGATAGTGCCAACCATGAGCATACTTGGTCTAGAACGGACAATATGTAAGGTTTTATCCGCGTCTGGTGTCAGGCCGGAACTGGGACTGCTTGCATTAATATCTGCACCCAGGTGAAAGTATCCCAGTTTAATAGCATCAGCACGCTTGGGTTGATGCAGTTGAGTCCACTGCAGCACTTCATCGAGCACAGATTTGGAAATGCAGACCAGTCCATCAGAAATATGGGTGACAGTATGAAGCCATGTGTGAAATTCAATGTCAGTTCCTGCCGGAAACGATTCAGGTTTTAATACAGGTAATAGATCGTAGACAACAAAGTAAATGTGCGCGCCATGATTTTTATATTGTTGCAACACGTCACGATTTTCTTTTGTACGGCTGATAAGCAAATCTAGTCCAAGAAATATGTCATCCTGGTGAATTTCTACTTGAGCATCTTCATTGCCAGGAATAGGGCAACCTAGCCAATTTTGTAGATATGTACGCGCGTAATAATATGAAGAACTACCATTCATGCTGTACACAGGCTCAATACGATAGCCACGTGGTGGTTTATGTAGCAGTGCAAGGATAATGCTGCGAACAACACGTTGTATGCCTGTTTTCAGATCAGTTTGGACTAAGGCTGTAATGTCTATTAATAGCTGTCGAGAGTTTGTCTCAGGATGATTTTTTGCAATGGCGGATGTAGCCTCTGACCATTCCTGATCTGATGGAGCGCCTATCAAGCTGATATTTTTTATGACTTGTTGTTGATAGCGATATTGGCTAACTGTATGAAAATGCTCTATCGCTTCATAATACTGTGCACCAATTTGTTTAGGTGAGTGTTGTGATTGAATATAAGAACTGGCTTTGAAAGATAATTGTTTTCTTACAACAGGATTATTTCGCAGGTTTTCTAGAGCAGTGCTTAAACTTTCAGTTGAAAATGTATCTTCAAGTTTAATGAGAATGTCCTCTGGCAGTTCATCCATTGAACCGTGTGCATTAACGATCGTTGGTAATCCATGGAGTAAACAATCCAAAACCGAAGCCGAGGTTTCACCGCGTGTCTGTGTTCGTAACTGTACTGCTGCATCAGCAGCAATCAGATAACTGGAATAAATCTCATGCGTTACAAAACCGGTGATGGTGATATTGTCTTCTGCATGATAAGAGTTAATTTTGCTTGCGATTCGCTCTCCGTAACTTCCGCCATCATTTGCTCCGACAAAGACTAACTTGCAATGAGGGTCTTTCGCTAAAGAAGAGGCAAGCCATGCATCCAGGAGTTCCTCGTTGCATTTTGTAAATCCCATCAGGCCGAACGAGCAGACAAGAAAATCGGAATTATTAATATGTAAAACGTCACGAGCTGTTTTGCGCATTAATACATGATTACGCTCACCTCTCAATAACGGAATCGTTATCCATGCGTCTGCGTAATGATTCCCGTACCACTGCTCAGCTAATTTTCGGGGGAAATTTGAATGAACAATGATTCCCTTGGCCTTATCCAGGACTTTTTTATTGCATGGATATTTCCATATGGTTTCTGTCTTGCCTATATTTTTTTGATCAAGCAGCGCTTGCAATCCGTGGGAATAATATAAGGCGTTACTAAATGCATCTTTTTTCTTATCATAATGATCAAGGTAATCGATGACATTTGCCAGAAAAAAATCATGAAGCACGACAACTCCCGGATGTTGCTCCAGTAGTTCAAACATGTGTTTATGAGCCGGGGAATTACCGATTTGGTACAGCACGTGTTCAAATTCATCCGCATTTTTTTTGAACCATTCAATACTCCTCATCCTGAGGTTTGACTGTATCCAGGGATCGGAGACCAAAACTTGATCAAGTATCAGTTCAACATCGTAGTAAATTACCAGCTCTCTTAATAACTCTGCGCTGTAATCTGCAATGCCAGAGCGTTCTGGAGGAAGAGGGGAGATAAATGCGAGTTTTTCCTTCCGGCGCGGCGGTTTGCGCGGAAGATGTTGAGGTAGTATTTCTGAAAAAACGGAGATAAATTGAGAGTGATCAGATAACGTTATATATTGGGGATAGCGTTGGGTAATTTGGGCAAGTTTATCGCGAGTTTTTTCAGACGTTGTTAGAATCAGTGAAGCTTGATTCAGATTAAATTGTAATCGGTAAAATCGTTCATCTTGCTTCGATAATAAGGGAATAATTGCGTCACTGACTAAAAAGACAGTTTCATATTGGCTCAGTGCGGGCACGATAGCGCGTATGACGTTTTGATTTTCTGCTTCTAACAGATAAGGTGCGAAAACGATATCGGGACTAAGTGACGCAAGAAAACCGGAGCGGATATTTTCAGCAGCTTGTCGCTTCCACGAGCCGGCCATTACTAAATTGTTTGTATTTTCAGAAAAATCTGGCACATCAAATACAACAATTTTTTTATCTGGAATAATTTTTTTAAATACTTGACGAATTGAACTAATAGCATCGCCAAAATAGCTGTTGAGTACAATCAATACGTCATTAGAAATCGATAAGTGTGCGATTAATTGTGTTATTGACCGCATTTCTGTCAGATCAATTTTTGCTTTACTCTGAAAATGTTGTAAATCAATAACAATACGCATAGTTGTACAAATGTCGGTAATTTCGGCTGTTCAGCATTTTATTTGTTATAGCTAAGGTAACATTCTTGTGTTGCCGGTATGTTACGCAGAAGTGGTTTTTTTAAGAAGATCGGTTTGAATGCATCTTGGCATCACGAGAACTTGCAAGCTTCCTGAAAAACCAGCGTAAAGGGCGCGTGATTCGCCATGAACTGCTAGCATATAGCGCAGTCAGTTGAGTGGTTAGTGTGGCGATTTGTTGTTGATATTCGGCAATTTTCAGTTCATTACTCATTTTTTCATTACGATGTTCTTCTAAAAAATAAGCAAGTGCTTCAAGTGATTGCGCTTCTGCACGATTGGCTCTTTCTATAGCACTACTTGCATTTGCCCATGCTTTATCCAGATGGGTAGAGATAAAATCATCAAATACATTTGCTTGTACAGAGAGTTTTTCGACTAATTCTGCATGTTCATTCGCAACGTAATAGCGATTTAACCCGTCAAAATATGCGAACTGATACGCATGCGGTACAACCAGATGCTCCCATGTTTCGTGATTGGTGATCCGGCTATTTGGCATTGTCGCTTCCACGATCAGTATCCATGGTCGCCATTTGCTCAAATCTAGTCCACGCAGTACTTCACCTTCAAATCCTTCTACATCAATTTTTAAAAAGTGAATATCACCAGTTACATATTGGCTGCAGATATGATTCAACGTTGACTGCGGTACTTTCAGCTCGATGATTTCAAATCCTTCAGATTGATGATTTTTTGCGACATCAGGATCATTGGATGCCCAGCCGTTCACTGATGGAACGTCGAACAAAGTAATATCGGCCTCCGTCGCACCGGCGGCAATTGCTAAATTAATATCTCTTGGCCGCTGGTTTACAAATGCTTTTTGGAATCGCGGCAAGGGTTCTATGTTGATACCGCTCCAGCCCGCATCATAAAATGCTTTAGTAACAGAGTGTTCTACTGGGTCATTGGCGCCTACATCAATATAAAAACCTTTTGGCAGGTGACCTAGTGCTCGCCACAACAACACATCTTCAAAATTTTGAGAGTAAGAAATAAAAGTCATATTGTTGATGTGCCTAAATAAAGTTGGCGTTGAACCAAGGTTTGTATTGCTATAGAAATCATTCTTGTTCCGTTCACTTCAAAAGAGTCAGCATTGATCAATCGTATTGTCGACTTTTTTGTAAATAATGCTGTTACTACAAAACGGAACGACTTAAAGTTAAGTGAATGACTCTATTTTTTCAAAATGAAGATTTGGCTGTAAATTAGTGAGCCCGGCCCATGTAATTGCCGCTGGGTTAGGTAAAACTACAAAAGCTGTAACTTCATGTAAATGCACAATCACTTCTTTAAACGAACCTTCACCATAGCCACCATTTGCTAAACCGATGGTAATCGTATATTCATCTGGGAAAATGCTGAGGTTGAAAGAAAATTGTACTGACAAAATACTATTTTTTTCTGCGCTACCTAAAGATTTTTGCATGCAATAGGTATTGGTTTCAAATAAAACAACGCCAAAGCGATTGCGTATTTTAAAGCCCGCATGTGGATCATCCAGCTTTTCTTTGATCCGGAAGTCTAGTCGTAAGGTAACCTCGCTATCCGCAATCATGCTATACATAGTGCGACCGTTTTGTTCGATAAAACGGACTCCAATGCAATCTGCTTTATCTGTAGAGATGCTGCCCGTTTTCCCCTCTAATGCAGGACTTTCGAATAAAACAATTTCCTGTTGATCTTGCAATAACGCGTCTGAGTCAGAGGGCTCGGTATTATTCTGATGAATTTGCAGAGGAATTTTTGCTTTATCCAGTTTGCTTAAGAGTTCTGCCTGATATAAATCAATCGCTTCTTTCGCAGACCCGTCAAACGCAAGACTACCTTCTTTAATAAATAAGCAGCGAGTGCAGGTATTTAAAACAGTACCTGTACTATGTGAGACAAAGAGCAGGGTGGTTCCTTCCTTTGTGAACTGAGTAATTCTTTCAAAGCATTTTTGTTGAAAGAAGACATCACCAACAGCTAATGCTTCATCGACTATCAAAATATCAGGTCTGACGCATGTTGCGACACTGAATGCAAGTCGCATCTGCATGCCGCTGGAGTAGACCCGTACTGGGGAGTCTATGTACTCACCAATTTCGGCAAAAGCCTCAATTTGTGGCATGAGCGCATAGACATCGTCTCTTGATAGCCCCATCAATTGCCCAGCCATTAAAACATTGTCACGTCCGCTGGCATCCGGGTGAAAGCCCATTCCTAATTCAAGTAATGCTGCAACCCGTCCATGCGTGACAATGTCGCCCGTGCTTGGCTGCGTAGTTCCTGTTATCAGCTTAAGGAGAGTGCTTTTTCCGGCACCATTAATACCGATAATACCAACGGCCTCTCCCGCCGCAATCTGAAAATTGATATCTTTTAATACCCATTTCAATTGATGTTGTAAGCCTAAAAATGGAAGCACCCACTCTGCCATTCGGGACCAACGTTTTGGATATTGTTTGTAAGCCTTACCTACATGATTAACCAGTATGCTTCCCATCAGAGTTCATCCACCATTTCGCCAGCACGTTTTCTGAATAGATAAATCGCGAGTATGCATATAAATATACTAAGTAACAGCGTTGGCAACAAATTGAGCCACACAGGCTGCTCACCATTAACCAAAATCGTCTGATACGACTGAATAATTTGTGCCATGGGGTTATATACAAGGAGCTGACGTACAGAGTCGGGCAAAATAGAAGCTGGATATACAATTGGTGTAAGCCAGAACCAAAATTGAATCACGATACCTGCGAATTGACCAACATCACGGAAAAACACATTGAGTATGCCAACAATCATTGCCAGGCTGATGGCAAATATCACTTCCAGTACGATAATCGGAATAAACGAAAAAAATACTAAGCCCGGAAAATTGCCAGAGAAGATCAGGAAAAAAATAAATAAGCCAAAAATAATCGCAAAATTAAGACTTGAGTTCAATACAACAATCAGAGGAAGACAAATACGGGGAAAGCTTATTTTTTTTATTAAATTCGCATTTTCCAAAAACATATTTTGGCCACGGTTCATAATCTCCGCGAATAATCCCCAGGTCAGAATACCTGCGCATAGATAAATACTGTATCCATAAGTCGAATCTACACCTGGTAGCCTGCTATGCATGATTCTGGAAAAAATAATGGTATATACCAAAATCATTGCTAATGGATTCAGCACAGTCCATGCTGCGCCTAATACAGCATTACCATATTTTGCTTTAAACTCTCTTTTAACACTGCCGAATATAAAGCCGCGGTAAGTCCATAAACCACGTAGCGGTGTACGTGAAATTATGCTGCGGAGTAGTTGCATAATGATGAGAGTTGAGTGTGAAATTTCATACGAATAAAGGTCATTGTTAAGGAGAAAAGCGCCTTTGTCTCGCGAAAAGGCGCTTATTATATTCTCGTGAATGAATAGGGTTCGTGATTATTGTCCAACGAAGAATGAAGCTGATTTAGTTGGATGTACGACCATAGATATCATCAAATCTTACGATGTCATCCTCACCCAGATAGGACCCTGATTGCACCTCAATCAATTCCAGATCAACTGTTCCGTGATTTTCCAAGCGGTGTTTGACGCCAAGTGGAATATAAGTGGATTGATTGGCTGTCAATGTAAGTATCTCATCTCCGCGGGTGACAACTGCAGTACCGCTGACCACAATCCAGTGTTCTGCACGATGGTGATGCATTTGCATTGATAATCGCCCGCCGGGAGTGACAACAATACGTTTAACCTGGAAATGTTCACCACTATCGATGGAATCATAGTGTCCCCATGGTCGATATACTTTGCGATGATTGTCTGTCTGGGGATATTTGTTTTCCTTTAAGCGATTGACAATCAGTTTGATATTTTGTGTGTTTTCTTTGTTTGTCACTAAAACGGCATCTGCTGTTTCAATCACAATCGCATTTTCCATACCCAGACATGTGACTAATCGACTGTCTGAGATGACCAGACAATCGCGAGAGTCTTCCATCATGACCTGTCCATGTACTGAATTGCCATCGCGATCCTTATCCGACACTTGCCAGACTGCATCCCAGGCGCCGACATCCGACCAGCCCGCATTCAGTGGTACGACACGACCGTTAAGACCTAATTCTGGTGATGTGGACAGTTTCTCCATGACAGCGTAGTCAATAGAATCTGACGGGCACTTCAGAAATGCGGATGGATTAATACGTACGAAATCACAGTCAACTTTTGCTTCTTGCATAGCCTGAGTACACGCGTTGAACATGGCTGGATTGAAGTGCTCAATTGCTTTAAGCCACGAACTAGCCCGCAACATGAAAATTCCACTGTTCCAAAGATAATTTCCATCTTCGAGATACCGTTGAGCAGTAGATAGTGCAGGTTTTTCTACAAATGCACACAAATCCCGGACGGCAGAGTCGCCTACTATTTCACCAACTTGTATGTAACCATAACCAGTTTCAGGACGATTCGGTACGATACCGAACGTGATCATGGCACCCTTCATTGCCTCCGGCAATCCGCTACGTATTGCTGCATGAAATGCCGTAACATCAGCAATGACATGATCTGCCGGCATAATCAGTAACATCGCATCGTCATTGTGACGAATTGACTCCAACGCTGCCAGTGTCAATGCCGGAGCTGTATTTCGCCCAATAGGCTCTAGTATCAATGTTGATTGATGAAAGCCGATAGCACGTAACTGCTCGGCAGTGATAAAACGATATTCTTCGTTACAAACAACGATTAACGTTTCTGCGACTGACAACGCACCATCAAAATCTTGTATGCGAGTTGCCGTAGCCTGCAGCATTGTTTCGTCACCTATCAGGGCGAGAAGCTGTTTAGGATGCTTTTCGCGCGATAACGGCCATAAGCGGGTACCGGATCCTCCCGATAAAATGACTGGTTGGAGTAACATTAATAACTTTCAAAATACATTTCAAAAAGATGGGTCAGGGAAATCAAGTTTGCACTGACGACCATTATCACAACTCAACAGAACAGGGGAAACAATACTATCAGCTAATATCGTTAAGGCAAGCAAGTTTACAAATAGAAAAAAATTAAGCACCAATTTTTTTCTTAAACATGTATGTGTTTTTAATTGCCCAACGCTAATTTTTGTAATTCTTCTGGTTTGCGAATAATTAATCTGTGGAGATCTTTTTCGACAATGCCTTGTTGAGCTAAATTGAGCAAAGCGCGGGTAACTGTTTCTCGGCTGGTATTAATCATCATCGCGATATCCTGATGTGTAGGTAAATTTTCCACAATTTGTAAGTTGCCAGGAACAGATTTTTTGGAAAGTTCGATGAATGCATAAATTCTGCGCGAGGTATTATTGATGCTCAGTAATGCACGAAATTCCGAGTCGCGCTGAATTTTTCCTGCGAGATGTCGGAGAATCATATTGGCAACAGTTGGTGAATGCGCAAATAGATGTAATGCAGTTGCACTAGGTAAAAAAGCAACCAGTACGTTACTTAAAGCAACAACTGAGGCTGAACGTGTTGAATCATTGATGATCGCAATTTCACCAAAAAAATCACCTTCATTCAGCATACGTAAGCCAATGGCTCTTCCATCTTCAGTGACGTCGACTACTTGTAATTGTCCAGACAGTAAAAAAAGAAGGCTATCGCCAAGACCACCTTTCTGAAGCACGACATCTCGACGATTAAATTGTTTGAAACGAAGCTCTGCTTTGACCTTTTGCATTTCCTCCTCAGTCAAATGAGCAAAAAGGGGTATTTTGCGAAGATGTACCGTAATCTGATTAACTTTTAAATGAACTTTTGTCTGTATTTGTACCTTTACCTGAATTTGTTCGGGCGTGTTGGAGACAGCCGCTGGTTCAATTGCAGACGCCTTATTCGTGATAACAGCAATGTTATTTGACACAGTCATTGGCTAACAAATATAGATAAAATTAAGTTAAAAGTTGATTGGACTGACCCAAAATTGTTCCGGAAAGGCATCGCGTCGAAGGCAGTATGGCGTGCAAAAAAGGGAGCAATAATGCCGCTGAGACGGTTTTCCGTTAGTTCTATTTAAATAAATAACGAGACAAATGCAATAAGTCCTACCCCTGCTGTATTTGCTGCCATGTCACGCCAGCAAAAACTTCTTCCAGGAACCCAGTGTTGCAAAATCTCGATCAATAGTCCGGCCAATAACAGGCCGCAAAACCAAGTGACAAGCTCTGCATTGGTGCTAGTCATTACTTTTGCCATGATTGATAAGACCGCAAACGCAATAAAATGCATCCACTTATCATTACGTAAAGGGGGAAGCCAGCTTGCGGGGACAAGACAACCTAGGCAGATGGCAGTAAACGTAATGATAAAGATTGTTATTTCAAGTGACATATCATATTTAGACAAAAATAATGGCGATGGCTTCATGGATTTCTAAAATCCTTGCCATAACCAGCTTACTTGCAAGACTTTACTATTGAACTCGAACAAAGAAATATTTTCCCTGTTGCTGACTTGCTTGATTTCTAGCTGAAGACTGTGGTTTTCTTTTATAGGAAAACTCAATGCGGCACGTATAGTTCTTGTATGTTGATTTCTCGCCTGATCTATCAGGCCAGGCGAGTATACCTGCTCATTTTGCCAATGTTGGTATGTCCAACCTAATTCGCCGAACACAGCACTGTTGATTTTGCCACGGCCTTGAACACTGATAAGGCTTCCGGATCGATGTCCTCCGACCCGATTTCCATTTGCTCTATCCATTAAGTAGGCTGTACTGAAATACACACGGTACGAATTTTTTTGATAATTCAACAAGCTCTTGAGTTCCCACGTATTCGCATCGTACCCGGCAAGGGTTGGATATTGTGTTCTTGTTACTCCACCAACAAGACTCCACTGAATTGACTCAGGCAGTTTAATTGGAGGCATTATCCGCGTTTGCAATAACTGTTGCGTTTGATACAGATGAGAGTTCAGCGTTAGTGCTCCCAGCATAGCGGTCTGGCTGACATTCCATTCACCCAGCTTGAGAGGATGTTCTACACCGATGCCAATTGCCATTGTGTTGAACTGTGACAGCTCATCAAATTGGCGCGTCCTTAATTGTGCAAAACCAACCGTACTGCCCGGCGATAGCTCGCGTAAATAGTCGATCGATATGGCACTGAACCGGTCTTTTTTGGGAAGATATTCGGGTAACAGCTGTAAATCAATCTGTGTAATGCCTGTTCCCAGAGTAAAGTTGGGGTTGCTTGCCCCTTGGTTTACATTGCTATCGATTCCGCGTTCTACCAACACAGAAAATCTTTGATTGATAGAATTTTTGTTGCAGCCTTGAGTTTGATGCTGCGTAATGATTTCCAGAATTGCCGGGGCAGGAGAGAAACGTTCAATAATATTATTGAATAATTGATTAGCTTCTTTCGTATTGCCTAACTCACATTGAATAATGGCCAGATCAAGTAATGCACCAGCGTGTTGAGGTTCAATAGCGATTAATCTGCCAAGAATTTCCTTTGCATCCTGATTCCTTTGTTCATGAATAGCTTTTAATGCATCAAGGTATAACTCCTCACTCATTGATGATTGAGCTTGTGCAGGCAAAGAAGAAAATAGGCAGATCATAAAACTGCCAAGTAATCGGAGGATAGTTTGCGGAATCTCGATTTTGTTGAAGATTGTCATTCGCTTACTTCCAGCGTGAACAATTTGCTTGGATGGTCTTTGCCTTTTAATACACGTTCCCCTAAAAATTTGAATTTGTGGCGAGTTGCATTCTTGACGGTGCCTTCACCGACGATAATATCGTAAGGCAGGCTTCGGGCTGCATCTTCCAGTCGTGAAGCAACATTCACACTATCTCCGACTGCGGTATAGATACTACGATAAGAGGTTCCGAAATCGCCAGCCATTGCCAGACCGCTTTCAATGCCTATGCGTCCTCTGATGGGTTTTAAACCCAAATTTTTTCTTGTTGTATTAAAAATCCGCAAATTGTTCATGATTTCTATACCTGCATCAAGCGCCAGATCGGCATGATTTTCCACTGGTAATGGTGCTCCCCAGAAGGCAACTAATCCATCCCCGGTATATTTATCCAGCGTCCCCCCTTTCGCCATGACTGGTTCTGTAAGACATTTCAAAAAATCGCGCGTCAGTGTAGCAGCATCTTCAATGGGCAAATTTCCTACATGACTCGTATAGCCTTCCATATCTGCAATTAACGTGGTTACATAGCATTGGCGAGGTGCCAAAGGATCTTTGAGGTCGCTACGCAACAGCTCATCCACCACTGCCTTTGCGACGTATTGTTGTAACGTACCCAATAGACGTTGTGATTTTCCTTGTGCTATTTGCCAGCCATAAGGAACTGCCATTGTTAATAAAAACAAATTAGATAACAAAGGTGCTGTTGGTGAAAAGAAATTATCATGTTGACATATTAAATACGCAAATAAAAGCCAGATGATAGAAGCAGCGCCTAAGATGATGCTATTGCTCAATGCCGATAATCTGGGAAAGGTATAGACGGCAATACAAGCCACAAAGGCAGAAAACAGCGTAGCAATCAGCTTTCCTGGCCAATTCACAGGAGCTATCCCAGCTTGTGCATCGAGCAATCCTGACAGTACGGATGCATGAACTAAAAAACCACTGGTCGATGGCGATAGCGGAGTTGTTACTCTATCGCTGAGATTGAGCGACGATGAACCTAGAATAATCAGTTTGTCTTTTACAAAAACAGACGGTGCCTTTAATTCCAGGATATCTGACGCTTTAATAATCGTAAACGCAGATAAGTGATGTTGGTAGGGAACACGCATAAAACCATCGCTTCTTGTTTTTTGATGGAATAAATCAACTATGGGTGAGGTGGCGCCTGTATTCGGGTTGTGCGCGCAACAATTGAATAGAGCGCTTGATAAAGTGGGATAAAGAAATCCATGAAACTCTGTCATTGGAGGAATGTGTCTTAATACACCATCCGCGTCAGGTACAAAGCCAATATTGCCTATATGTTTCGCATGGATTAAACCTGCATGATTCCCGATAAAGCCACTGGCCGTAATGACTGGCCCAGAGTGTTCTGTTTGCTTGTTGGCAGGAATGCCACCGATGAGATTGCCAATGGCAAGAGGCGTATGGTTGTAATCCAGCACCTGGGCCATCACAACAGGGCCATGTTGTGCGAGCATTGCTAAGCGCGCATCTCCTTCCTCATCCGCTGGTTCAGAGAAAAAAATATCAAGTGCAACACCGCGGGCACCGTAACTACCAAGCAAATGCTCTATTAAATCGGCAATTTTAGACCTTGGCCAAGGCCAGGGACCGATTTTTACCAAGCTGGTTTCGTCGATATCGACCATGGTAATTCGGTTTTCAGGTACATCCGATGCATGCATGATGGTGAAACGATCCCGAAGCCATTCATCACCAGGGTAAGTATTGACGGCAGGCGTCCACCATTGCATCACGGCAGTGATACAAACAGCGGCGATACCGAACATGCGCCAAGCCATATTCGACACGACCGGGGCATTGAGCGACCTGGATAAAAAAATCATGATTCAATGATGAGTTGTTAGTGCATGCAGAGGATAAAACTCTGTCGATATTCTGTGTCCGGTGTAATGTAAACGTCAAAACAGCTCAATTTTTCATTAAATTTATTATCAATGACGATCAATATTAGGAATGACGATTTTTATAGCGTAAAAAGAAAAGTTTCTGCATCAGAAGCCTGAATGAGTTGTTTTTCGTTGCTTTATTTGACTCGCCTGTAATTGTATGTTGTATCGACAGTGATACTTTGAAATTTTAACTAAATGACATTTTTTATGTGAGTTTAATTGCATTGAAATTAATTTTTTTGCGGAAATATGTCGAATAATTCGTGCTATATTACGTTAAAAATGCAAAAAATGTGATCGTTATCACATAATCATTTGCTCTAAAGAGGATAATTCGTTATTGAACATTCGATTGGCAGAATATTCGTGGATCTCATTTCATGATTCTGCTGAAGATTGATGTAAGCCAAGGTAACCACGATCAAGGGTTGCCTTTTGAAGGCTGATCGCAATATTGATCCATAGGATTGGTATCCGCCACGCTGCACAAAACAAGGAAGTCCCATGAAACGCCATCTTATACAATTAGCTCAATGCGTCGCTCTGCTGGGAGGTATGTTGCAGGCTTCCGCTTATGCTGATAACGCTGGACATATTGTATTTGTATCCGGCAAAGCAGACATCGGCGGTCAGAGTGTGGCACTTAATTCTCCAGTGGCAGAAGGAGCAGAATTGACAACGGGTGCAGATGGTTATCTGTACTTGAAAACCATTGATAATGGTTTTTTCATATTGCGCCCTAATAGCCGCGCTCGTATTGTTGCTTATCATGTGGATACCCGCGAACCAGCTAATACGCACATTAAGCTGGAATTGCTCAATGGTGTTGCACGTAGTATTTCTGGGGATGCCGTTAAGCAGGCGAGGCAGAATTTCCGCTTTAATACACCAGTTGCAGCGATAGGTGTGCGTGGAACTGATTTCACTGTGTACACAAATCAGGAAACATCCAGGATCGCTGTAATTTCTGGAGGCGTTGTGGCGAGTGGATTTGTGCCTGGCTGTTCCCCGCAGGGGACTGGCCCATGCGAAGGAAGTATGAGTGCTGAATTATTTGCTCGTCAGCAAGGGCAATTACTGCAGATCAGTAAAGATCAGGTCAAACCTCTGCTCTTGCAAAGTAATGGCGTCGCTCCTGATGTGATTGCGCCACCGCGTCCAGATGAGCCAGGCAGCAAGGCGGCCAACACTGGTTCAACAGTTATTTCATCGACACCAGTGAATGAGCTTAACCTTGATCCTAAAAGAGGGGCTGATATTAAACAGGCAATCAGCGCACCGGGTCTGAATACAAATAATCAGGGCACAAGTCAAATCATGTGGGGTCGTTGGGCCGAAGTGTTGGGGCAGCCCGCCAAACTGGATTTAGTCAAGCTGAGTAGTGAGGCAAAAACGATTGCCATTTTGGATAACTTTGCTTTATTTCAAACAAAAAATACCGAATGGCAGCCGCCCAACACAGGAACCATGGGCTTTGCATTAAAAGACAGCGAGGCTTATGTCAGAGACGAAGTCAAAGGACTGATGACCGTTGCACAAATTCAGAATGCGAGTCTGAATGTTGATTTTGCCAAAGCAACGTTTGCGACAAATTTCGACTTAAATACAACGATTGGTGCTTACAAATTAAACAGTGTCGGTAGCGTTGATAGTAAAGGTCAGTTCAGTAACGACAATATTTTTACATCAAACATGGTCGTTCAAGGTGTGCTCACACCTGAAAATGGTGGCGCTGCTGCATACTTGTTCAAATCCCGTCTGGATGATACGCATCTTGCAGCAGGTGCAACGGTTTGGGCTAAAAAGTAAAATTCTGCCCAAAAATGTTGTTATCGCTCTCACATGAAGAGAGCTACCGTTGGCGCAAAGCCAATTTATTCTAAGCATCATACATATCCCACATTGGCGTGATGCTTAGTACTCCCTTATTTTGCACCTCATTTTCATCCTGATAAGAGATATTCCGTTTTACCCATAATGACGGGTGAGTATGGATGGGTGACAAATCAGATCAATGCATATTGTAGTAATTACCAAATACTAAAAAACAATTACTACAATATTCGCATATCAATAGAACGTAAAAAACCGCGTAAACACACGCGATTCGGCAGATATACCAATAATAATGCTTGCTTCTTTTGGTATACTAAAGTTAACAGTGGATTGGATTATCCAGTGGGACTTGGCGGTAATAGATTTTTACAAAATTGCCGTCAATATTATTTGTTTTGTGATGTCTGTCACATAAACTTGTGAAGTCTTCTGACATCATCCGTTACGCTGTAATGCAGACTACAATTGTTGTAAAACTGCAAATTAATCAACTCAGAACTTTATTAGGAGCTTCTAATGGGTATTTACGATCAAGCCATCCAGCAACTGTACGTTGCTTACTTCAATCGTCCTGCTGATCCAGCAGGTCTGAACTACTGGAACACAGTAGTAGCAGCAAACAAAGGCTCCACAACAGCAGTT